>JAAXGV010000045.1 GCA_012271185.1 Rhodothermales bacterium
TGCCAGAAGCGGTGGGCCATGCTGGTACGGTCAGAGCCGTGCAGCAACCAGGCCGGCATGGCGGCCTCGTTCCTGGCGCTGGCGCGCCGGAAGGTGAAGACGGGCGGAAGGATCGGGTTTGTGCTGCCGCTCACGGCGGCACTGGCCGACTCGTGGACCGTCACCCGGCAGATGGTGGAGCATGACTTTGAGGACATCGTGGCGGTGGCCGTGGTCGCCGGGGGCGCGCTGGGCAAGGATGCTCTGTCGGCTGACACGCACATGGAGGAGATGCTCCTGACGGGTACCCGCACCCGGCGCAGGGGCCGCCAGGGCGGCGCGATCCACTGCGTCACCCTGTACCATCCGCCCACCCGCATGGGGGAGGCGGGAGAGATCGCCCGCGCCATCAGCGCCGCGCGCAAAGCATGCAACGGCGCCCGGATGTCGATACGTGTGGGCCACGATGAGATTGGCCAGCTGTGCGTCCTACGGACGGACGGCACGGGTGCGCCGTGGAGTCCCGTGGGCACCTTGCACCCGGACCTGGTGCGTGCAGCGATGGACCTGGGCCGGGGCATCCTGGCGTTTGATAACTACCATGCGGTACTGGACCTGCCCATGACCACCGTGGGTGAACTGTTTACGGTGGGGCCCACACACCATCGGATAGGCCATACTGCGGGCAGCGGATTCAAGTGCGGCGCCTTCGAGATGCACCCCGTGCGTGGGGTCATGGATGCCACCGGGCAGGACCGGGCCTTGTGGGCCGCGAGCAGCAAGGCGCAAAAGGCACTGATCGTGACACCCACCCACAAGGGCGTCGCGCCGAGAGGCGTGGGAACCGGCCCGCTGCGGCAGGAGATGCGCAGGCTCTGCAGCACACTCTTCTATGCCAAAAACATGCGGTGGACCTCCCAGACACTGTTGGCGGCCACGACCGGGCACGCCGCTCTGGGGGGAAATGCGTGGGTATCACTGCGGCACAGTGATGATCGGGTGCAAAAGGCGTTCGCGCTGTGGGCCAACTCCATCGTGGGCATGCTGGTGCACTGGACCAGAGGGCAGCGGACACAAACCGGGAGATCACTCACAAAAATCAAAGCGGTGAAACAGATCCCCTGCTCGCACCTGGATCAGCTCCCCAATGACCGGCTGAGTCATGCAGCAGCAGCCTTCGACCGCCTGAAAAGCCGTGCGCTCCTGCCCGCATGCCAGGCCCATGCAGATAAGACAAGGAAAGAGATCGATGCTGCGGTGACTGCCATGCTCGGCCTAGAAGACGCCGCACACACCATAGAGGCACTGCGCACGCTCTGGTGCCATGAGCCTTCCGTGCATGGACACAACAGAAAAGCGGTTCAGCTGCTGCCCCCAGAGGGACGCAGCCTTTAGTGTCCAGTCAGCTCGTTGCGCACAAGTCTCGCACCTTCGACCATGGCGTGCAACTTCCGGCGGGCAGCCCACCGGGCTGTTTGGCTGAGTCCACAATCAGGAGCGACAGCCAGCTGATCAGGTCTGGCATACCTCAAGGCCACGCTAATGCGATCCGCCACGATCTGCGGCGTTTCAATAAAGTAGTTCTTCACGTCAATGACGCCCACGGCCGCGGTCTTGCCGGCGCGCGCGATCTCGCCCAGCAGATGCACCTCAGCCATCTCGCGATTAGCCATCTCCAGGTGAATTTCGTCTGCTTCAACATCAAGTATGTGCGGAAACAGCGGTGCGTAGACGCGGTGTGCCACAGGCCGTCCAATGTAGTTGCCGAAACACAGGTGCAACCCAATGCGGGCACTGACCCCCTCAACAGTGCTGTTGAAAAGCTCTACAAAGGCCTTGGGCGAGTGCTTGTGAACGGCATATGACGGCTCATCGAGCTGAATGAATGCGGCTCCCGCCGCTGTGACGGCCTTGAGCTCCCTGTTGATGATCCGTGCAAATTCACGCGCGACAGCCATTCTGTCCTGATAGTGCTTTCCCGGCATGATGCGGCCCGCCAGCGTGTAAGGTCCTGGGCACGGCACCTTGAGCGGCAGCTTTGTCCGGCCACGCGCGTAGCTGTACTCGGCGACAATGCCCAACCCATCCGGCGCTTCGATTCGTTCAGGCGCTTCGTAACGTTCACGCTGATCGTGTCCCCCCGGCCCCAGCCTGCGAAGCGGCGGCAGCTCAGCCAGGCCACGCAGCCGCCCGTAGAAGTCGGCTGTAAAGAAACCCAGACGGCGCATTTCGCCATCGCTGATAACATCCAGGCCTGCTTCCTCCTGATCCCGGATAGCCATCTCCACGGCATCGTTCAGCGCCTCTTCCACATCCTTTGGGCCGTAGCGCCGATCCTTTATGGCCTGTACCGCGGTGATGAACCAGGACGGCCATGCGTAGCTTCCAATGACGGTTGTCTGCAGCATTTCGTCTTCAGATTTATGGCGCGCAAATCTAACAAGCCACGACCTTAACCGCCAAGGCACTGACGCGCCATACGCAGCAAACGGCCCCTTAACACTTGTATATGATACCTGCGTTCCTTAACATGATATCTGGCAACCAGAACTCACCAAGATCAAGATAAGCATGCGCATTGCTATCACTCTTTTCGCACTTTCAGTGCTCTTCTCCGCAGGCGCGGCCAGCGGGCAGACCACCGACTTCGCTTGGATACCCGATCAGGAGACGGTTCTGTCTGGCAGCGCCACGGATGTGTTCCCCCCGTATGCGCCCGGGTTCCAAGGAGGCGCCCGGGGCGTATCAGGCCCCTGTGATGTGGATAACGACGGTAAGACTGATATTCTTGTTACTGACTACTCAGGCGGCGGGCGGGTCTACATGATTGAGGCAGCAGGACCGGACACCTGGGAGGTCGTCTATGCCTCAATATCGCTTGATTCAACGTCGACCAGCCAAAACGGCCGGTTTGCCGCTTGCTCCGACCTTGACGATGACGGGTTCGGTGAAATAGTCATGCTGGCAGGCCGCGGATACAGCCCAACGAATCCACTGTCTTCGGTTGTTGTGCCAGGGCTCTACGTAGCCGAGGCGGCGGGTGACAACGATATTCCGCTCGCTATTCCGCCGATCGCGTACACGTTTGACAACGACGTTCCAGACCGCTTTGTAAGCGAGATGATATCTGTGGCTGACGTTGATGGGGACGGTGTCCAGGAGATCATGCTGCCCAACAACGGAGGCTCGGGTTTCAACAACTTTGACAACTGGTACGTCCTGTCCATTTCAGCCGTCGACCCGCTGTTTGGGGCTTGGAATCAGGAGGCGCGTTGGAGCACGCGCGGATCGGAAGACTTCGATCCCGTGAACCGCGGTGGTGGCAGTGCATATTCGATCGTGCCTGCAGATCTGGACGGAGATGGCACGTTTGAGCTCGCATTGAGCAGCTGGAATAACCTGAACTTTACCAATGTTGATGTGACCGGCCCAGACGAGTATGATGCTCCGGAGGAGGGCGATACGCTGGCATGGTTTCATGCGTCAAGCTCAGATGAGGTGGCACTGTTCGGCTGCGTGGCGGTGGACATGGACGCTAACGGCGATGACGAGATCTACTGCCCGGCTTATTCATCGGGCAACGTCACCCTCCTCAATTACGAGGCAGGCGAAGACGTTACTCGGATCGATTCGTCCAATGTGGTCTATGGCATCGTGCCCGGGTTCTCCGCGCTGGGCCTGACGGCAGGAGACATTGACCAGGACGGTGTGATGGAGCTCATAGGCAGCGGCCGTTCCTATTCATCCGGAGACTTTGCGAATGGAGAGCCGCCCCGCTGGATCCGGATCGCTGACTTCTGGCCGCATGGCGACGTGGAGGATCCGGCCAACTATTCTGTGCGGGAGATCCCCTTCCCAAATGACGGTGGCGCCTTCAACACAGTTTACGACAGTACGGGTACGGTTTTTCGGAACGCTTCCCCCGGCCCGGAATTTGCAGCCAAGATGGCCTTCCTGGGGGACGCTGACGGTGATGGCTATGCGGAGCTCGCCTTCTCTATGCAAGGCGTGCCTGACAGCCTGTACCATATTCAGGTGGACTACCCCACAGATTCGACAACCACGGAAACTGTATTGGCCGACTCTACGGCCCCCTTCGTTAACCGTGCATTTGTTCGCATCTTCTCCGGCGAGGGGCTGCCTACCAGCTTTACTGAAGAGCGGGTAATCGTTCCGCAGGACTACGTGCTCGGACCCAATTATCCAAACCCGTTCAACCCTTCAACGACGTTCTCCTTTACGCTCCCGCTGGATAAGCGGATCAGCGTCCTGGTCTATGACATCACAGGACGCCTGGTGCGCACACTCATCAACGATGAGTCCTATGTCGCAGGCACGCACCAAGCCACATGGCATGGCGTTAACGACGCCGGAAGCCCTGTCGCGAGCGGTCAGTATTTCTATGTGCTGCGTTATGGAAACTTCCAGCAGGCGCGATCGATGATACTCATCAAATGACGAACCCATGGGGGAGGCGCGCAGCCTCCCCCTATGGGCTCTGCTGCGCAGGCTGGCATCCAAGCGCAGCCTGCTGCCAGACATGCGCAAGCTGGTGAACATGCAGCAACAGACCGCTTCCAGAACACTGCCTGTGGCGCAAACCGCCTTCCTTGCAGTGCTTCTCTGCATCTGCGGAGCACACACCGTGTCCGGGCAGGGCAAGGTCGCAGGCAACGTCAGCGACCAGGAGACTGGCGAGCGCCTGATCGGCGTCACCGTTCTGATTGAAGGCACCACACGCGGCACCGCCTCGGATCTGGACGGCAACTATGTGCTGCTCAACCTTCGACCCGGTACCTATACACTCATCTTCTCATACGTTGGCTACCAGAAGCACACACTCACAGACGTTTCGGTAACTACCGGGCAGACCACACGCATAGACGTGAAGCTGATGCCAACGGTGATAGAAGGCGAGGAAATCATCGTCCAGGCCGAGCGTCCACTTGTTCAAAAGGACCTGACCGCGTCCAAAAAAACTGTCATCGCCGAGGAGATTGACGCGTTGCCTGTGGAGAGCCTGTTCGGCGTTCTTGCCACGCAGGCTGGCGTGACGACCGGTGCAAGCGGCGAGCTGCATGTTCGCGGGGGGCGCAGCAACGAGATCGCCTATCTGGTGGATGGACTGGCTGTGAGCAATCCGTTCAACACCAACGGCATCGCCACACGTGTGGCCATTGATGCCATTGAAGAGATGACGGTGATCTCGGGGGCCTTCAATGCGGAGCACGGCAAAGCCATGTCGGCTATCGTCAACCTTGTTACAAAGGAAGGTGGGGATCAGGTTGACGGATCCGTGAGCGTATACGGAGGCGATTACGTTACACAGAATGAGGAGATCTTTTTTCTGCCCCCTGGTGTGGACCTGAACTCGAGGACGCTAGAAGGTTCGCTCAGCGGCCCCTTGCCCGTGAGTAGGCGCATACGCTTTCTGGTGTCCGGGCGCTACGACCAGAATGAGGGGCATCTGTACGGTATCCGCCAGCACCTGCCCTCAGATTCAGCCAATTTCAACGGCCCGGTGTGGTACTACGAGCTCCACGGCAAGCCCTGGTGGGCGTACCTGGACTCCACGGTCACGCTGGCGGATGGCACCACAGTAGAAGGCGAAGGCCTGGAACTGCCTAGCGAGCGCGCTCCCATGTCCCCCAGCCGACGGATGAACGTGCTCAGCAAGGTGTCCCTCAGGCCCTCGCGGGGCATGCAGGTGGAGTATTCCTACCTGATCGATAACAGCCAGAGCAAGAGCTTCAGCTTCGGCTACCGCTACAACCCTGACGGTACCGCCACTGCACGGCGACGCAACCAGAACCACAGCCTGCACTGGACGCATACCCTGAGCGAGCGGGCCTTCTACACAGTCAAGCTGTCGCAGGCACTCAGCCGGTACATGTACTACTTGTACGAGGATCCACTCGATCCCCGGTACGTGAAGGATATAGGCGGCATTGGGGGCGGCAATGTAACGGGCTTTCCGGGCAACAACTTCCTGTTTGGCGGCAACCAGAAATCACACATATACGAGGACTCCGGCTCGTTGCGTGCCAAAGCGGACTACACCCACCAGTTTGGCATAACACATGAGCTCAAGACCGGCATTGAAGTGCAGAGCCACAGCCTCAGCAGGGAGAACTTTGTGGTGCTCTACGATGGCAACCAGTACCGCGAACCTACTGTAGAGCCGGTCGACAACCCGTCGCACGACAAGTATGATGGTCAGCGCGTCTTCGAGATGAGCGCCTATGCCCAGGACAAAGTTGAGTTTGATGACTTTATCATCAACGCGGGGGTGCGCTTTGAGCGGTTTGACCCGAACGGGAGGTACATCCCCGACCTCTTCGATCCTGATGGCGAACTGGGCGATGCAGAGGTCAAGAACATGCTGCTGCCGCGCCTGGGCGTATCGTTTCCCATCACCGAACGTGGCATCATCCATTTCTCGTATGGTCACTTTGCGCAGATGCCTTCGCTGCGCAACATGTATGTCAACCCCGAATTTGAATTCCCGAAAGGCAGCGCCCCCACCTTTGGCAATACCAACCTGCGGCCGGAGCGCACCGTTCAGTATGAGTTCGGGCTTCAGCAGCAGATCGGCGGCCTGCTGGCGGTACACCTGACAGGATACTTCAAGAACATCCGGGACTACATGGCGCTGCAGCTGGTGCGATATTCCACGATAGCCGGTGAGGACCTGTACAACATCTACCTTAACAAGGCTTACGCCAACGTCACCGGAATGACAGTTGCCCTTACGAAGCGTCGAAGCCGCACAGGCCTCTTATCCGCAACAGTAGACTACACGTTCCAGATTGCTGAAGGCAGCGACGATGACGCCAACAGGTTCTTCTTCAACCGCCTGTCCGGAAGGGAGAACGAACTGGAAGTCGTGCCCCTGCCCTTTGACCAGCGGCATGTGCTTTCATCCACGGTAACCATTGCGCGTGCCGGCAACTGGAGCATATCGTTTAATGGCCAGTTCGCCACAGGGTACCCCTACTCCCCGCTGATCCTGGATCAGAATGTGGACCTCCCCACGCGCAGCGGCCGCAAGCCATCCAAGCTGAAGCTGGACGTGCATGTTTACAAAGAGCTCACCATCATCGGGTTGCGGCTCAGGGCTTTTGCCAAGGGCTTCAACATATTCGACCGGCTCAATGAGAACTTTGTCTTTAACGACACTGGGCGGGCCACGTACTCGCTGTCAGAGCAGCGCAACCTTCATGCCACGTGGAAGCCTCACTACGGCCTGCCAGGCATACACACGCTTGAAGAGTACGACACACGCCCACACTGGTATACCAGCCCGCGACACATAAAGGTGGGCGCCACCCTGTCGTTTTAACCGCTCATAATGCTACGCGTACTCTTTGCGGGTCTTCTGGTGCTGTACACTGCTGCGGCAGACGCACAGGTGCTGCGTGAACGGGGCTGGTCGGCATTCGACGTACGTCAATGGGTTGACGCGCTGTCCCAAGCTCCGGTGGCACCACATACGGGGGCGGAATGCGGCGCAGACTTCACCAACCGGCGTGATGCGATCCTGAACGGCAACCGCATCACAACACAAATCTTCAACTTCGGATCCATTTCTGCGCCTGGCAACACCATCACGGACATTGTTTGGAACGGCCTGGGCTATGGTTACGAGTTCGGCCCGTTGGTGGCCGCCGAGATCATAGACACCTATCGCGACGACGGCAGGCCGCGCGATCCGCAGAGCGTCCCGCTGTACGATGAGAATGGACGACTCGTCCTGGATGACCAGGGGCGACAGGTCTATGTGATGCGTATCGTTTCGGACGGGCTGGTGTCCAATGGAGGCGAAATCTCTCCTGACGGCTCAACCTACTGGGGCTGGCAGCCTGTACCGTGCGCAGAGCCCGTGGGAAGCTTTGAAGGGCTGGAGGTGGTTGACCCCAACTCCGACAAGATTCCCACCAACGACGCGCCCGACGAGGACCTGGACGGTAAGCCGGATTCGTGGCCTGAGGCCTGGTACAGCGAGGGACTGGAGCGTTATGTATGGCCGGGCGCGCTGCAGCAGGGCGCTTCCAATGCCGACAAGGAAACGCTCTACTTCATGAATGACTACACCAACAGCGAATTCAGCTACTGGCCGTTCCCCTCTGACAGCACCAAGCGCGGCCTGGGCCTGGAGGTGGAGGTGCGCCTGTACCAGTGGGCCAACCCCCTGGCAGAGGATGTGATATTCCTCATATACAAGATCACCAACAAGAGCGAGAAAGACCTTGATAAGGTCATCTTCGGCATGTGGGGCGACCCCCATGTGGGCGGCCCGCGGGACTGGGCAGATGACCTGGCCTATTATGATGCGGACCTCAACATGGTCTTTGCCTGGGACGACGACGGCCTGAGCGATGTAGCCGGCAGGGTGCCCGGTTATTTCGGATACAAGTTCCTGGAAAGCCCCGGCGTTGATGATGACGGCATTGACAACGATGGGGATGGACTCATCGATGAATCCTGGACCGACGGGATAGACAATGATGGCGACTGGGACCCCGAAACCGATGACGTGGGCGTTGATGGCATCCCGGGCACAGGGGATGAGGGTGAAAACGACGGTATCCCAACAGCCGGCTCGCAGTTTGACATCACCAAGCCGGGGGAGCCCAACTTTGAGTTCACCGATATTGACGAGAGCGACCAGTTCGGCCTTACCTCCTTTGCATCTCCGCCCTTTGCCGGCAACAGAGTCTCCAACGACGAGCGGCTGTGGAGCCTGATAACGCCAGGGCGCTTTGAAGAAGTCCCGCCGGCGCCAGGCGACTACGTTTTTCTGTATGGCTCCGGCTCATTCAGGCTGCGCGCAGGAGACACGAAGCGCTTCTCCATCGCGCTCATCCTCGGCGAAAACCGGGAAGACCTTCGTCTCAACGCCCAGGTGGCCCAGCAGATCTATGACGTGGGCTACGTGTTTGCCAAGCCGCCTGCCAAGCCCGCGTTGCGCGTGGCGCCTGGTGACCGCAAGATCACACTGTACTGGGATAACGTGGCAGAGCAGTCCATTGACCCGCTAACGCGAGAGCAGGACTTTGAGGGATATGTGCTGTACCGCTCTACGGATCATGAGTTTTCGGATCGGCAGACCATCACAGACATCAACGGAACCCGGTTCCTGTTTGCCCCACACACGACTGTGCAAGGCGTCAACGCCAAGTTTGACCTGAAGAACGGACTGAAAGGGGCCTCGGAGATACCTTTTCCGGGTCGCGGAATCGCGTACGATCTGGGGGATGATACCGGGCTGTTTCACACGTTTGTGGATTCCAACAACGTCATCAACGGGCAGACCTACTATTACGCGTTAGCGGCCTATGACCGCGGGTTTGCAGGCGATGCGGGCGACGCCTTCGCCAATGGCATCCCGCCAAGCGAGACGAGCAAGACGATCACGTATGACCCTACCACCGACACCTATATCTACGACCGCAACACGTTAGCCGTAATTGCCAGGCCGCGCGTAGCAGGCTACACCGGGCCGTCCGCCTATGCTGAGGCGGGCCTGGTTCACGAGAGCGGCCACGCCACCGGCGCGATCCGTGTGGAGGTTGTTGACGAACTCGCTGTGCTTGAGGGCCAGCCTTACGTGATCCGTTTTGAGTCCAGGGCTGACACCTTGACGTACTCGGTCGTCAACGAAGGCCCTGTTACGGCTACGCTCAGGGCAGCGCCCGGAAAAGCCCAGACCACGACCTACCGCAACATTGTGCCGGGATCTGTTGTGGTGCGCACAGAGGACGGCCGTGTCCTTCAGCCCGATGTTGACTACGTGCTCAACCCGGCCCTAGGCACGATCATCATCAGCACTGCCGCCGGTGTTCCGCCTGGATCTCCGGTCATGGCCACGTTTGCGTACGCCCCCATTTATCAGAGCATGCTGTTCTCTGGTGAGGAAGCCAATATTGTGTTTGAGGGTCTGCATGTCTTCGTCACTGACGACACGCTGGCCGTCAATCATGAAGAAACGGGCTGGAACTCGGACGAGATCGGGATCCCTTTTGAAATCTTCGAAGCCACCGTGGGGCCTGGACGTATACCGCAGCCGTCAGACTACGAGATCAGCTTCGCTGACTCCCCCGTAGGAACAAGCTTCAGCAACAACCTGCCGGTACCGTTTGAGGTAATAAACCTTACCGCGGCCAACCTACCCATCGAGGTGTTTGTCCCCGACTTCGACCGTGACAATGTCTGGGATGTGGATGAACCGATCATATTCCTGGAGACGATCGACGAGGAGCTTACTGCGACCTGGGAGGTACGCCTGGAAGATGTTGGAGAAAGCCCTGGCGCCGGCGATGCGTTCTACCTCATCACGAGCAAGCCTTTCTCGGCAAACGATGTTTATCGCTTCCGTACGCGAGCCGCGGGCACAGACGCCACGCTGGCACAGCAGGAGCTGAGCGGTATTCACGTGGTACCCAACCCCTATGTGGCCACGGCCTCGTTTGAGCCGCGCAACCCTATTTCGCGGACCGAGCGGGGGGAGCGTCGACTGTATTTTTCCGGTGTTCCGCAGCAGTGCACCATCCGGATCTACACCCTAGCGGGCGAGCTCGTGGATACGCTTTACCACGACAGCACGCTGGATGACGGCAAGGTCTTCTGGGATATGCGAACCAAAGACAACATGAACCTTGCCTACGGCCTCTACCTGTACCATGTGGAGAGCCCCGAAGGCACCTTTGTTGGAAAGTTTGCCGTAATCAAGTGAACCGCTGGCCTCCATATGGTCTCTGGCTGCTTCTGGCGTGTGCCTGCCTGCCTGCATGGGGGCAGGATGATCCCGCGACCCCTGATGCAGGAACAATCACACGCGTTGGGACCACCGCAGCACAGTTCCTTAAGCTTGGTGTTGGTGCACGCGCCATCGCGCTGGGCGGTGCATACGTAGCCGAAAGCAGCGACCTGTCATCGCTTTACTGGAACCCGGCCGGGCTTGCACGCCTGCATGGCAGCGGCGTCCAGCTGAACAAGACACGGTACCTCGCTGAGGTGGACTACAACATGGCGGCCTTTGGCACGGAGATCCGCGGCGTGGGGAGCGTTGGCCTGGCCATACTGCTGCTTGACTCCGGCAACATGGCCGTGCGCACGGAGGCCGAGCCTGACGGCACAGGAGAGCAGTTCAAGGTCCAGAGCCTCGCGATCCAGACCACGTTTGCGCGCAGCCTGACAGACCGCTTCTCCATAGGAGGTTCGTTGAAGTTTATTCAGGAGCGCATCTGGCACAGCGCTGCATCAGCCTTCGCTTTTGACATAGGAACGCTCTTTACGACGCCATTTGACGGGGTGCGCCTGGGCGCCAGCATGTCCAACCTGGGCCCCAAGATGCGCATGGATGGCCGTGACATACTGTTCAGCGAAGATCCTGATCCAAACACGTCTGGAACGGCAGAGATCGTTAATGCCCAGTACCGTATGGATGCGCACCCGCTGCCGCTGGTGTTTCGGGTTGGCCTGGCCTGGGACGCGTACGACACGGGCACGCACCGGGTGCTGGTTTCGACCGATGCCGCGCACCCCAATGACAACGCCGAGTACATAAATGCAGGCATAGAATACAGCTTCCGAGAACTGATTGCCATCCGCTTCGGCTATCGAAGTCTCTTTGAGCCCGACAGTGAGCAGGGGCTCACAGCGGGCGCCAGCCTTCAGCTGCATGTGGACAGGTCGCTCCGTACCAGCTTTGACTATGCCTATGCGGACTTCGGGCGCCTGACAGAAACGCACTGGTTCACAGTCAATGTTTCATTCTAGAACATGCACAGGCTGCTCTTGGCACTGCTCTGTCTGGGGTGCGCAAACACTGCCACGGGGCAGCTGATTGCTGACGTCATTGACACGCCGGTAAGGGTGTCGCCGCCGGTCATTGAGGTTGCAGGCAAGATGCGCCATGTTCGCGTTCAGAGTGCTGTGGCACTTCCCGCCTTTACCGGTGTTGCGTTTCAGGGCGTCGCCACCGGCGACACGCTGGCCGGCTGGCTTCGCTTTGAGACAGACGACTCCTGGAGTGACTGGGCGCCTTTGTATATCGTGCGTTCGTATACGGACGCAGCGTTTCTGGCAGCCTTTCGTAAAGACAGTGTACGCACAGCCCGCCGCTTTGAGCTCCTCCTGGAGGTAAACGAAGGTGACTCAGCCCGTGTCATCCATGCGGGAACCTTTCTGGACAGCAGCAGCCCGTCACCGCTGGAAGGCGTTCAGGAGCAGGAGCAGGATGGCTTTGTCATCATCGCGCCTGAGCTCCATGACCGCGAAGAGTGGGGGGCAGAACCCTACCGCGGAACGCCGGTGCCGCTTAATCAGCCCCACTACGAAAAAAAGACGTTGCACCACACGGCAGGCTTTTCCGCCGTGACCCTGGCGGAAGGACTCGAGCAGGTCAGGCGGATTCAGGATTTTCACCAGAACGGGCGTGGGTGGAGCGATATCGGATACCACTTCCTGATGGATCAGGAGGGACGGTTATACCAAGGCCGCCCCTTCCTCAACGAGAGCATCCCCTTTGACGAGGGCCCGCCACTGGTTCGTGGTGCGCATGTTGGCGGCAACAACACCGGCAACGTCGGCGTATCGCTCATGGGCTGCTACCACCCTCCTGAGGGCTCAGGCTGCCGTGATGCCATGACGGAAGCCGCGAAGGACTCCCTTGTTGTCACGTTTGCCTATCTCTCCGAACGCTACAGTATAGATCCGGAGGCCTTGCGCGGACATCGCGACTTCAGCAACACGGCCTGCCCCGGAGACAACAACTATCCGCTGTTGTCGACTTTTGTGGAACAGGTCGAGGATCTCCTGATCACGGGCAACGCACCACTGGGGACGGCCGCCTTGTCGGCTGCGGCAGACAGCATCGGCGTGGTGGTACTTGAGTGGCGCTTTCTGGCCGACGCAGGCATAGCGTCCCACTCGATCGTGCGCGCAGACGCTGACGGTGAGGCCTTGCTCCTTGAACGCCCAGGCGCCAGTGATGGAGAATGGACAGACGCCTTCATCCAGTCCCCAGGCCCTGTCACGTATCTGCTGAAGGCACACGGCAGTGGCCGGCGTGTGCAGACGCTAAGCAGGGCGACTGTTCAGGTCGGAGCACAGCAGACCTATCTCCTGGCGCAGAGCTTCCCCAACCCGGCATCGGCGCAGGCCACGATCCGCTATTATCTGCAACAGCCTGGTGTCGTGACGCTGCACATCTTTGACGCTGCTGGGCGGCGTGTAGCTAGGTTTGTCGAGGCGTACCGGGATAAGGACGCCTGGCACGCGGTCACCCTCGACACCAGCAGGCTGGCCAATGGCGCATATTTCTATCAGCTGCACGTTGTCGGCTTTACCGACGCAGTCTTTCAGGCGTCCCACCCGCTTGTGGTCCTGCACTGAACCACTGTCGGGGAGCATATCCCTACCGTACGACCATGACAGGCCTGGACCGGGCATAGCGCTGACTGCCGCTCTGAGCCACCATGCGTACAAAGTACAGGCCACTCGACACGTGCTGGCCTGTCTCATCCTGGCCGCCCCAAACCACCACGTGCTGCCCTTGGGGGCGCTGCGCATTAAGCACCTGCCGCACCCTGCGACCAAGCATGTCATAGATATCAACCTGCACCATGCTTTGCGCTGCCGTTTGAAATCGCAGCTCAGCGGGGAATATCACCGGGTGGGGATACGGTACTTCCACCGTCCAGCCACCTGCAGGGAGGGCATCGTGCTCCGCTGAGGTGGAAATCTGTTTCCACCACTTGACGGCATTATCGGTATTCGTCAGGAAGTCACTCTCACTCGTGCCTGAAATGATGGCAAAGGCCACTTCGACGGAAGTCTGCGGCTCAAGCGAAAACGGTCCGGCAGCTGTTATCTGAGACATGTCCTTGTCGCCAGCGACGACGCCATCGTTTTGCAAGCCCCCCGACAAAATTGCCCACTTCTCCTGTGGTGTAAAACCACCATCCCCACTCCCCCTGTAAATAGTTGCGGCGTTGTCGATGGCGCTGTAATTGAAAGTCGGGCTATCCGTGAGAAGCTTTGTGCCTGCCACCACACTGGGGTTTGTGGCACTGTCCTGCAGATAACCAACGCTGCGGGTGGCATCATAACGCGTCACGTCATTGGCGCTGACATCGATATCCCAGTCAAAAAACAACCCTGCATACATGTTGTTTATCGTCGCGCTGCTCTTGTTGGTGATCGTGTACTTTACCACCAGAAAGTCTTCATTCTCGATGGCATCGTCAGCAAAGCTCTCTTGCAGGACTTCCACGCCAATGGGATCTGACGCCTGAGAGTCATTGATAACCACCCTGCCTTCCTCAGCGGCAAACACACCTGGGCTGGTGACCTCCAACGACGATCCGTCCAGAAGGACAAAGTCTTCCTGTTGATCATCTAAATTCGTCTCGGTCTGGCGGATACAGTCGGAGACCCGGGTGGAAGAGGTGGCTATGAGGAGTCCGCCCTCGTACAGGATATCACGTGCCGGTCCTGTGGCAGACTTGGCCACAAACCCGATTCCTCGCGAACCAGATGTTCCCTGATACGAGGTATGGCCAATGTTGCCTTCATCAGTAATAGAAGCTGACAGGGCAGGAGTCGTGTGTGCGGCTACGCCCGTCTGGTTGATGTTCACACGCAAACGGTCTGGCCGATCCGTGAGCTGGCCTGCTGTGATCAGTGGAACAAGACCTATAGTGCGGTTGCTTGGGGCGCTAGCATCAATAGTGAACGTGAACGTCGCGTCTCGTGTCTCGCCGTAGGTCATGGAGCCGAGAGCCACCTTCTGCACCGACCATTGCAAGAAAGTCTCTTCCGCCGTGAGCTCTACAGATATATCCTGGCCATCACCATGGTGGTTCTTGAAGGTCACTTCAACATCAACCTCATCTCCTGAAACGAGCTGCTGGTTTCCAGACTGGTTCTGGTATGCCCACTGCGCGACGCGGATGGCTGGTAACGGCGCTGCCGTGACTGCTGCATAGGCATCAACTTTTCCGCGACCCATCTCCCCTTCTCGCCCAGCGTTGTCCGCGTCAATGTTCACGGCGGTCAGTCGTATCTGCTCCCTGACCCGGTCTGGCGACCACGCTGGATACTTCGTCTTCACGAGGGCTGCCACACCAGCGACAAGCGGCACGGAGAACGATGTGCCCGAAGCTGTACCGTATTGATCCCCCGGGGTGGTAACATTAATGTTCGTGCTAGGAGCAAACACATTCACAGTTTGTCCGTAGTTGAACGTGTTCCGATCTGAGTTCTTGTATATGCCTCCTACGCTCAGCGTGGCAGGATAGCTGGACGGGTAGTGGGGGTTTCGGTCCACGTTTACTCCGCCGTTTCCGCTCGCTGCCACTACAAGCGCACCCTCGTCCAGCGCAGCTTGAATGACCAGCTCACTTGTGGTCGATCCTGATGCGTTCCCAAAGCTTGCTGTGATGGCATCGGCACCGTTCATTGCAGCGTACAGGATACCCTCGTAGGAATGGCATAGCAAGGCCTGATCAGAGCAGGAAACATTCACCCCCATGAACAGGGCGTTCCAGCTTGACCCGGCGATGCCCATGTTATTGTCTGTCACGGCAGCGGCAGTCCCAGCTACTGCTGTGCCATGCCAAGCGGTGGTTGATCCCGATGGGCCGGTCGGGTCCGGCTTGTCTTCGTTGAAGTTCCAGCCGTGAATATCGTCGACAAACCCGTTGTTATCATCATCGACGCCATTGTCGGGCACCTCATCGGGATTTGTCCACACATTTCCTTCCAGGTCCTCGTGCCGCCACCCGGTTCCTCCATCCACGATCGCAATCACAGCAGAGCCGTCCTCACCCTTCACTTCGTCCCATGCATCCGGGAGCTGCATGCGCGGAAGGTGTATCTGATTGCCATACCTTGGATCATTGGGGGTTGCAAGCCAGTCGCCTAACGCTGTTCCGTACGTTCTCATGGCATAAACGGGCTCCGTGTAGCCGACCTCCGGCACGGTCTCGAGCGCACGTGCCACCTGGTCAGGACTGTGCGAACTGGCATATCGCAGTACATAGACCCGCTGCAAAGCTTGCGCCGCTGGCGAAAGCGGCCGATGCCTGGCAATGGCGTCAAGGCTGGGAAAGGCCTTTTCTACCACCGTCACACTGTACCTGGCCGCTACATTGTCAAACACGTCATACCCCGTCTTGCCTGCGGCAAATGACAGGTTGTCCACAGTGAATTGAACATAGAGCTGGCCTGGGATAGCACCCGCCTGCTGTTGCATGGCATGCGAAAGGCCAGGCCCTGCCAGCAGCGCGAGTAATATTGAAGCAAGGAGTCTGTTAAGGCTGGTCATAGCTTGTATTTAAACAATGGTGTAAAAACGCAGGCAGAAGAACGTGCATCAGCGGGCACGTGCTGTCATGCATCTGGTGGTCCATGATTCTGCCCCACAGATCCGCCGTCTACAGATCGCGGAAGTTACGGATTGCGCAGCGATTGCATTGTGCAGCATCTGCAGCTGCTGAACCGGATCCGGCTGTACATACAATACAAATTGGAAACGGTTCCACTTTTCGCGTGCAGCTTCGGCATTGCAATGATTTTATTCACATCCATACACGCGCTTTACGCGTTCGCGGTAATCGTCGAAGCACTCATTGAAGCGTGCCTTTGCCGCTTCGCCGCCAATGTGGTAGCTGCTTGTGAGGACAATGGGTGGTTGCCCATGAGAGGTCAGCTTGTCCGCTACCAGACACTTCAGGCTGTTAACAAGGGCTGCCGCACCAATTGTGGAACCAGGCCCGACAAGATCAGGGTGCCCGTCTATCGGCACCAGCGCGTCGCCGGCAGGTGTACAGTTGTCCAGAATCACGTCAGCAATGTCCGTGAGCCGTTGACCTTCGGAGTGCCTCGCCGCGGACGCGTTGCAATGCGCGGCAGATACGACTGCGATGACGGGCAGCAACTTCCGCTTAGCTTCCAGCGCCACCTCTACAACAACCTCGTTGACGCCGCTATTGGAGAAGATGATGAAGCTATCCGGCGGGCGCAATACAAAATTGCGCAGGATCGTCCTGCCCAGCCCCTCTACCCGCTCAAGGAAGATAGCCTGGCGCTGACCATTGGGCCCCACAACCATGTTGTGGTAGGTCAACGACAGTTCCACGATAGGGTGGAACCCGGGAAAGCTCCCATACCGCGGAAACATCTCCTCCACACCGATTCGCGAGTGTCCGGAGCCAAACAGGTGAACGAGCCCGCCACCTCCAATCGTGTCGGTGCATATATTTGCAGCCTGCTCCAGCACATCCAGCTGCGTGTCCTGTATGCGCTGCAGGATCTGCTGGGCCCGTTTCAGGTAAGTCAGCGCTGTATTCATATTACCAGGCCTTAGCGCCGGTCAAGTGCTATGCAACAGAATCATAATGTCACAATGCTTGGAACGGGCCTGATCGGCCTGTTCTACACCATGACTCTCCACGGCCAGCGCAGTCGCGACCGTGTGCGCGCCGTGTATTCGCGACGGCACAGGAGGGCCGCAGCCTTCGCGGCTGAGTGGGATATCCCGCATGCCACGAGCGACATGGCCGAGGCCATACGCCACAGGGACACCGATACCGTCGTGGTAGGTCTTCCCAACCACTTGCACGAGGAGGCTGTCCGCCTTTGTGCTGATGCCGGCAAAGCTGTGCTCTGCACAAAGCCTCTGGCACGTACGGCTGCAGAAGCCAAGCGCATGCTGGACATCGTTGAATCTGCCGGCATCTTCGCCGGATACCTTGAAGACCTTGTCTACACGCCCAAGACGCTTAAGGCGCTTGCGTCTGTGAAGCGTGGCGCGTTGGGGGACATCCTTTGGGCACGCTCGCGCGAAGCCCACAGCGGTCCCCACAGTGACTGGTTCTGGGACCCGGATCAGGCCGGTGGCGGTGCTATCGTGGACCTGGGCTGTCACTGTATAGAGATCATAAGAAATTTCATTGGCAAGGGCATCCGCCCTGCTGAAGTCATCTGCTGGGCTGATACCCTGGTGCATCCTGTCCCCGCGGAAGATAACGCCATTGGCCTGATACGCTTCGCAAATGGGGCCATGGGACAATTTGAGGTGAGCTGGTCGTTTCGCGGCGGGATGGACCTGCGGGACGAGGTTGCCGGCACCGAAGGCACCATCTGGCTGAACCACTTCCTGCGTACGGGCTTTGAGATGTTCACAAGCGGCGCAGGAGGCTACGTGGCAGAAAAGGCAGACCAGGATACCGGCTGGGTCTTTCCCGTTGGGGATGAGGTGTCGGAGCTCGGCTACACAGACATGTTCACCGATATGTTCGATGCCATGGACCACCGGCGTCAGCCACGGGAGACCTTCTACGACGGCTACGTGGTGAACGCCGTGATGGACGCCTGTTACAAGAGCATGCGCACAAAGCAATGGGAGCCGGTGGAGCTGGACGACTGGCGGGGGGAGACGAACCCGAGGCCTGTCAAGGGCATCAGAGAAGAGGTTGGCGGCATGCAGCTGATGAAACGGGAGCACATGCCGGACGGGAGGGTCAAGCTCATCCTGCGGGACAAGGAGACGGGAGCGGTGGTCCAGCGATTCGCGGACGCGTGATGCAGGAGCCTTTTCTGAAGGATGCCGCCTTCCTGCGTGACGTAGCTAAGTGCAACGACAGGTACCGGCTCTGGTGGCTTGGGCAGAGCGGCTTCCTGATCCGGTGGGAAGGCCGGCACCTGCTGCTCGACCCCTACCTGTCTGACTCCCTTACGCGCAAGTACGCAGCCACGGACAAGCCGCACGTGCGAGTGACAGGCCAGGTGGTCCGTCCTGAAGCGCTGGACTTTATCGACATCGCGGTTTCCACGCACAACCATACGGACCACCTGGATGGCGAGACGCTCCAGGCGTTGATGATGGCCAACCCGGACCTTACGCTCATCATACCGGAAGCCAACCGGACCTTTGCAGCCAAGCGTCTGGGCTGTGACCCAGGATGGCCCGTTGGTCTCAATGACGGGACCAGCGTTGCTGTTGAAGGAATCAGCATTACCGGTGTGCCGTCGGCACACGAGACGCTGTCCACAGATGCGAAGGGGCAGCATCACTTCCTGGGTTACATCATCCGTTCAGAGCAATGGACGGTGTACCATGCAGGCGACACCGTGCTGTACGAGGGTCTGGAGGATCGGCTTCGGCAGTGGCAGATCGACATCGCACTGCTCCCCATCAATGGCAGAGATCCTGCCCGAGGCGTAGCCGGCAACCTCACTGGTGCGGAGGCGGCCTGCCTCGCGCATGATGTGGACGCGGAGATCGTCATACCATGTCACTACGACATGTTTGCGTTCAATACGGCCACGCCCCGCGAGTTTGTACGTGAAGCCAGGCTCTTGGGGCAGCGCTACCACATCCTTCGCAACGGCGAAGGATTTACACTTGCCTGACGGCCTTGGACAAGGTCATTCTCTGCAAGATCCTTGCGGAAATTACAGGCAACATGAGTAGCAACGGGCAGGCGGTGCAGGGGGCGGCAGCAGAAATTGCTTTTGGCGACCAGCGAAATTCGTGCATCAGGCAACCCGTTCTGTCGGCACCGGAGCAGCATGGGTTTGCAGAAGAGACGTTCCGCACGTTCCATGCGGGTAACCGGGGGGTGTATTTCCGGATGCTGATGGTGAGGTATCTGGAAAGGATCGCCGCGCCACAAGGCCCCGCGGCGGCTCAAGTCTGCGCCTGAAAGGCATGTCAGCTTCGATGTGCTGCGCATCCTTCGCCCCATTCGCTGCCAAATGGGCCCGATCGTCGGGTTTTCAGGTCGCAAGCTCTGCCGTAGGCACAAACGCCTTCCCTTCTCGGTGCGGGCACCTCTTTTTCCTCGATACCCTGAAACCCCATTTTTTCACGGACTGCCAGTGCCCCCGAGGGTTCGATACCACGCCATGAACGGCGCTACGCTTTCCTGCTCTCTACGCGAATCTGGTCGCGCAGGCCAAGGTCATCCAGAATCTGTCTCAGTTCTTTTTCCTCTTGCTGGACAAACGCAGCACCACCGCTTGCAGAGATATCGATACTGGCCTCGAAGTTCTTGAAGGATCGTACTTTTGGGAGGAGTTTGCGCCCAAACCGATTCCAAAATTCGGTGGGCACAGTGACGAAAAGCCGAATGACAGTTTGTCCCTCATTGATGATCGGTTCGGGTTCCGGCTTCGGATCTGGTTCTTCTGAGCCTCCTGGCTGGGATTTGGGTGTAGGACCAGCCACAGCTTTAATTGCTTTGGCCTTAGCTTTGGTCAGCAGGAAGACACCCGATTGGACAGCCGTTTGTAGTGCGCCACAACGTCGGTGCTGTCCGGGGCGTCTTCCAGACTCGTGCGAATGGCATACACACCATCCAGTGCGGCCTCCGCCTGGATGGACATTTCGTTGCGGGCGTACTGGAAGTGCCCCTCTCTTATGTCCAGCGTGAGGTGCTTCGCCATCTTGTAGCGCCCCACACGCAAGCTGATCGCCTTTTCGGTCCGCAGTGGTCTGCG
>JAAXGV010000034.1 GCA_012271185.1 Rhodothermales bacterium
GCTCCTGCCGTGACCGCGGAAAGTGCATAGCCCTGAGGGCCGTACGCCAGTTCAGCAGGCGGAAGCTTTCTATCAGCGACGGCGGAAGAATCTCCTCAGGCATCTCCATCCCGCGCGTCTTTATCAGGTTGTACAGGATGGTCCGGAACGTCCGGCTGGTAAGTCCCATGCGTGTGAGGAGGGCACCGCCCGGATACAGCGCAATGATGCGGCCGGTGGACAGCGCGGGCGCACCCGCCTCCAGCTTGTCCATTTCCGGGTGTATCATGGACAGGCTGTGGCCAAAGCGCCGCACCTTGCCAAACACCGCAAGTTGATCCCCGGGATTCAGCGCCTTTAGTATCCACTGAATCCCGTTAAACCACACGAGCTTGATGACCCCGCCGTACTCGTCTTCGAAGAGCGCCTCCAGCCTTGGGCGTCGTCCGGTGACTGTTGCGCTGACCCTTAGGACCGTGCCCACAATCGTTGCATCGCCCTGCTCCGCCCCCAGCTGCCATACATACTTGACAGTGGTCCGGTCAAGGTAGCGTCGCGGGAAATGATAAAGCAGGTCTCGGCATGTGGCGATGCCTTGCCGTTTGAGCACCGCAGCCCGGCGAGGGCCCACACCCTTGATGTATGTCAGTTCATCTTCCAGCATCGGACGTGCATCTGAGCATCTCGTGCTTTATACTCCAGCACTCCCGATCTAATCCATAAAGCGTCATGGAATTTCTAACGCAGCTTTGGCTCCCGATACTCCTGTCGACAGCAGCTGTCTTCGTTGCCGGCTTTATCATCAATACTGTGCTCCCGTACCATATGAAGGACTATACGCGCCTTCCCGACGAAGATGCCATCCGCACAGCCATTCAGGCGCAGAACCTGACGCCTGCATTGTACTCCTTTCCTTTTGCACAATCGAACGAGGAGTGGAAAAGCACAGAGGTTCGGGAAAAATTCCGCACGGGCCCTATAGGCTTCCTGACAGTGGGGCGGCCGGGTACGGCTATGGACTGGAAGCAGTTCCTTCGGCACGCCATTTATGTGCTCTGTGTTTCCTTCATAGTCGCATACGTTGCGTATGCTGCGTTAGGTGCAGGTGACCAGGAGTACCTCACAGTCTTTCAGGTGACCGGCGCCGCGGCGACACTTGCGTACAGCGCCGCCCTCTTCACCAACAGCATCTGGTTTCACATGCCTTGGGGCAACACGCTCCGGCATGCGTTTGACGGCCTCGTCTACGGACTCCTGACTGCGGGCTTTTTCGGCTGGCTCTGGTAAGACGCGGGCGTTGGGGAAGGACCCCCATGCGATCGCAGTGCCTCAGCCAAAGGGGTTGCATCCCGGCAAAAACCAGCCTGCAGCATATCAGAGAGCTGACTGACACACGAGCTGCCAAGCAGGAAGACCCGTGTCAGGCATCATCGTGATCTTCTGCAATGCATGGCCTTCACCCCGTCGCGGCTGGCGATGCCCCACACCATCACGACTCTTAGCACTCCTATGGCTGGTCAGAAGCAGGGCAGCAGCATTTTCCGGGTCGTGCTGACGGGTGCAGAGTCCACAGGCAAAACGACACTGGCTCAGGCCCTGGCTGCGCATTACGATACTGTGTGGGCACCGGAATATCTGCGCCAGTTCGTGGATGACAAGGGCAGCCTGCCTGTTGCGTCCGACACGCCACTCATTGCACGCGGCCACCTGGTACAGGAGGAGCACTACCGCCGCAGGGCCAGACACGTACTGTTCCTGGACACAGACCTGGTTTCCACGTGCCTGTACCACCAACACTTCTTTGGCACACCCCCCGGCTGGGTGCTGAAGCAGGCCGGCGAACGGCGGGCCGACCTGTATCTGCTCATGAATACAGATATACCGTGGGTCTCCGACCCCGGACAACGAGACGGCCCGGCGACACGTGACATCATGCACAGCCTGTTTCTGGCAGCCATGGCCGCGGTTCCGCATGTGGTGATTTCAGGCGCATTTAAGCAGCGCTTTCCTGACGCTGTACGCCATGTAGACCACCTGCTGGGGCCTTACGGAAGATCCATCACACAGCGAAAGCCCACGTGATAGAGCGATGTCTCAGGGGTAGAATGGCTCCTGGCTGACACGCGGTAACCGTGGCACCATCCTGGCTCGCACAGGAAGCTCCCTCCGCGCTGGACCTTCTCACTCAAGGTGTCGGGCTCAAAAGGCTGACCACGCTCTGCATAGGGCCGGTACCAGTCCGCAGTCCACTCCCATACATTGCCGCCCATATCGGAGAGCCCCAGCGCCGTCACGCCAAACGCCCCGACCGGAGAGGTCAGCAGGTACCCGTCAGCACCGGAGTTGTGCACAGGAAAACGGCCGTTCCATGTGTTGGCCTTGAAGACGTCCTCTGTCACCAGTGACTCCCCCCAGGCATAAGGACGCGGGTCGTTGACCGCTCCGCGGGCAGCGTGCTCCCATTCGACCTCTGTCGGAAGGCGCTTGCCGGCCCAGGCGGCGTAGGCCACCGCGTCGTGCCACGAAACTTGTGTAACAGGGTGATCGTCACCGGCTGGCGGCAAAGCCGGCCCCATAGGGTATTCCCAGGTAGCATCCGCTGTCATCTCCCACCTGCCTGACGCCGGATTGAGCACGCCGGCATTGCCAAACGTCTCGGCCTGGGTTTCGTAGCCGGTTGCATCTGCAAATGCGCGAAACTGTGCCACGGTAACCGGATGCACATCCATAAGGAATGATGCCACCTTCACCCTGAAAACCGGACGCTCCATCGGCATGCCTCTCTCGCTTCCTATGTCGGTCTTGCCGCCAGGTATCAGAACCATGCCTGGAGGCACATGAAGGTCTGCAGGAACTCCATCACTGCACGCCGCACTGCCGGCAACAAGCGCCAGAAGCATCCAAGGCCATGCTGAGCAGGTCATTCCCATTCGGGTACTCTAAGTTGCGAAGGTGCCATCACCAGTGTTGCTCTGTGCAGCCGTACCGCTTCTTCAATGCCCGTTATAACCTCCGGGTACCGGTCAGCCACATTAAAGCGCTCTGATGGATCCTGGTCCAGCTGATAGAGCGCGGGCGGATCCTGTGCCACAGGCAAATCACCCACATACGCTGACTGGGTAAAATAATGCAGCTTCCAGGAACCTTGCCGCACGGCAAAAAGGCGCCTACCACGGTAGTAGTATACCATGTCACGAACACGCTGCGCGGGTTCCTGCAGGACAGGCATCAGGTCTACGCTATCCATTATGCGATCCTTGGGCGTGGCCATCCCCGAAAGGCCTGCAGCCGTGGCAAAAAAATCCATCGTGGTGGCAAGCGCCTGTGTTATACCGCCAGCCGCGATCGTGCCGGGCCACCAGGCTACGCCGGGCACCCGCATGCCACCCTCCCAGGTTGTGCCTTTCCCGTCCTTGAGCAGGCCGGCGGTCCCGCCAGCAAGATGAGCAGTAATCCACGGACCGTTGTCACTGGTGAAGAATACCAGCGTGTTCTCTTCCTGGCCGATCTCTCGAACGGCACTGAGCACATGCCCAACACTCCAGTCAAGCTCCTCAATGACATCTCCATACAGTCCGCGTGCGCTCGTTCCCTCAAAAGCTTCCGACGCGAAGAGGGGGATGTGCGGCATGGAATGAGGGATATACAAAAAGAACGGCCTGTTCGCGTGCGCTCGGATGTATGTCACAGCCTCCTCGGTGTACCGGCGTGTAAGCAGGCGCTGGTCTGGTTCTTCCTCGATGATGTCGGTGTTGCGCATCAGCGGCAGCGGCGGATACGTCTGCGCCCTTGCACCGCCACTGTTCGCCGGACTCATGTCATTGGAATAGGGAATCCCGAAGTAGTAGTCAAAGCCATGGGATGTGGGAAGCTGGCCCTCCCGGTGTCCAAGGTGCCATTTGCCGATTGCCCCGGTGGCATAGCCGGCTCCTTTGAGCATTTCCGCGATGGTGACCTCTTCATCCGGCAGGCCACCCGGCGACGGTGGAAAGATTACACGCAAGTTGTCACCCGCCATGCCACTGCGGACAGGCAGGCGTCCAGTCAGCAGTGCAGCACGGCTTGGCGTACAGACCGAAGCGCCTGTGTAGAACTGGGTAAACCGCAGCCCCTCGGCCGCCATCCGGTCCAGGTGAGGTGTGCGGATGGTGGGATGCCCCTGCACACCCAGGTCGCCATATCCGAGGTCATCCGCAAAAATGATGATGATGTTCGGCAATTCGCCGACACCGCCGCTGCAGCCTGTGAAAAGCAGCCAGAGTAAAAGCGCTCGCATAGCAGTCCGTGGGAGAAATGGGTTTTAGAGCGCCGGGTGAAAAAGAGGTACCTGCGCCGAAATGAGGATGTGTTTGTGCCCGGAACGGGTCCTGCGGCTGGGAAGCTGACGATCAGAAGAAAAAGTCCAAGGGCGGCGGAAAAAGCGCAGCACAGCGAGGCTGACATGTCTTGCGAGCGCAGCGTGAGCCGCTGCAGGCCGCCGCGGCGTGCCGACTCCTTCCAGACACCCCACCATCATCATCCGGGATGTATTCCCGGATGCTCCCGGTTTTCCGCGCAGAGTTCGCGGCACGTTTCCTCCGCAAAGGTGCCAGACCCACGCTTCTCCAGCAGCCAGCCCAGCGCCCGATAGAACGGATTGCCTGACGCACGAATCTCGCTGGCCACCGAAAACTCCTGCTGCTGTCCCCTGCCCATTGCCCTCGCTGAGGTTTAGTTTGCCTGTGACTCAACCCATACACAAGGATTTTGGAATGACTTTATCCACGGGTGATAGAGACAATACCGTTTGCCCGCCGTAAAACGCAATGTACGATGAAACAGTTTTTTTTCACACAAGCAGCGCTTTATGCCATTCAGAACGCAACAACTACTGGCCCTCGCGCCTCTGCTCCTGGTGTCAACTGCGGCCGCCCAGAGCTGGTACCTGCAGACCGGCACAGGCGCAAGCTTTTCAGGTCCGCTCAAGCACGAAGGGTGGAACCTGGATACAGTGTGCTATCCGAACCAGAGCGTGTGTGTGCAGCATAGTGGATACCGGTGGAATTACGACCTGCCTTCTGACCTTGGCAGAACCGTTTCAGCCGCACTGGGCCGCTATCGAGGCCAGCTCCGGGTGGAGGTGGCCTCGCGATACGTCAAGCGCAACCTGGACCAGGAGTTCACCTCCATCACCTTCCTTGATGGAGGTGCCTTGCCGCCTCCTGCCGAGAGCAGTGATTACAGCTCAACCGTCTTCAGCAGCATTGGTGAGTTTTCGTCGCGTTCTGTACTGCTTGCAGCGTACTACAGGCTGAGGCCCAACGATCAGAAGATCAGCCCCTATTTCGGTGCCGGAGCAGGCCTGTCCATGGTACATATCAGCAATATCCATTATGCGGAAAGGTACCACTGTGAAGCAGTGGTGTGTCTCCCGGATGCCAGCACCTATGACAACCTTCAGCTCACCAGCCTTACCGGCCACTCTGTATCAGGGCACTTCTTTGCGGGCCTTGATTACGGGATGAGCACCCGGACCGTGCTGAGCGCGGAAGCATCCTTCAGTGCCTTGCGCAAAGTAACTGACCAGCTGGCATACCTGTACCATGGCGTACCTGGCCTGACATCCGAAACCACCATCAGCGCGATTCGGCAGTTCGCACTCACCGTCAAGGTGCGCCGCAACTTTGGGCGACCAAGGCTGAGGGGACGGAGATGATCTCCGCAGCAGGATAACCAGGCTTGCGGCGCATCATCCGGGTCACGGGGTGTCAGTCGCGCCAAGGCGACGCAGGCCGTGACTGTATCCCGGAAATAACAGGGGCCTCGGTGCCCACTTCCTCGCCGGGGTTGACAAAACGGTTCCGTTCAAAGCGGTACTGCTGATCGTACAGCTCCCGGTACCGTCCACCCAAGGCATAGAGCTCTTCATGCGTACCGCGCTCCACGATCCGACCCTCCTCGATCACCAGAATCTGGTCCGCACTGCGGATAGTGGACAGGCGGTGTGCAATCACAAAGGCGGTGCGGCCCTGGCGAAGATTCTTGAATCCTTCCTGTATCAGCGCTTCACTCTCAGAATCCAGGCTGGACGTAGCCTCGTCCAGAATGAGTATCCGCGGATTGGCCAGGATCGCGCGGGCTATCGCAATCCGCTGCCGCTGACCCCCTGACAGCTTGATGCCACGCTCCCCCACAACAGCGTCGTAACTGTCCGGGAAGCTGCAGATAAACGGATCCGCGTTGGCTATCGCACTGACACGGATAACCTCTTTGCGCGTCGCCTCTGGCCGCGCAAAGCGGATATTCTCTTCCACCGTACCGTCAAACAAGAAGTTCTCCTGCAGCACGATGCCCAAGTTCGCACGGTAGTCCTTGAGCTTCAAAGTCACGAGGTCCTTTCCGTCTATCAGTATCCGGCCGGACTGCGGCTGATCAAACGCCATCACCAGGCTTGCCAGTGTGCTCTTCCCGGATCCGCTTGACCCTACCAGGGCTGTCGTGGTCCCCGGCTTGGCTTCCAGCGAAACCCCGCGAAGCACGGGTACACCCGCTTCATAGCTGAAGTGGACATCTTCAAAGGTGATATTCCCTCGAACGTGTCCGAGCGGCCGGCGGCTGTCCTCGTCCTTGTCTTCGGTTGGCATAGCCAGGAGCTCCCTGATGCGGTCCAGGCCGGCGAACGCATCTGCCACCTGGGTGCCTACGTTGGCAATCTGCACAATGGGCATGGCCAGGACACCGATAAAGAACACATACATGACAAGGTCTCCCACCGTCATCGACCCGCTCATCACGGCTGTGCCTCCCATCCAGATCATGACTGCGCCTACCAGCCCGATCACGAACGTGCTCCCTGCGGTAACCTTGCTGATCCCTGTGATGCTGGCAGCGATCCTGCCGAAGAGGTTTTCAACTCCGGCACTGAAGACCCCCCGCTCACGGCCTTCGGCGCCGTAGGCCTTCACCAGCCGGATGCCTCCCAGCGTTTCTCCAAGCCGGCCCGTCAGATCTGCTCTGATCTTCTGACGCTCCCTAAAGATGGGGCGCAGCTGCTTGAATGCGCGTGCCATGAACAGCCCGAAGCTGCCCAGCAGCACCAGTGCCACTAGGGTCATCTGCCAGTTCAAGTACAGCAGGACGCCCAGCGCAAGGATCGCGGTAAAGACGCCCCCAACCAGCATCACGATCCCCGTGCCCACCAGGTTGCGGAGTCCCTCGGCATCTGACATAATGCGGGAGATCAGCTCTCCCGCCCTGGTGCTGTCAAAGAATCGTATGGGAAGGCGGGTGACGTGATCATGGACGCGCTTGCGCATCTCCATGATGAGTCGTTGCGCGGATATGCTGATCACCTGGGACAGTGCAAACGCGCTTGCGGCTTGTATCACCGTAGCCACCCCGGCCGCAAGCGCCAGAGGCACCAGTAGCTCCGCGCGCCCGTTGGTGATCACCTCATCGATAAGCCACTTGGAGCTGCCTGGCAGCACGAAGCCGCTCAAGCGGTTGACAATCATTAGGACGAGCCCCAGCCCCAGCTGCTTCCGGTGCGCCCACATCAGGCGCCGCGCTTCTCGCCAGGTAGACCGGCTAAGCAGCCTGCTTCGCTTCTTTTTTTTCAAAGTGTACCCGACGCGTTTTACAGCATGGCCTGTGTCCGCTCAAGAACAGTGCCGAAAAAGCCACACATACCGTTCTGTCATACTACATGCCCAGCAACGCCCGGACCAGCGCGGCCACACCAAACCCGGCGTAATTGCCTACGGCATATCCCAGTAGGCCAACCGCGACACCCGGCAGGAGTCGCGTCGTGTAGCCGCGTGCCGTGGCCAGCGCCAGCGCCGAGGACGGGCCGCCAACATTGGCCTGGGAAGCTACAACCAGCGTTGGCATATCTATCCTGAAAAGCATCCCCAGCCCAAACAGCGATATACCGTGCAGGGCCACCGTCCCGACAGCGAAGTACAGCACGGAAGGGCCTACCGCCAAGATATTGGCTATCACACTTTGTGCACCGTTCGTGGAGAGGAACATCAGCAACAGGTAGTACCCCCACATGGCTGCACCAGAGACGCGCCTGACCTGGGGAATCTGTGCAACAAGCAGTGCCAGCGTGGTGAGCCACAGGACCTCCGGGAGCTGAGGTATCAGCGTACCCAGATGTTCTGCGGTCCAGACGCAGCCTGCGGCAATCAGTGCCAGCGCACCGGCATCCAGCAGTGTCATTGGGCGATGGCTGCGATAGAGCGCCTCCTGCAGCGAGCCCGCACTTGCGGGCGCCCCTGCGGCTGCCCGGCTCCTGCCGCGTGAGCCCAGCAAAAGCGGAAGGGACAGGCAAAGCATCATCCACAGCGCTGTCAGCAACACATCTGCCGCGATAGCCGCCGAAAACAGCTCGCTGCTGGTATCAAACGCCTGCCCCAGAGATGCAAAATTCACACCACCACCGGTGTAGGTCCCGGTGAACTGCCCGGACAGCTTCCAGGTCTCCGGTCCAATCATCGGCGCCAGCACGAGCCCGCTGATGAATGCGCCCACAGCCGTACCCAAGGATCCGAGTCCAAAGGCGGCCAGCATCTTCGGGCCCGCCCGGATCACTGTCTTAACATCCACACTGAGCAGGATCAGTACGATGCCGAGGCTCACACCGGGATCAATGAGGTAGTCGTAAGCTTTTGAATCACCGGGAATCAGGCCGATGTTGGAAAGGACCATCGCCAGCAGAATACCCACCAGCGCAGCGCTAAGTGCACGGAAGACCCTGTAGCGCTGCTCCAGGTAGACCGCAAAGAGCACCACCGCCGCAAGTACAAGGAAGACAGAAAGCGGGTTGGTAATCATTGTACGCAGCGGTTCGCCTCAATGTCACCCTGCACACCGAAGACCAAGGTCACATACCCGGACGCGGCATACGTGCATGCTTCCGGAACCAGTGATGCAGGTAGAGCTGGGTTCGCAGGAAGTTGGATGGCTTAGACGTGGTACCATGGTACTCGCCATTGAAACGCACCATAGCTGTCGGCACCTTGCGCAGCTTGAGCGCCTGGTAGTATTCCTCTGTTTGTGATATCGGCGTCCGCAGGTCATTGACCCCTGTCATAAGCATCGTAGGGGTCGCCACATTACCCACATGCATAAGCGGCGAACGCCTGAGGTGCTCGGACGGGTCCTCCCATGGCAGATGGTCGAAGTTGTAATACCAGGTAGCTCCGTCTGTAGTCCCCACAAAAGAGAGCCAGTTTGTGACCGGGCAGTTGGCACTGGCAGCGGCAAACCGGTGCGTCTGACCCACCACCCATGAAGTCAGCACGCCCCCGCCACTGCAGCCATAAACGAACAGGTTCTCTTCATCCACGTATCCGCGACTGATCACCTCGTCAACGCCTGCCATGAGGTCATTGTAGTCCTTGCCGGGATAGGCGCGCTTGATGGCGTTGCCAAAGGCGCTGCCGTACCCCGAAGAGCCGCGAGGATTGGTGTAGAGCACCATATAGCCTTCAGCTGCATGGTACTGCCAGGCAAAGTTGAATCCGACATTGTACATGCCGTGCGGCCCGCCATGGATAGCCAGGATCAGCGGATACTTTCTTGCTGGATCAAAAGCCGGTGGCTTGATGAGCCAGCCCTGTATGGGCAGACCGTCTGCTGATGTGTAGTTGACCTCCTCCACCTCTCCGAGTCTGACATAGTCCAGTATGTCGTCATTGACGCTCAGCAGCGTCGTCATACGCTTGGCATCCATGTCAAAGCCCACAAGCTCACTAGATCGATGCGGACTGCTCAGCACCCCGACCGCCTTGCTGCCACGTATGTCAGAGACGGACAGCATATGATTGCCTTCCGTCACTGGCATCACCGCGCCTCGCAGTGATGCATAATACAGGTTGCGTGTGCCGTGGTCGTTGACGCCAAAGTACACGCCGGCATTATCATCAGCCCAGATCAGGCTTCGGGGCGAGCGGTCCAGCTGATCCGTTAAGGCGCGCGGATTGCCGCCACTGACATCCATGACATAGAGCGTGGAGGCAATGTAGGTGTCGTCCGTGAAGTCGAACCCGGTGTAGGCAACGTGCCGGCCATTGGGGGAGACTACCGGGCCAGAGTCCGGCCCGCGTCGCCTGGTCAGCTGCCGCACCTCACCGGAGCCTACGCTGACGGCGTATATCTCAGATTCGCGCCAGGCATATTCCGCGTCAGGCATGCGCAGGCTGGTGAACAGAATCTCCTTGTTATCGGGAGTCCAGGAGAGTCCGCCACGCCCGTGGTGCCAGTCGCCGCTGGTGATCTGTCGAGGCGTACCACCCGAGGCGGGCACTACAAAGATATGCGTGTAGCCTGCTTCATAGAAGCCTACACGGTCCCGCCGGTACACAAGATTTTCCACCACGCGCGGCGTTGCGGTCCACTGCGCACCATCAGGCCTGCCAGGTGGGCTGATACCCCATCCGTTGTCACCATCGACCAGCGTCGTGAAAGCAATCCATTCCCCGTCGGGACTCCAGGTGAGGTTGGCAGGGGCGTTGTCCAGCCGTGTGATCTGCGTCGGGGGCTCCCCCACCCCACGATAGAGCACAAACAACTGTGACCCTGATGGCTTGCCTTTGGCAACGAAGGCGATGCGGTCCCCGCCTGGCGACCACCGCGGGCTGGACCCCTCAGCAAGAAACCGGCTCTGCGAGCCGTCCGCGTTCATGATCCACAGCGCAGAAGCCCTGCTGTCATTCATCCTGTTGATCCAGCCACGCGTGTAGACAATTTCTTCGCCGTTTGGCGACAGTCGCGGACCGGATACCGACTCCATATCCAGGTACTGCTCCAAGGCCAGTGGCTGCTGGCCATATGCTGTCATGCCAAAGCCCAGGAAAGCTCCAGCTGTTATGGTGCGTAGCATAGCGATGGCAAGTTGAACATCAAACCGGTAAGGTAAGTGTATACCGCCAAACCAGCTTCGGAAAACCTGTACCATGTTGGTGTACGCCACAGAGCGGGTAAGGTCGAAGTCAGAGACTAACGTTAGTATCTCCGCGGCACCTCCTGATTTCGTATACCAGGGCAAGTGCAGGAAGAAACGCACCGGATGACATCGGATACTCGCAAAAATGGAAGCCCCTGCACTGACACCTGTGCACTCCGCAGAGGTCACCCCTCGCGATGCGACGGTAATGGGTCTCCACGGAGCGCAGGCTCAGTGGTGTGTGAGCCGGAAAACCACCGACATTTGATGAGGTGACCAAGATGCTCAACAAGGAGTGCATACCTGTCCTCCCCTTCGGTGTGATCAGGCATCACCTTTTCCCGATGGGCTGATAAGGAACCTGATCCAGACCTGTTCCTATATTATATGGCGCGCAGGAAGCTTGTCTGCCTGCGGAATACAGAGCTCCAAATCGGTACGCACATGCATTCAAAGCGCACAGAATCGTCCCGCAGGACGGGGGTTCGCCGTCAGAACGGCGCAAATCGGCCTGCTGCTGCCATGGGTGCATTCCAGCGCAGAAGCAGACATCAGTTCAGACCTTTCCCAAGTCCCGTGCCTGCAGGTTCTTGGATAAGGGGGCTTGCGGGAACCTGCTTGTTCCTATGCGCCACGCTGCTGTCAGTGCAGGCGGCGGCAGGCCAAAGCATGCAGCTGGAACGGGCGTTTTCATCTCTCCAGTTTGATCGCCCCGTGGACTTTCAGCATGCTGGTAACCTGCTGTTCGTTGTCGAGCAGGGCGGCATCATTCACGTCTTTGATAATGATCCGGCTGTATCGCAAGCGACAGTGTTTCTGAACATTCAGAACAAGGTTTCCCGGGCCGGCAACGAAGAGGGGCTCCTGGGGCTCGCCTTTGCGCCAGACTATGCTTCTAGCGGCGATTTCTACGTGTACTATTCCGCGGCCAGACCGCGCCGCAGCGTTGTCGCGCGCTATGCACGCAGTGCCGGGGATGACCGTGTGGCAGATGTCTCCAGCGAAGCGGTACTGCTGACGGTGTCACAGCCTTACAGCAACCATAACGGAGGACAGATCGCCTTTGGACCGGATGGCTATCTCTACATCGCCCTGGGGGACGGCGGCAGCGCTGGTGATCCGCTGGATCACGGCCAGGACCGCACAACGCTCCTTGGCAGCCTCCTGCGCATCGACGTCAGCACCACGCCGTACAGCATCCCCCCGGACAACCCCTTTGCGGGCAACAGCAGCGGGTACAAGGAAGAGATCTGGGCCTGGGGGCTGCGCAACCCGTGGCGGTTCAGCTTTGACGGCCCCACCGGCCGGCTGTATCTGGCCGATGTTGGTCAGTACACCTATGAGGAGGTGGATACTGTTTCAAGCGGGAAGAACTACGGGTGGAACACCATGGAGGGCCCGGCATGCTACGAGCCGCCGAGCGGATGCAACCGTTCCGGGCTCGAGCTTCCACTGCACTATTACGCCTCGAATGGAACAGCACGTTCAATCACCGGCGGGTATGTGTACCACAGTACGAGCGTACCAGCGCTGCAGGGCCAGTACATTTACGCCGATTATGTCCAAGGCACAGTATGGGCGCTGGACGCCGACAACAACGCCCAGAATACGGAGCTGCTTGACACGTCCTACAATATCTCGTCCTTCGGTCAAGGCCCCCATGGCGAGGTATACATCCTTGCCTTCAATGGAAAACTGTATCGCTTTAAGCCGGCCACGCTCGGCCTCAGCTATTCAGTAGAAGATCAGCGCTACGCTGTTGGCGACCGTATCACACCCCTGGTGCTGCCGGACGCAGCCGGTGGTGTCGTGCCATATACATACACACTGACGCCCGACCTGCCAGACGGTCTGGTTTTGGATCCCGCTACGCATACGGTCAGCGGCACACCGACAACCGCACTGCCAGCCACCACGTTTACCTGGAAGGTTGCCGACAGAGTAGACACACAGGTGGCAACCACATTCTCCATCTCCATCGATCATTCCACTGGGCGGGGCGAACCGGTACCTTCGCCGGCTGTTGCCGTGCATGGCAACGTCCCGAATCCGCTTTCACAGTCTGCAGCCATCGTGCTGGACCTGAAAGAACGTGCCTACGTTTCGGTACTGATACTGGATCTGCTGGGGCGGACGGTCCTGGAGATTCCGTCACATGCAATGGACGCAGGCGCAGGGCAGCGTATTGAAATTGACGCCACAAACCTTCCCGCAGGCGCGTACCTGTATCGGGTCCTTGTTAATGCCGGCGGCCAGCTGCACGTGGAGTCCGGAACAATGGTCCGGGTCCGGTAGGTCCGTGTGCTTGTTCACGCCGCGCGCACCGGGTCACACGCACTACGTCAAAACGTGTCTATCCAGGCTTTGCCCGCATAGATCGCGAACGCTGCGCACTCATAGTGGTTGGCGTCGCGAACCGGCTCTATGAGTTCCACAGATCCGGCACCTCCCTTGAGTCCTTCCAGTGCCGCATACGCATTGGCAATCGGCACGTGACGGTCCCCTGAGCAGTGATACAACCGGACTGGCACTCCGGGGGACCACTGGTATACATCGTTTTCTTCGAGTACCTGCCGGAAGAAATGGTCCGGATCCTGCTCAAACTCCGCCAGCAGCGTTGGGTTGATGACATCACGCAGAACACTGGGCATCAGCGCGTTGATCTCGTCGGAGCTGTGATTGCCATCAAACAGCGGCGGAATCAGCACGTCGTACGGGCTTGCAAGGTAGTCGGACGGGCTGTCAAAGAGCCCATAGATTTCGTTGTATGCAAGCAGCAGGTAGGGCAGATAGTACGGTGAGGGATACGGCTCAGTGCTGAGTACCACTTCCACCATGGCACCGGACAGATCGTATGCGCCGGCCATGGGTGCTGATGCCGTCACAGTAAACTCGTCGGCATACCCTTCCTCCAGCGCACGATGCGCAGCCATGGCCGTATAGCCGCCCTGTGAATAGCCTGACAGAAACAGCTTGCCGCTGAGCACAATGCCTGCCCGCGCAGCGAAATCATACGCCGCCCGCAGCATGTCAACAACAGCGGTCGCTGAGGTTGCCTCGTGGTGAAAGGGGTGAAACCCCTCAGAATCCCCGAGCCCGAGAAGGTCGGGCATCACCGCCAGGTACCCGTCCGCTGCATATACCAACCCTGTGAACCGGGCTAAATCATTCCGGGACGGCGCCTGATCATCGCGAATGATTGTGCCGTGCTGAAAGCTCATCACATCCAGCGCACCCAGAACGGGGCTGGGTACCAGAAGCGCACCAGAGGCTGTGTTGCGCTCGCCATCAAAGCCAACAGTTTCGTAGAGAAGACGATAGGCGGACACGCCGAACCTGGCCCTTACAGGCAGCCCAAGCAGCTGCAGATCCTCATTGATCATGTCAGCCGTTCGCTCATACAGCTTGGTGACGCTTACCGTTGCACCCCGTCCCTCGCGTGGGGGCGACGTGGGTTCCGTATCGGGGGCGGAGTCACACGCCGGGCAGGCCGCAGCCACCCAGACAGCCCACACCATTCGCCTTGCAACGCCGCGCAGCCGCATCGGGGTCAGTGTCGTCACTCCCTGATAAACCAGCGGCGGATCACCGCTTCGGCCGGCTTTCCCTGCGGAGAAAAGTCCAGATAGTTGCGGCGATGGCCGATCTGCGGCCTCCATTTCCAGAGGACCACGCCGGCGAACCACGGCTCATGCCACAGGCACTCAAAGAACACATCAAACAGTTCAGCCTGGAGTGCATCAGCAGGCTGCACTGTCATGGACTCCATGCGTGAGGGCCACCGCCACGGCTTGGCTGCAGCATCAGGCACGTTCCGGTAGCCGAGCTCGGTAAAGAGCACTGGCCGCCCAACACGCGCTGAGAGGGCCTGCATCGCCTCTTTGTGCGGTGTCCAGCCCGCCAGAAGCTGTGCACGTGTGGGCGCTTCCGCGAGGCTGAGTTCAAAATAGCCTTGGATGCCTATGTAGTCGAGTGCATCCCAGAACGGCACCTCCTCATACTCCTCCCACCAGTTTGCCGCATAGGTGAGCGGCCCGTCATATACGCCACGGATATCTGCGATGAGCGCGCGCCAGAACCGGGGCCGCTCCGTTGCGGACCGGTGCAGCTCCGTGCCTATCACGAGCATCCCCGCACCAACCTCCTCCGCTATGCGGGCATAGTGCATCATAAAGGTCCGGTACTGCGCTTCCCACACCTGCCAGGCCTCTTCGGTATCAAAGCCTATATGGGCTCGGGTCTGGCCCTCCGTGGCGTATTGGCCCACCCAGATGTGCGGCTTAACGATGATGCGCATACCCAGGCTGTCGGCCTGGGTCGCCAAGGCCTTGATGCCGCGGTCACTTTCGCTGTACCAGCCGGCGTCGGGCTGCAGGCGCAGCGCAGGCGTATCCAGTGCAGACTGATATGCAAACGAGATCAGCGTGATATGCGTGACACCCATACCGGCGAGCGCAGGCACGACATCGGGCGGCGGCTCCCGGCGCGCATCCAGCGTCACACTCTTGATCCTGCCCTGGACCGATTCAGTCGCATAGCCGCCACACTGAATGCCAACGGCCATCATCAGTGCAAAAAGTACGCTTTGCACGTTTTTCCTCTTGCAGATTTCCCGGGTACGTCTTATCTAGTTGGGAACAAACGGTTTCACTATCCCGGTGTTTTGTCATGGTTAACAGACGTGCCTTTTTGCGTGCGGCAGGTGCCGTGCCTGCAGTTCTTGTTCCTGGTGCCATCCCGCGGGCGCTGGAAGCGATCAGGGACGTGAGCGGAGCGCCGCACGAGGTGGCGCGTGACGAGTCGTTCTGGCTTGAGGTGCAGCAGGCGTTCTCGGTGGACCGCAGCCTGATCAATCTCAACAGCGGCGGTGTCAGCCCCTCACCCACCATCGTGCAGGAGGCCATGAAGGGGCACCTGGACTACTCCAATGAGGCGCCGGTCTATACGATGTGGCGCATTCTGGAGCCCCAGCGTGAAGGCGTTCGGCAGCGCCTTGCACGGGAGTTCGGGTGTGACGCTGAGGAGGTCGCACTTACACGCAATGCATCGGAAGGCCTGCAGATCTGCCAGCTGGGGCTGGACCTGCAGCCCGGCGACGAGGTCCTGACCACCACACAGGACTATGGCCGCATGATCACGACATTCAAGCAGCGCGAGCGGCGCGACGGCATCAAGCTTGTGCAGTTCCCTGTGCCCATCCCGGCGGAGGATCCGGACGAGATCGTGCACCTGTTCGAGTCATACGTCACGCCCCGAACCCGCGCGATCCTGATGTGTCACATGATCAACATCACGGGACAGATCCTGCCGGTCAAGGCGGTGGTCCGCATGGCGCGCCGGCACGGCATTCCTGTCATCGTTGATGGTGCACATGCGTTTGGCCACTTTGACTTCACCCATGCGGACCTGGACTGCGAGTACTATGCCACCAGCCTCCACAAGTGGCTGCTGGCCCCGCATGGCACTGGGATGTTGTATGTGCGCAAGGACAAGATCGGCGGCCTTTGGCCACTGATGGCGGCCCCCGATACGATGGACGACGACATCCGCAAGTACGAAGAGATTGGCACGCATCCCGCAGCCAATTACATCGCGATTGCGGAAGCCCTGACATTTCACCAGGGGATCGGTGCCAAGCGCAAGGAGGAGCGGCTGCGCTATCTGCGCGACTACTGGGCCCGACCACTGCTCACACACGATCGTGTGCGGCTCCACACCAGCCTGAAGCCCGAGTTCTCGTGCTGCATCGGTACGGTTCAAATCGAGGGTATCGATACCACCGATGTGGGCACCTACCTGTGGGATTCGCACCGGATCATCGCGACGCCCATCAAGCATGAGGAGTTTGAAGGCCTGCGCGTGACCGCCAACGTGTTCACCACGCTCGAGGAGCTGGACCGGTTTGTTGATGCCATGCAACACATCATCCGGCACGGCATCCCGGAAAAGAAGGACACATAGCAGCCCATGGGCGGGAACGGCCCGGAGGCTTCAATCCCTCGCGCGGATGTCGTGGAGGGTTGACATCCATGCCGCCCTCCGGGAAGCTGCTTCACGGCGAAGGCTCACCGTCGAGTCGGCAACGGGCAATGCTTG
>JAAXGV010000063.1 GCA_012271185.1 Rhodothermales bacterium
TTGGCGGTGGGTGCCGGGCTGGACAGTGACACCTGGGCGGCGCAGGAGTTTGGAGGTGCGGCGCTGGGTGATCAGCGGCGCAGCGCCCGTCTGGTAAAGAGCGCCGCACTGGTGGCAAAAACGATGGGCAAGCCTGTGACCGCAACACCGGGGCACGGCCTGGCAGTTGTACGGGGATACCGGCGTTTCTTCGAGAATGCCGACACGTTCGGGATCACGTCGGCGAAGATACTGGCACCGCACCGGACGCGTACGATCGAGCGGATGCGCACGCAGGAAACGGTCCTGTGCGTGCAGGATGGCACGGACATCAGCTTCAGCACGCATCCGCAGTGTGAGGGTTTGGAGGTGATCGGTCGCAACCAGACCACGGCCGAGGCCCGTGGTGTGCATTTGCATGCGACACTGGCCTTGAACGGGGAAGGTTTACCGCTGGGCGTGTTGCGGTGCACGTACAGGAAGACGAAGACGCATCAGTGGATTGACGGGCTGCGCGACGTGGACAAGGCGGCCTCGACGCTGCCGCGCAAGACGCGCGTGCTTTGCGTGATGGACCGGGAGGCGGATGTGTTTGCGCTCTTTGCGGCGCAGTGCAGCCTGCGGCGCACGCATGTGCTGGTTCGTGCGCGACACAACCGTACTCTGAGCAAGGATCAGGCTTCGCTGTTCAAGGCGATGCGCAAGGGGCCGCCTGCAGACGTGATGGAGCTGTCGGTGGCGCGTCGAGTGAAATCCGGTCGAGTCACGCACGAGTGCCGCCCGGTGCGCATGGCGCTGTGCTTTCACCGGGTGACGCTGCCTGCGCCCAGGGATTCTGAGGAAGAACCGGTCAAGGTGTCGGCGATCCACATGCGCGAGATATCGCCACCGGAAGGGACCCGCCGCATCGAGTGGTATCTGCTGACCACGATGGCGGTGACGACGCCGGAGGAAGCGAAACAAATGGTGGAACACTACACGCTGCGCTGGCGCGTGGAGGATATCTTCCGGATCCTCAAGAGCGGCTGCCGGGCGGAGAAGCTGCGCATGCAGCAGGCGGCGGGACTGCACAGGGCAATTACGTTGTACATGGTCGCGGCCTGGCGCATCATGCTGATGACCTTATTGGGGCGCGTGTCAGCCGACATGGAAGCGGAGGTGGTCTCCGCCGACGCAAAGCTGTGTGATGAGCGCCCGCAACTGCGGGCTGGCCTCGACGATCATGGGCGGCTGCATGAACCGAAAACATGAACCGCCGCCAGGTCACACGCTCATGTGACGCGGCTACGCCAGGCTGCAGACGCGCGCCACAGCCTGTGAGGAGTTGGTGTTCTGTGATCTGGTGGAACGTCCGCCTCCATAGAGGAAGCCGCAGATCCCGCCGCCTCCATCGCTTCGTTCCCCGCTTCGCCACTGGTGGTGCACGCCGACCACGCGTGGCTTTGTCGTACCGTGCTCGCCACTCAACCTGAAAAGTGCTGACAGCGGGATGACATCCACTTGAAGGCGCTGCGCTTCAAGGCATGTCAGTCCCACCATATTGGGCCTTTTTGGCCCGATCCTCGGCTTTTCAGGCCGCAGGGTCCGCCTTGGGCCCAAAATCTTCTCTATTTCGGCGCCGGTACCTCTTTTTTTCGGCACTCTGGAATTCCATTTCTTCCACGAATGCTAATGGACGTAACTGCCGGCGTTGATGTCGATGGTCGCGCCCGTAGCATGGTCCGCAAGTCCGCTGGCCAGAAGAGCAACCATCGGCGCCAGGTCCTTGGGCTCGGTAAGCTGCTTCAGCGCAAGGTCATTCATGACAAACTCCTCTCCGTAGGCGTCAATGGAGTCCTGCGCCATATCCGTCCGCACAAACCCGGGCGCAACAACAAAGGCACAAACATTGTCTTTGCCGAATGCACGTGCGATACTGCGCGTCAATGCAACAACACCACCTTTTGATGCCGCATAAGCCATGTAGTCGGCCGTATCCCCGCGGAATGCTGCCCGTGAAGCCACATTGATGATGCGCCCTCCCCCTTGCTCGATGAAGTGACGCAGCGCCAGGCGGCAAAGAAGTTCGGTGGCCCGCAGGTTCACTTTCATGGTGCGCTCCCAAGCTTTGGCCCACACCCTGGTGGGTGCGTCCAGTGGCGCCAAGATAGCTACACCGGCATTATTCACCAGCACGTCCAGGCGTCCGTAATGGCCGGTAACCTCATCGAACAGGCTCCTGCAGTCCTGAGCATGCTCAAGGTCAGCCTGAAATGCGCGCGCACCGTGACCCAGTGCCCGTGCGAGGTCTGAGGCCGCCTGACGGCTGCTGTTGCAGTGGACGGCTACCGCGGCGCCGGCACCCGCCAGCGCAACGGCCAGCCCACGCCCGATACCGCGGCTGGCACCGGTGACCAGCACAACTTTTCCTGACAGATCAATACGCATCAGCGGCGACGCCAGAGCGGAACGCTTGAACACGGCTCCCCATACATCACCTTCCGAGCTACCGGTATAAGCGCCCGCATGGCCGTTACATATGCGCTTGCCGGCACGACACCTGCCCCGCAACCCTTGATGACCACTATACGATCCCTGTAACGTTCCCAGTCCTCACTGCCCAAAGCGCGGACAAAATAGGCGCACACAGCATCAGCCTTGCGCCCCTGAACGACAGAGCGGGCCTGATCCAGCTTCGAGGCAATGAGTAGATACGCCCAGGTTGGGACAATGGCATCGGCAGCACAGTATACCGCAACGTGCCTGCCTGCATAAAGAGCCCAGTCGTGCTCGCTGACATGGCGGCGAAAGTCCTTCTCCCGAAGTACCAGGCCACCGGTGAGAAACGGCGAAATATCAAGTTCAACCACTGCCGCTCCATCCCAGAGCGCCTCCAGGTTGTACACCTCAATACCGCTTCGCTGAACCTTGTTGACGATATCCATTGTGACTACGTTGCGGTCAGCGCGCGTACTGCGCCGATGATGATCTCCGCTGCCCGATCTGTGTCGGCCTCTGTCGTCGGTCGACCCAGACTGATCCGGGCACTGCGCCTTGCCTCGTTGGGCGGAATTCCCATCGCACTCAGAACATGGCTGGCCCCCGATCTGCCGGATGCGCAGGCACTGCCTGGACTGATGGCCAGTTCCCCCAAAGAACCCATGAGCAGGTACTCGCACGCATCACCCGGGAACGTTGTATTTGATGTGTTGGGCAGACGTGGAGCCCGCTTGCCATTGAAACGGATAGCGGGCAGGGCCTCGGCCAGCCGCTGCTCCAGGTTGTCACGGAGCTGACTCAGCCGGTCTGCCTCGGATCCGCAGTGACTGCAGGCCACCTCGACAGCTTCACCGAGCCCTACAATGCCTGGAACGTTGAGCGTGCCCCCGCGCATGCCATGCTCTTGGCCACCCCCATCAACCAGCGCGGGTACACGTACACGCTCCCGCAGGTAGAGCACTCCGACACCCTTGGGGCCGTACAGCTTGTGCCCGGAACACACCAGCACATCAACCTCTGCCACCGTCACAGGAAACTTGCCAACGGCCTGGGTTGCGTCAGTCATGAACAGGATGCCACGATCCCGCACGCGGGCAGCGATTTCGCTGACAGGATGGATGACGCCTGTCTCGTTGTTGGCCCACATCACATTGACCAGGATCGTCTCACCTGTCAGTGCGGATTCGAGCTCATCAAGATCAATGAGCCCGTCGCCGTCGACGGGCAGGTAAGTGACCCGAAATCCCTCCGCCTCGAGCGTCCTGCAGCTTCGGAGCGATGCCTGGTGCTCTGTCTTAACCGTAATAATGTGACGCCCCTTGCCGGCGTAGGCCCGCGCAATTCCTTTGATCGCCGTGTTGATCCCTTCTGAGGCCCCGCTCGTGAACGTAACGTTGGCAGGACGTGCACCCAGCGCCTCCGCCACCTGCCGGCGCGCCGCTTCTACAGCCGCACTCGCAGCCCATCCATACGAGTGCCCCTCGCTGGAGGGGTTGCCATAATAGTCGGAAAAGAATGGCAGCATCTTTTCCAGAACACGTGGATCCACCGGCGTAGTAGCATTGTAGTCAAGGTAGACGGCAGGTCCCATATCGGTTCAGATTTTCGAAGCGTGGCGGTGACAAACCCCTGGTCTGTGTCATGAAACTCCGGACCGCCGCCGCTGTTTGAAAGGATCTTATGCCGCGTTCGTCTAGGGGTCCAGGACGCCGGCCTCTCACGCCGGTAACACGGGTTCAAATCCCGTACGCGGTACTCTGTCAGCTGTCTGGCGCGTCCGCCTTCAGCACATTGTCGATCAGTCCATACGCTCTGGCCTCTTCCGCACTGAGCCAGTAGTCCCGGTCTGCGTCACCGGATATCGTCTCAATGGTCTGGCCGGTGTGCTCGGCCAGTATCTCGTAGAGACGCTGCTTGAGCGACAGTATCTCGCGTGCCTGAATCTCTATGTCAGATGCTTGGCCAGAAGCGCCACCTACCGGCTGGTGAAGCATAATACGCGAATTAGGGAGAGCTGACCGCTGCCCACTGGTGCCCGCAGTCAGCAAAACCGATCCGAGCGAGGCGGCCAGTCCAACACAGATGGTAGCCACCGGACACGTGATCAGCTGCATCGTGTCATAGATGCCGAGCCCGCTGTAGACCATGCCACCTGGCGAGTTGATCCAGATATTGATATCCCGCTTCGGATCCTCGCTGGTAAGGTACAGGAGCTGCGCCACCGCCAGGTTGGCCACTACATCATTGATGGGTGTTCCGAGCAGTATGATGCGCTCCTTGAGCAGACGGCTGAAAATATCGTAGGCGCGCTCGCCACGCGAGGTCTGCTCCACTACGATCGGTACCAGCTGGCTGATGGGCTGATCACCCATCCCCCGGCCATAGATGCTGCTGGGCAGACGCAGGCTTTTGGCAAACTTTGTAAAGTCCTCTACCACCATGTCTAATACGGATAATCGTAGTACAGCATCGAAGGAGGATCGTCAAGCTCTTCCGTTTGTAATGTGAATATCTTCTTAAGAAACGCAAGCACCTGTTCCTCATGTTTGTCCATATCCCCATTCTCGGAGTGGTCTGCTGTATCACCGCTGGCGTCCAGATGCTGGCTCTGGATGGCTCTTATTATCATCCCCCAGCGCAATTTACGTTTTATATCATCCTTGTTAACAAGGTATGACTCACGGGCGATCATGTCCACGCTGGCTTCGGGCACTGCAAACGGATAAAGCTCAAGCATGCGTTTCCTGACTAAATTGCTGTTTACGCGCTTCAGCCTGCGGTCCACCCTCAGTTGGGCTTCCCTCCTTGTGTCCGCTCTGAGCTCTTCGACAGACCCAACCCCCTTGATGGATTCTCGCTGGAAAAACTCTTCATCCAGCTTGGGTATTTCCGGGTTTGCCGCTTCGTGTATTATTGCTGAAAAGAGCTGTGTCTCAACCGGTTCGGTTTCCGCGTCAGTTTCAACTTCAAAGGTTACCGTGTCGCCTACGCGGCTTCCTATAGCGGCTTTCACCAGCGCCACGTCATCCTTGTGAGTGTCCGTATTGAGCATCAGGGTGCGCTCTGTTGCATCGCCTTCGCCGATGGCAGTATGGGTGGCTTTATCGAGCTCCCTGATCCCACACATTATTGCATGGCCCTCAGAAAGCTCTTCTCCGTCATCCAGCGGCATCCACGTGACATACGCCGCCATGCGGCTGTCAACCATCTCGTCCACGTCCGCATCCGTCAGTGAGTAGGTGAGTTGCGTCACCTCCTCCTGGCCCAGCGCTTCCAGATCAATTTGAGGGAGCACAAAAAACGTGACTTCCGCCGTCAGCGCCCCATCCACCTCGTAGTCGAGCTTTGACACCTCATGTGCGCCAAATACCGCGTACTCACCTGAGTCCTTAACGAAGTCGTTGTATACCTCCTCAATAAATTTCTCGCTTACGGTTTCTTTCAGCTCAGACCGGTAGACAATCCTGATCAGGTTGGGTGGAACGCGGCCAGGGCGAAACCCTTTCACAACCGCCTTGCTTTTGATCTCCTTGACGGCTCGCCTGACATCGTCAACAAGATCACCGGCCGTGGCCGAAATCTCAAGAAGGTGACGCGTGCTGTCGATCTGTCGGATATCCGTGTGCATAGTTCAGCAGGGCGTGTCAGGAGCGTTCAACGTCCCCAAGGAGCGAAAGATCATCGATCAGGCCTCCCGCACCGGCCGCTACGCGTGCCGAAACCAGCGAATGGCGTCTCTGACAGACGCCTTTTTACCGTACATAAGGATGCCTACGCGGTAGATGCGGCTTGCAACCCACATGGTGGTGGTAAAGCCGGCAACCATCAGCATATAAGAAGCGAGCACCTCCCAGAAGGGTACGTTCGTCGCCGCCATTCGCATTATCATTGACACCGGTGCAGTGAAGGGGATCATCGAGAGTATCACTGCCAGTGACGAGTTTGGACTTTCCAAAACGGCTGCCATGAACATGAGGGAAGCAATCAGCGGCAGCATGACCGGCAGCATGAATCCTTGTGCATCCTGCGGCTGCTCCACCATAGAACCAATAGCAGCGAACAACCCCGCGTACAGCAGAAAACCACCCAGGAAAAACAAGATACACCAGACGAGCATGCCAAAGCGCAGGGTTGGCAGTGAGATGTCGGCAGCTGCCAGCAGCTCTTCCGTGGATGTCGCTGTTTCAGCCCCAAGCAAAGCCGGATCAAAGAATGTGACTACTATCATACCGCCAAACGTCGTGATGGCCAGCAGAATCAGCACCCAGGCCATAAGCTGCACCAGACCCGTCGCGCCAATCCCCAGCACCTTGCCCATCAGGAGGTTGAACGGACGCGCTGACGACAGGATAATTTCGACAATGCGCGTCTGTTTCTCTGCGATAATGCCCTGCATCAGCACGCTTGAGTAAACCAGCATACCCATGTAGATCAACAGGCCCATGGTCATGCCCAGTCCGAAGCCACCCTGTTCCGGATACGCTTCGGTGCTGCTTTCCTCCGCGCTCGGTCTGGCTGGACTCAGCCTGACCGATTCGACGAACACACGCGTGTTGACGATATCCAGAACGTCCTCTGAAATGCCAGCCTCCTCGATCCGATGATCTCGCACAGCAGTCCTGATACTGCGCCGCAGGTCACCCACCGCGCCGTAGCCCTCACCCTCCAGAGCATAGTAGCTCACAGATTCCTCACCGGTAGCCACTCCGGACGGAATCGTAACATAACCGTCATAGCGGCCGGTCAAGACTCCGTCCCGAGCCGCAGCCACACCCGCTCGCACAAGCGTGTGCTCAAACTCCTCTTCAAGGATTCTGTCCAGCACAAATCCGGTCTCATCGACGACCGCGATCGTAAGCGGATCATCACCCCCAATGGTGGCTATTGAAGCCAGAACCGTGATCGCGATAAACACAATCAGGCCGATAGGGGCAAGTAATGTCGTGATGATGAAGACCTTACTGGTCGCGCGGCGGAGAAACTCGCTCCGGGCAATGATCATCATGCTGTTCATGACCGCTCCACCTCACTGATGAAGATCTCTGCAAGGGATGGCTCCGCCAGCTCATACCGGTAAACCTGGATGGCCTGGTCCAGCATGGCCTCGAGGATTGCGCGGGGCGCCGTGGTATCACGAACCCGCATTTCTGCTCTGTGAGCACTGCGGGTCTTTATCTCTATGGCCCCGGCGCGCTCAAAGGGCGCAAGGAACGTGCCGTCCCCTGCAAAATCAAGAAGCAGCGTGTTGCGGCCATAACTGGCTTTCACCTCGCGCAACCCCCCGTGCACCAGGACCTTGCCGCGTGCAATCAGACATATGTCATCGCAAAGCTGCTCCACCTGCTCCATCCGGTGGCTGGCAAAGAGGATCGTTCGCCCAGCCTCTTTGAATTCACGGATGATCTCCCGGAGCAGCTCACTGTTGATGGGATCCAGACCACCGAACGGCTCATCCAGAATCAGCAGGCGAGGCTCCGGCAATATCGCCGCAATGAACTGCACCTTCTGCTGCATGCCTTTGGAAAGCTCCTGTGTCTTGTGGCTGAGCCACCGCTCCATTCCAAAGCGGCGCGCCCAGTACTGCATTTTCTGCTTTGCCTCGGCGCGTGGCACGCCTTTGAGTGCAGCCAGGTACAGGAGCTGACTGCTGACTTTAAGCTTGCGGTAAAGCCCCCGCTCCTCCGGCAGGTAACCCATAACCTTCTGGCTCCAAGGCCCCACCGGACGCCCATCAAAAAGCACTTCGCCCTCGTCTGGCGCCGTGATATCGGCGATCATGCGGATCGTCGATGTCTTTCCGGCACCGTTGGGACCCAGAAATCCCAGGATACGGCCTGGTTTAGCGTCGAATGAAACCTCATTGACGGCTGTGACCTTGCCATACCGCTTGGTGGCTCCGCGAATCGAGAGAACCGACATACGACCTTGAGCTAGAGCAGCGACAGCGCAGGCTCTGGAATCGGTATCAGGTACCGGGCATCAATGATGTCCTCATGGACGTTGCTCGTGCCTGTACCACGGAAGTCCACGGATACACGTTTACCGGCCACATACTGGACCTCGCCGATGCCGTACTGCATAGGCATGGGACCGTAGTAGACGAGTTCGCCCTCGCGAAGAGGAGGTTTGGAGCGCGAACGCCAGTGGAACGCCTGAACGATCGGCAGGCGATCCAGTCGGTAAGGAGATTGTGGCCGGTTGGGCTTGGGCATGATGAACTTGTAATTTAATCGTCCGCGTGTACGCGTTTTATGCCTCTGGGTTCATGCTGAGTTGGATACGATGCGCGCCGACATTATAATTAGGCCAACTGTTCAGGAAGAGCACCATGATCTACACCACCAAAATCGTTGATCGCCTGGTTGGTCGCAACGCGGAGCTGTTTGCGCGTGCGATCGCAGAGTACTCCAGCGCTGAGGCCCGTTACCCGTATCTGCGCATTCTGGTCAGCATGATTGAGCAGGCGCACCCCGAATGGAATCAGACACCGCAAAAGGACCGTCAGATTGCGCATCTGATAGAGCGTATGGCCCCGCAACTCCTCGATTTTGAGGAGGTTGTCGAGGTCGTACGCGTGCGGGACGAGGAACGCGGATTCTTCAGGGGTACCTGAGCAGGTCTTGCACGCCTGGTTCGGGCTTGCCCTGCCCTTTGCCCAGCTTTTCAAGCAGACAGTCATATTTGAGGGTATCTGAAGCATGTGTTGCCTCCCCGAGGTCGTCTCAGGGGGTGGCGCGTTGCTGCGGGAGCGGTGGCAGTGGGTCTGTGGCAAGGTGGTACGTGGGCGCGTTGTCCGCTGGAGCGTGGGTCGCGGCCGGTTGGCTGCGGCTACCCGTGGCGGCAGGCCATAGCAGATATCATAGCATGGCGTTCC
>JAAXGV010000148.1 GCA_012271185.1 Rhodothermales bacterium
GATCAGCGCCAACAACGACCCGGCGATCGGCAAGATCATGGCCAAGGCGATGGAGAAGGTCGGGAAGGACGGCGTGATCACGGTCGAGGAAGGCAAGAGCCTCGAGACCTACATGGACGTGGTCGAAGGCATGCAGTTCGATCGCGGCTACCTGTCGCCGTACTTCGTCACCAACGCCGACGACATGGAGACGGTGCTGGAGAAGCCGTACCTCCTGATTCACGACAAGAAGATCTCGGCGATGAAAGATCTTCTGCCTGTTCTTGAGAAGGTTGCACAATCCAGCCGCCCGATGCTCGTCATCGCAGAGGACGTGGAAGGCGAAGCACTTGCCACGCTCGTTGTCAACAAGCTCCGTGGCACGCTGCGCGTGGCCGCTGTCAAAGCCCCCGGCTTCGGCGATCGCCGCAAAGCGATGCTGGAAGACATTGCGATCCTGACCGGCGGCACGGTCGTCAGCGAGGAGAAAGGCTACCGTCTGGAGAATGTGACGGTTGACTACCTGGGTCAGGCCGAGCGGATTGTCATCGACAAAGATAAGACGGTTATCGTGGATGGCGGTGGTCGCAGCGATCAGATCAAGGCGCGCTCCAACCAGATCCGTCAGCAGATCGAGACGACCACCAGCGACTACGATCGTGAGAAGCTGCAGGAGCGCCTCGCCAAGCTCAGCGGCGGTGTCGCCGTACTCAAGATCGGGGCTGCGACAGAGCCGGAGATGAAGGAGAAGAAGGCACGCGTGGAAGATGCACTGCACGCGACGCGTGCCGCCATAGAAGAGGGTATCGTGCCAGGCGGCGGTGTGGCGCTGATTCGTGCGATCGGCTCGCTTACCGATGTCAACACGGAAAACGAAGACCAGACTATTGGCGTCAACATCGTGCGCCGTGCGCTGGAAGAGCCACTGCGTCAGATTGCAGGCAATGCCGGCGTAGAAGGTTCTATCGTTGCACAGAAGGTCAAAGAAGGCGAAGGCGACTTTGGCTTCAACGCCCGCACGGAGGACTACGGCATGCTGGTAGCCCAGGGCGTCATTGATCCGACGAAGGTGGTCCGTGCCGCACTGGAGAATGCCTCCTCGGTGTCCGGCCTGTTGCTCACCACCGAGTCTGTCGTTGCTGACAAGCCGGAAAAACCTGCGCCTGGCGAAGGTGCTGGCGGCCACCACGGCGGTGGCATGGACGGCATGGGTGGTGGTGGCATGGGCTTCTAGGCCACGTGGATCAGTGCGCGCGGGACATCCCTCGCGCTGAAGCCTTCAGGCGGTCCGTATACGTCGTTGCAAGCTTGCGGGCGCCAGCCTCTGTGGCGGCCTCGGCATACACGCGAACGACTGGCTCAGTGTTGGACTTGCGCAGGTGCACCCACCCGTGAGTGAAGTCCAGCTTCACTCCATCAACGGTGGACACCATCGCGTCATCTTCCCCGAGGCGGCTGACCACGCGGGTCAGCGCTGCGTCAGGATCAGGCAGTTGGACCTTCTCCTTCGACAAAGCGTAGCGGGGCATGGCTTCCCGCACGGTGGAGAGCGCTGACCCCTGCTCCGCCAGGTGCTGGAGTATCATCGCGGCACCGGCAAGTGCGTCTCGCCCGTAGTGAAGGTCTGGCAGGATCACGCCGCCATTGCCTTCGCCGCCGAGGATAGCGCCGACTTCCTGCATCTTCCTGACGACATTGATCTCGCCTACGGCCGAGCGGTGTACCGTCTGGCCCCAGCGCCTGGCAACGTCGTCGATGGCGCGGGAAGAAGAGAGGTTGGTCACAAACGGCCCCGCCCGCCTGCGCCAGAGAAAGTCCGCAGCAATCACCTGTGTGAGCTCTTCGCTGACATACACGCCCTGCTCATCGATGAGTGCCAGGCGATCTGCATCGGGGTCGACCACCAGCCCCAAGTCGCAGCCCGCCTCGCGAGTGCGCGCCATCGTGTCGGTAAGGTGTGCGGGCAGCGGCTCTGCGGGATGCGCAAAGCGGCCACTGAGATCGCCGTTGAGCAGGAGTATGTCATCGTCCCGGACGCCTATGCGCCTGAGCAGGCGTGGCAGGGCCAGCGCACCCACGGAGTTGATCCCGTCTACCGCGACTTTGAAGCGACGCGCTGTGATTGGAGATGGGTCAATGAAGTCGAGTGCTTCTATTGCCGCGATGTGACTGTCCAGAAAGTTCTGCCGCGTAAGTGTTCCAATACGATCCCCGTGCGGGGCCGGGGTCTTGCCTGCATCCGCCATCACTGTCGCACCCTCCTCAGGAGAGAGAAACTCACTCGTTTCGTTGAGGAGCTTTAGCGCGTTCCACTCTTCAGGGTTATGCGATGCGGACAGTATGATGCCACCCCGGGCTTTGGCTTCCAGCACGCCCATAGCGACCGTAGGCGTGGTGGCCAACCCCGCATCCACGACATCCAGGCCCAGGCTGCGCAGCGTGCCGACGACAATCTGCATGCAGACCTCCCCGGACACACGCGCGTCCCGCCCCACAACGATGCGCGGTGGCAGGTGATGTGCTCGCCGCAGTGCCCATTCACCGTAGGCCAGTGTGTAACGTACGAGTACCGAAGCATCCAGGCCGGCGCCGAATATGCCACGAATTCCTGAGATAGATGCGACAAGCGTCATGGGTGTGTTGAATGTGGGGGTCGGATCGTAAATTGGGGCACATTTCGTCAGCAGTGGAACAGCAGCTTAATTCCAATTGTTGCCATGAGTTAAACCTGTACTCAAAGCTTTTGGACTCCGCCTTAATCAGTGGGGACGCGCCGTATGCGCCTTGGCGTTACCGGTACGTGTGCCTGGGCATTTTCCTGTGCCTGACGCTTATCGGCTGGGGTGGCTGGGTGACCAGCATCGACGCCGGGCTGGCTGTCCCGGACTGGCCCACCTCGTTCGGGTCGCTGGATCCTATCGCTACGGGATTTGAGGATCCGGCCAATCCTGAGTCAGCGTGGTGGATGCACGCCCCGGTCCTGGCCGAGCATGGGCATCGGCTGCTGGGTGCAGTGGTGGGACTTTGGGCCATGGGTCTTTTCTTGTGGGTGCTGGTTGCGGAACGCAGACGTGGCGTGCGCCTTCTGGCTGCGGGCGTGCTGATGCTCGTGATACTCCAAGGTGTCCTGGGTGGTCTGCGCGTAATCCGGGTGTCGCTGGACCTGGCTGTCCTGCACGCCCTTGGGGCGCAACTGTTCTTTGCATCTGTCATGGCAATGGCTGTTGTCTCCTCGGCAGGATGGGTGCGTGCCCTGAAGCCGCTGGATGTGCCGCAAGCCCTCAAGCGCCTCAGTATCGTGACAGCGCTGGCACTCTTTGTCCAGATCCTTCTCGGCGCCCTGCTGCGCCACCCCGGGGACGGCGTGCACCTTGGATTCATACTCACGCATGCGGCCGGAAGTGTTGCCGTGCTGGTGCTAATCTTCATGCTCTGCGGGCGCCTGAGACGCCATGGCATGCTGGTCAGGTGGGCTTGGGGCATGATGGGCGGCGTCGCTCTTCAGATGATACTGGGGATCATGGCGCTGGTGGTTCTTGTGTATGAAGAAAGCGTCGGTGCACGCTCTGTATGGCAGATTTCGCTCAACTTGGCCCACCTTGTCACAGGCACGCTGCTTATGGGCGGTGCCGCAGGTACTGCGCTGCAGCTTATGCGCCGCCGGAAATAGCCTGATGGAGCAGACCGCAGAAGTACAAGCTCCCCCCCACCGGCGCTTCAAGCCGCAGCGCCGGCGGGTTGCTGTTGAAGCAAACCGTCCGGCCATGCTGGACTATTGGGACCTTACTAAGCCCGAAATCTCCTTTCTGGTCACCATCTCGGCGCTGGCGGGGTTTCTGCTGGGTTCGCCTGGTGCAGTCCGGGGGGCAGACCTCGCGGTTGCGCTTGCGGGTACTGTGCTTTGTGCCGCGAGCAGCGGCGTGTTAAACCATTACGTGGAGCGGGCGCACGATGCGCTGATGCGCCGTACGGTCAACCGGCCGTTGCCCTCCGGCCGCATTGCACCGTGCGCCGCCCTGCTTTACGGGCTGACCCTGATGGTGCTGGGGCTGGCCGTGCTGTCGTTTACCAACCTGCTGACGCTGAGTCTGGCTGCACTGACGATCGTGCTGTATCTGACAGCCTATACGCCACTCAAGCGTCGCACCCGGCACAACACGCTGATAGGAACAATTCCCGGTGCTTTGCCGGCACTGGGAGGATATACCGCAGCCACAGGGGTTCTGGGCGCAGCAGGGTGGGCACTTTTTGCCATTCTGGTACTGTGGCAGATGCCCCACTTCCTGTCACTGGCCTGGCTGTACCGCAAGGACTACGCGCGGGCCAACTACGCTATGCTGCCCGTAGTATGCCCGGACGGCAACGCTACCGCAAACCAGACGCTTTACTTCACCATCGGGCTGGCCGTGGCCAGCGTGCTGCCAGCGGTCATCGGCAGTGCGGGATGGGTCTACCTGGCTGGCGCTATCCTGCTGAGCACGTGGTTTCTGGCTCCCGCCTATGCCTTTTACCGTTCCCTCAGCATGCAGAATGCGCGCCGCGTACTCTCGGCCTCAATCCTCTATATCCCCTTGCTCGTTGTCCTCATTTGCGTGGATCGCTGGGTGCAGTAGGGACTTTATTCGATGCGGCGCCAGACTTCTTCAAGCCTGTAGCCACTCGGAAACTCCCCCGAGTGATACCACAGATCTCCAACCACCCGTACTGAGAATCTCAGTGCCTGCCCTACAAGCACCTCTGTCACGTGATACTCAAGGTACTCCGTGTAGACTGTGTCGCCTTCCAGCGTGTACCGGCCACCCCCGGCGATGACATCCTCACCCGTCTCTGCCTGATAGCCCCAAGAGAAGTGCGTAGAGTTGAGAATCTTGATTGACGGTGGCGGATTCGTGGTGACCATCACCGTGTCAGGGAAAATGGAGCGCTGCGACACCAGCCGCCAGGTACCCTCCAGAAAATTCGCCGGAAGCTGCGCATGGACTGAACCGGCAACCAGTAGCAGTAGCACGGTTGTCAGGATCCTTTTCATATGTCTTTGACAATTTGGTGGTCGGAAAGACAATGTATTGGACAGGAGCCACAAAAGAAAGAGAGTCATAAAGGATAGTGAAGTTTGTTCGTGGCTGGAACGCAGGTGTGGCAGATCAAGCAAGCAGGGTCATGCCGAAATTGCGCGCCGGACCGCAATGGGAGCACGTTCCTTGAACTTGCGCAGAGGTAAGATGACGAACAGGCGGGCGACGTGTCCACGTTGCGAGGCCAGCGCGTTTATGAGGCCACCTCCTGCCCTTTAACCAGAAACAGGACTTACACTCCCACCCGATTAGCTTGCGGTATGCAAGCGCGGCGCGAACACTCCGCAGTATCACGGACGGACGGCTGAAGCAGTGCGGACTGTCCTGTGCCCCTGAGTGACGCGGAACTGCGAGAGTTAAAGGCCCGGCATTGGAAGAAAGGGTAACGGAGCGGACGTTCACTATCCTCTATAATTTCCAAAGGAAGAGCAGCCAGGCTTTGTGATGGATCAGAGCACGTGTCACCTCCAGGCCTTCCGGCCTGGAAGTCGTGACCAGGAGTTGGGTGAGCCAGCGTACCGGGGCGGTATCTCTTCCAGTGGACCAGCGGCAAGAGGGGCCGTTCCTTTGTCAGGATGACCAATTTGCCGGCAGAGCTCAGGATGTGCTGACGAAGCGATGCACTCTGGAACCGGCCACTCCGGACATCATAGCCAAGGCCCTCTTTGCGTTTAGCAGCAGACACCACGTCGAGGCGGTGCTTATCCCGGACATGCCTGCTCAGCACTATACTGCATGTGTGTCCAGCCAGGGGTTGCGTATTCTGTGTTACCGGGCTCAGTGCAATCCGGGCGAGGCCTCACCAATGTGGCCTTCATGAGCATGGAAGAGCCATCGCTCAACTACAGCCACGTGCCGACGAGCCTTGCTCAGCCCCCCCTCAGACCCTCGGCATGGCATCGCGGTATCTGCTGCGGGCCCTGCACGTCGTATCCGAACCCTGGCGGGCGAGAACTCCGGTATCAATCTGGTCGTGTCATTGCATGCACCAACGGAGGAGAAACATAGACGGATCCTGCCAGTGAGCCGCAGGCACGTCACAGGGCTCAGCGCGTTACTGGAGAACCTGCAGTATCATACGCGTACGACCCGCCGGAGTGTGACCTTTCGCACTGTCTGTTCGTGGGCTTTAGCGACACGGAATGCGATGCGCGGGCACTGCCACCAGGTGCGCAGCAAGGGCAACCTGATCATGTATAACGCAGTGAAGGACGTTGACTTTGAACACACGACAGAGGTGCGCCTGAATGTTTTCATGCGCGCCCTTGCCGGGCCGGTGGCACGGTCACCGTGCGGCGCAGCCATGACCAGGATATAGAGGCAACTAGCTGCCAAAGAACAAACCATGCAGCCACATGAAATCCAGCAGGGCAAATAACAGGCCTGGCAAGATCGGTGTGATCATGCACGGCTCGCTGAGCCATGGCGTTGAGGTGAAGCTTGCCGCTGACCAGTCCATTGAGGACATCAAAGCCGGCGCATTTGTGGTGATTTAGGGCAGCAGGCATGACTTCTTTTCACTGATTACGGACGTTTCCATCGCGGCGACGAACGAGAGTGTGCTGTTGTACCCGCCCGGTCCGGGCGACCACCTGCTGCGTCTGGTGATGGAGGGCACCGCAGCCTACGCGAAGGTGCAGCTCCACCCCATGCTGATGATGGAAAACCTGGAACATCCTGAGCTTGTGTCGGCAGAACCACGGGCGGTCAAGACCGTGCCCGCGCACTTTTCAGAGGTGTCTCATGCCGACGAGGACGATGTTGTGCGCATCTTTGGGCACGAGTCGCATGGTGACGGCCACACGTTCTTCAGGATAGGCTCGCCGCTGGGAATGGAAGGCATTCCGCTGTGCCTCAACCTGTATCGCTTCGTAGAGCGTTCCAGCGCGGTCTTTGGAAAGACAGGCACGGGCAAGACGTTCCTGGCACGTCTGCTCCTCTGTGGCCTGATCAGGTCGGGCGTGGCCGTCAACCTCATATTCGATATGCACTCCGAGTACGGCGACAGCGTGACGCAGGAGGTGGCAGACGGCCAAGGGCGCAGTTCTCTTCCGGGCCTCAAGGATCTCTTTCCGGCTAAGGTGATGACCTTCTCCCTGGATCCACAGGGTGCCAGGGAGCGTGGCAGCCGGGTGGATCAGGCAGTGACCCTTTATGCAGACCAGATCCTGCCGCGTGATGTGCTGCCCCTGAGAGAGACACTGAACCTTACCTCTACCGCCGAGGAGGTTTGCTATGCCCTGTACAAGGCGTTCCGCAAGCGGTGGCTGGAAAAGCTCCTGGATACAGAGGGCAGTGGCAAGCTTAAGGAGCTTTCGGAGCGTATTGGCGCACATGAAAGTGCGCTCGGCGCACTCCAAAGAAAGCTGCGGCAGCTTACGCGTTACAGGTTCTTCAGCACAGCGCCTTCCCTCGGAAAGATTGATGTGCTGGATCAGCTCATGGAAGCGCTGGACGGCGGCAGGTCCGTAATCTTCGAGTTCGGCGCTTGCAACACGCTGCAGGTCTATCTGCTTGTTGCCAACGTCATCACACGCCGGATACGTGATCAGTATGAAAAGAAGACCAATGAGTTTCGGCGAACAGACAGGAACAAGCCACGCCCGCTGGTGATCACCATCGAAGAAGCGCACAAGTTCCTGTCCAAGGGCACTGCCCGTGAGACGCCTTTTGGCAAGATTGCCCGTGAGATGCGGAAGTACTTTGTGACGCTCCTGGTTGTAGATCAGCGCCCCAGCGCTATTGATGAGGAGGTGCTGAGCCAGATTGGCACCAAGCTTGTGGCCCAGCTCAGCGACGACAAGGACATCACTGCCGTTCTGGTTGGCGAAAAGAGCAGTGGCGACCTGCGTAATATCCTTGCCACCATCGACGCCAAGCAGCAGGCGCTGCTGCTTGGGCACGCCACGCCCATGCCGATGGTGATACGGTCGCGCACCTACGATCAGGCGTTCTTCGATGCCATGCGCGAAGACCAGGCCAAAGTCACCAGCGAGGACATGGCCCTGGTCTTCGGGAGCATTTAGTCCAGGTCTGCTGATGTACCGGCTATCCAGTCCGGTTCCGGCGTTACCGTTTCTTCCAGGGGTGGTCCGGGGTCGGCCCAACCCATCTCCGACACGGTCATGAGCGGCTTAACAGTAACGTCATCTTCCACAACAATCTGGCAGGACAGACGAACCTGACCAAGCAGACCACGCTCTTTGAGCTTTGCGTATTCCGCACGCGTGAAGACAGATGGCTCCCCGGAGACAAACTCCACGCGGCAGGTCGTGCAGCGTGCAAAACCGCCGCAGCGGTGTCCAATATCGGTACCGGCATCTTCGATGGCTATGGCCAGACGTCTCCCCTCAGCGACCTTGATTGTTTGGCCACCTTCTACAGTTACAGTAGGCATATGCAGCTGATGCTTGCGTTCAGTAGATTGCCGCACCGTATCCCGGTGCTGGCGCTTAGTACTCCACAAGTTACGCTTTCTATGTCGCTTATCCGCTATTTCGCCCTTGGTGCCGTCATTCAGATGCTGTGTGTCAGCAGCTGTAGTGCGCCTGACAGCCTGACAGGCCGGCAGGGACCGAACCCGGTGCATGCCTATGCGCGGATGGATTCGCTCGCAGAGGCATCTATCCGTGAGCGGGCTTTCCCAGGCGCAGCCGTCGCCATCGGACGCGGCGAGGACGTGCACAGGATCCGCGGGTACGGCACTTATACGTATGAATCCGGCCGACGGACCACACCGCAGTCGTTGTTTGATGTGGCATCTCTGACCAAGGTTGTCGCAACCACCACAGCATCTATGCTGCTGTACGAGCAGGGTCTCCTGGACCTGGATGCGACGGTGCGCTCATACCTTCCGGAGTTTGACGCTCCCGACAAATCAGAGGTCACGCTCCGCCATTTGCTGACGCATACCAGCGGTTTTATACCGTTTCGGCCCTTCTACGAGGATGGTGTTATAACGCGCCGGGCTGTTATAGACTCGATCTTTACCATTCCGCTGGAATCCATCCCGGGGGAAGAGTACGCGTACAGCGACTTCGGCATGATCACGCTGGCGCTGGTCATTGAGGCGGTCACAGGCCGGGACTTTGCATCCTACACTGCCGAGAATGTTTTCC
>JAAXGV010000077.1 GCA_012271185.1 Rhodothermales bacterium
AGTCTTCCCAGGGCAGCACGGCCTCCATCTCTTCAAGCAGTCGCTGCTTGCGGGTTTTCTTTGTTTTGGTATTCGAGGTCTGCGAAACTAAGCTGCATCGCAGGTGGCTTCAAGGAGTTGCGCCAACATCAGTCTCAAACCCCGGGCTTAATCAGGAGTTCCTTAACTACGGGCGGTCAGGCCTCTTGTCCGGTGCAGGTGTGCGTGCGTCCTTGGGCGAGACCTGCACGCACAACAGCATTGTGCGTGTGCGCTCGGTGGACCCCAGCTTTCGCCAAACGGTACGTGCCGTCAACTCAGGGATGGCCTGGTCGACAGACGGAAGCATCAGCGTTAGCCTGCCTATCACACAGAGCATGGAATGGCGCATAGCCAACTACCTTTATCTGGACACCGGTGCAGAGTATATCAACGACCAAAAGAATGCAAGTCGGAAGCTGCGTAACCGCATGCGTTTCAGGGCCGATTACTATTTCAGTGACATCCTTTCAGTCCATGCGAACGTCCAGGGCACCTTCAACAGGATTCGCTACTCACTCAATGATGAGCTGAACCAGAGCTACACCAACAGCACCGTCGATGTTGAGGTCTCTTGGGAGCCTGCTGACAACTGGTCTTTCGACTCATCACTGTTGTATCGCATCTTTGACCGTGCTGCTTTTGACGCGGGCAAGAATGTCGCTTTGCTCAATCTGTCGGTATCACACCTGCTGTTGAGAAGGCGGGGGAGTCTGCGGCTTGAGCTCAATGATGTGTTTAACCAGAACCAGGGCATAACGCTGACCACTACACCCAACTACCTTGAAGAAGAGCGTATCGTATCGTTTGGGCGGTACGTAATGCTGAAATTCACCTACAAGCCGAGGCTGATGTAGCTTGTGCTGAATCCAGTCTGGGCAAGGCAATGTGCACCTTGGGGGCCATGAGTTGTGGTAGAGGCCCTTCTTACGTCAAGCACTGCACGATTCAAACTCTGTGGCATCTGTCTTGGGCTGTGGCACGCAGTAGGTAAGTGGTAGAGGCACTCAGCCGGGGGTCTGGTGCATGGATAGCGGCATGCCGGGCCGGACGACGCTACGTGTTTGGCGGAAAATCCAACCCAGACCTGGTGGCAGAAGCCATAGCGCTGTGGAGGACGAGTCGCGCCCGCCGCCAGAACCTTCTCAGCCCCCTTTAGCGGGCCGCTGGCGCAAGCGCCAGCCATACAACAGGGCGCTCTTCGTCACGTACAGCTTCTCCGCCCTGGCTACTGGACGGTAAAGCTTTCCTCAACTGAGAACACGGACCCGGCAAACGTCTGGTCCAGCGTCTGGACCGACCAGTAATAGGTGCCAGGCAGCAGGTCGTAGAGCTGCCACTGGCGGCCAGTGCCCATATTGCCAGGCGCTGAAATCATGCGCTTCCCGTTGTCCAGCGACATTGGAGACACTATATCGGAAGCCCCCGGGCTGGTGCCTATCCTGATGTTGTACGTCAATCCAGACAATGGCGTTTGCCTGTCTTCACCGGCGGACCAGTTAAGCTGAACGGTCCTGCCTGTTACGGTGGCTCCCAGCGCCTCGGGCGGCCTCGGCGCACTCTTGCCAAAGCTCCGGTTGTTGCGAAGCATGCGAACCCGAACCCCGTCAGACGGTACGCCCGGGTTTTCACCAAACAGGATCACATCAAGATCCCGATCCACATCATAATCCGTCATGATGGCACGGCCCCTGAAGCCTCCGTCAAACCTGTCAGGCGGTGACTTTTCCAGGTAGTGGACTTCCCGGTTCAAGAATATCTGTGTCGCATTAAAGGTGCGCGGAGACTCGGACCCTGTGACTATGAAGTCCATGTAGCCGCTGTTGTCCAAGTCACCCCAGGATACCCCGCCAAGATAGCGCCCGGAGACAGGGTCACCCTCAAACGCTCCAACGACTCTGCTCGTGGTCTGCTGGAAGTTCACATTCGTGGTATCGTAGCGGTACAATGCAATCTTGCCTTCCATCAGAAGGGGTGAAAGGCGTGCACCTGTCACGATGAAGTCCAAGTACCCGTCCGCATCGTAATCCCCCCACGCACCTGACGAGAACAGCAGATCCACAAAGGTCTGAGGATAGCGTCTGAACCGCCCCCTTCCGATGCTCTCGTACACCCTCGTAAGCGTATTCCCATCCTCGTCGGTGCCCGTGATCAGAAAGTCCATGTCGCCGTCAATCTCGAAGTCACCAAGGTCGAGCGAGCAGTAACCCACATTAATCAACCCGACATCCTCCGTGCTAAAAGTACCGCCGCTGTTGACGTATACTGCTGTTAGCGGCTCCCCGCCCTCCTGCACGCCACACACGGTCAAGTCCAAGTCACCATCATGGTCCAAGTCGCCCCAGATCAGGTCACCTGAATGCACTGGGTCCGGCGCCTGAAACGCCAGAGAAAAATTCCCACTTGAAGATGTGAGCCTGTACACCCCCGTAAACACCTCGCTATTGGCGTTCACGCCCATGATGGCCAGATCGAGGTCTCCGTCGTTGTCATAGTCGCCCCACGCGGCCGTACTCTTCCACAACCGCTGGATGCTGCCCGCGGCATTCACCTCAATCATGTGGACGGCGTCCACCTCTGCCAATTCGTTCTCCACTTCGATCAACAGCGTGGTGTCGCCCTCATTGCGGTATAGCACCGTGGAGGGGTTTGGGTTGGAGGGACCTCCTCTGGCACCCGTGAGGAGCAGATCCAAGTCTCCGTCACGGTCAACATCGCCCATCGCGGCGTCTCCGGACCGTACCGGAAGCACATCAGTCATCAGGATCTCCTGAACACTCGGGGTGGGCGGTGGCGCCTGCGCGTACACCCACGACGCAATGCCAGCCAGTATTGCACAACAGAGCAGTTGCCTCATCCTGTTACTCGTTCGCATTTAGATTGCAGAGGTCCTTTGTGGCCGGGACTAGCGTAGCAGCACCAGTTGCTGCATCCGCTCATGACTGCCTGCCTGCAGACGCACAAAGTAGATTCCCGCAGCCAGATGACTGCCATTATCACTAGTGCCGGACCACACAACCTGGTGCTCACCGGCGACCCTGTCGGCCGCAACCAGAACACGCACGCGCTGACCCAGCGTGTTGTATACCTCCAAGCGCACAGGCCCGGCCTCCCGCAGCGAATAACCCACTGTGGTGGCATCAAAAAACGGGTTGGGATACCCCTGCACCAGCTCGTAATCCACCAAAGGCTCCTCTTCCGCCGCCGTGCTCCGGTCTGGCGGCGCTGAAACTGAGAACGTGCCCTCTGCTGCGAACTCAGAGCCTGCATAAGCCTGGTCAATGGTCTGGACACTCCAATGGTACGTGCCCCACGGCAGGTGCATGGTGCGGCTTCTGGCCTGCCAGACATTACCGGGACCTGTCCGTTTGCGCCTGCCTGTCTCCGCATCGGCATAGGCGGACATGACATCTGAAGCACCAGGCGAAGTACCAACACGGAGGTTGTACATCAATGCCTCTGTGGCTGTCTGATCATCACTGCCGGCACCCCACGTGAGCGTCACACTGCGACCGGACACGCTCGACTCAAGGGTGGCAGGGGGGAGCGGACGCGAGTTGGCGATTCGGACCTCGTTTCGATACAGGCGGGAAAGTGGCTGAAAGCTGTGGTTGCTGCCCGACAGCAGCAGATCCACCACACCGTTGTCATCAAAGTCCCCCCATGTTGCAGAGCCGGAAGCCACGGCAGGCAGGAAGATGCGCTCAACAAAGTACTTGTTCTCTTGGCGGAATACCCGCGCCACGCGGCCGCTGGTCGTGTTTGTGGCGCCGGTAACCAGAAGGTCCGAGTCCCCGTCATTGTCGAAGTCGGCCCAGGCAAGACTGCCATAAAAAACATCAGGAAGCGGCGCATTTGTCACCCGCTCATAGCTTGTGCCATTATAGCGGTAGATATCGGTCGCGGGCCTGAGAAGCGTCTGAGGGTCAATGGCAGCGCCCGAGACCGCCACATCCAGGTCCCCATCATTGTCGAAATCAGCCCAGTCCGTGCTGCTGAAGAAATACGCAGGGAGCGCGCCCTCGACTTTTGTCATCCGACCCTCGCCATCGTTGTAATAGAGGTTGGCGCGAACGACATTGGATTCGCTTACGCCCGAATGCACCAGGTCCAAATCACCATCACCCTCGAGGTCCACCCACATGGCCTCGCCCAGAGCCAGCTCCTCAAAGCGAAGGTTTGACCGTACAAAATAGCCATTGTTATTAACAAACAGCCTCGAATACGGCGTTACCGGATCAATCAGACCGGAGAGGAAGAGATCCTCGTCGCCATCGCCGTCATGGTCTCCAACCGCGATGGAGCCCCCGTAAATTCCGGGCACCTCTATGTCAACGAGCTCAAAACTGCCGCTGGCAGTCCCCCGGTACAGGCGCGTGTTGCCCTCGTAGGACCGCAGGTCGTAAGGAGCAGCCGAATGAGTGGTGCCGGTTACCCAAACATCCAGTATACCGTCCAGGTTGTAGTCCGTCCACTCGACATCACTACTCCACAGCCCATCCCCGGGCAGGTCGATCATCTCAAATTCGCGTTTTGGGTCGTTGTTGAACAATGAGATCGGCACGATGTCACCACCAACGCCCACATACACCGACGAAAGAAAAGGCACAGCGGTGGCGATATTGCCGGCGGCCAGTATGTCCAGGTCCCCATCGTCGTCCATGTCGGCATAGGCCATCTTGCCGTAGTTGATGTCCGGCAGGTCCAATTCGACGGGGGTGAAAGCGAAGGGTACCTGCGCCGCAGCCAGCGGCGCCCACGCCGCCATGCAGATTCCGGTAAGCAGAGACCGGCTAAGTAGGGTCATCAGCAAAAGATCAGGTCGTTTGTGCGGGCTTCACGGCACCGATATAGGCACAAACACGCTTGTACGCTCCCAGACCAGCACAAGCTTCGTACCCTGGGTGGCCTCTTCAAAGCGTATGGTAAATGCTTCATGAATCTCCGGCAGCTGTTCAGGCGCAGCCTGAACACGTACCACGTCGGACGCTTCGCGATAACCGGCAGTGCCGTTCTGGCCCAGACCACTGTTGAGTATGATCGTCCATGCGTCTTTATCCGGAATGGTGAAGAGCGCGTACGTGCCGGCCGGCACGCTGAAGCCACCGAACAGCACAGGGGCAGTAAACGTGATCTCTGTGGCCTCGTTGGCTGCCGTTCGCCAGAGCTCACCAAAGGGCACCAGTGCACCGAAAACCTTACGGCCGCGCCGGCGCGGCGAGCTGTAATGAACCTTCACATAGGCGTCGCCTATCCGAGTGCGTGCCAAGGCCATAGGGCTGCGGCGCGATGCAGGGGCGTCAACGACATCCAGGCTCCAGTCATCCGGAAACAGCGACACATTCAGCCCTGGAATGATGCGAAGCGCATTCTTGTAGTAGACCTTGCGCAGCACTTCATCCGGGAGATTTAGCCCATACATGGTCCACCATGCATGCCGCTTGCGGTAATAAGGGAAAAACTCATCTGTTGTCTCCAGCACGCGGAAGTACGTGTAGTATTCCGGCGGGTTCCAGGAATCCTTGCCCATGAGCACACGATCCTGGTATTTGGTGAGCCATGCGCGCGCAGTGTGTGGCTGCCGCCCCAGCTCGGCTACGACTGCGCCCAGCTCCGTATACATGTTCGGTAGCTCATCCATCAGCGCACTTAAACGTTCCAGATTGTTGCCAAGCCACCCCAGGTGCGCATTGATGAAAATCGTTTCCGGGTGCCGGCGGAACACGTTCCACTGCTCTTCGATCAGCTCCTCCCAGGTGGGGTCTGGCGGCCGTTTGCGGTTTGGCCGCTCTTTGAGCTCAAACCAGCGCTCGTTGAACCGGTCATGCGGCAGCCAGAACTGCGCAGGATCAGCCGTATGGATCAACACCGGTATGCCAAGCTCCCCGGCTTTCGCCCAGATGGGGTCCAGCCGTGCGTCATCGGTGGGCACCCGTTCTCCGGCGGCATCCGTAACGTACATCCCGAGGTTCTTGAAGATTTTCAGGCCACGCGCACCGTTTGCGGCATCCTCTGCCAACTGCGCCGCGGCCTTGCGACCAAAGTCAGGCTCGCTTACCCGGCTGAAGTCAACGTTAGCAAAGTGGACAATCCTGCCTGGGGCCACGGCTTCCGTGTTTTGCACGGCCTGCGCCAGCACTTCGCCACTGCCGCCACTGAGGTTCACCATCACCCCCATGCGCATCGAGTCCATGGCAGCTATTATCCCTGCAATGTGTTCCGCCGATGCGCTGCCCATCCGGCGCTGATGGCTGTGCACATCGACAAAGGTATAGCGGGCCCTGGTAAGCAGATTCTCCTCTACGGACAGTGTGGAGACCGGTGCATAGTCCTCCCACTGCATCGCCTGCGCCCATGCCCCTGCGGGAAGCGCCAGCACCAGCGTACAAAGAACAGTTCTCATCACGAGTCGATAGTCAGAAGCGCCTGCATCAGCAGCGCTATATTTACAAGCGGTTGATCAGCATGGGTCCATGGAACGCACGTATCCCTCCGGGGATTCTTGAATCAGACCGTACCGGTCAGGCAGCCACTCAATGACGCGTTAGGTATCCTCGCAATGAAGACAGCGCAGTCCTTCGATCTTACGGCACCATTCAAGCCTTTTGGCGACCAGCCCAGCGCCATTGCGTCGCTGACCCGGGGCATTCAGCGCGGTGACCCCTACCAGACGCTCCTGGGTGTCACCGGGTCAGGCAAGACATTTACGATCAGCAACGTCATCCGGAATATCGGCAAGCCGACGCTCGTGATGAGTCACAACAAGACGCTGGCTGCGCAGCTCTATGCCGAGTTCAGGCAGTTCTTCCCGAACAACGCGGTGGAGTTCTTTATCTCGTACTACGACTACTATCAGCCGGAGTCCTACATCGTAAGTACCGACACCTACATCGAAAAAGACCTGTCAATCAATGACCGCATTGACCGTCTGCGGCTTCGTGCAACAAGTGCCCTGGTGTCAGGCCGGAAGGACGTGATCATTGTGGCGAGTGTATCCTGCATCTACGGGCTGGGTTCACCCGAAGAATATAAGTCCCAGATCGTGCAGGTGAGACCGGGACAGCGCATGAACCGCAATGACCTGCTGCTGCGGCTGGTGGATATCTATTATCGTCGCAGCGATGTGGAATTCACGCCGGGTACCTTCCGTGTACGCGGCGATGTCGTGGACGTGTTTCCAGCATACCTGGAGGATTCCGCATACCGGATCACCTTCTGGGGCGATGAGATCGAGTCCGTCGGAGCGCTTGACCCCGTTGGGGGGCGGCTGCTGCGCCCGGAGTCGCTTGTTACCGTGTACCCTGCCAAGATCTTCGTAACACCGGAAGCGCAGATTGCGCGTGCGATGGAGGCCATAGAAGAGGAGCTGCGCTGGCGCCTGGCAACGCTTCGCGCAGAGAGTAGGGTTCTGGAAGCTGACCGCCTGGAACGGCGTACGCGCTTTGACCTGGAGATGCTCAGGGAGCTTGGCTACTGCTCCGGCGTGGAAAACTACAGCCGCCACCTTACCGGACTGCCGGAAGGGCAGCGTCCCTGGTGCCTGATGGACTACTTTCCGGATGATTTTCTGCTCGTGATGGATGAAAGCCATGCCACGGTACCGCAGGTCCGCGCCATGTACAACGGGGATCGGGCACGCAAACTGACACTGGTGGAGCACGGATTCCGGCTTCCTTCAGCGCTGGACAACCGCCCCATGACGTTTGAAGAGTTCGAGGAACGGCAGCGTCAGGTCATCTTTGTGAGCGCTACGCCCGGAGACTACGAGCTCGGGCGGTGCGGCGGTGCTTTTGTTGAGCAGGTAATCAGGCCAACAGGGATACCTGATCCGGAAATCAGCGTCCGGCCCAGCGAGAACCAGATAGATGACCTGCTGTCAGAAATCCGCGTCGTGGAACAGCGCGGCGAGCGCGTGTTGGCAACCACACTGACAAAGCGCATGGCGGAGGATCTGGCGGACTACCTGCACTCCTTCGGCGTGAAGGCACGATACCTGCATGCCGATATTGACGCGCTGGAGCGTGTCGAGCTGCTGCGTGACCTTCGTCTGGGCACCTTCGATGTGCTGGTTGGCGTCAACCTCCTGCGCGAGGGTCTCGACCTGCCTGAGGTGTCCCTGGTAGCCATCATTGACGCCGATAAGGAGGGATTTCTGCGCAGCGACCGCTCCCTGATACAGACCGCAGGCCGCGCTGCCCGCAACGTGAACAGCCAGATCATCCTGTACGCCGACCGCGTTACCGGATCCATGCAGCGCATGATAAATGAAACCGGCCGGCGCCGCGCACTCCAGGTCGCCTACAATAAAGAGCACGACATCACGCCGCAGAGTGTGCGTAAGGATGCGGAGGACATCCGCCGCGGCACCGTCATCGCTGAAGAGAAGAAGGACTCCAAGGCTGCCTCACGCCATATGGACGACCACACGCTGCAGCAGGCCGCGTATCTGGATCCGCTGCTTCAGATGCTCTCAGGCGACGAGAAGCGGCAGCTTATCACCCAGATGCGGGCCGAAATGCTTGAAGCCGCGGAAAACCTGGACTATGAGCGGGCTGCCATACTGCGTGACAGCATAGC
>JAAXGV010000075.1 GCA_012271185.1 Rhodothermales bacterium
TACAGCAAAATAGGGACACAACCCTTTGCACAGGCATTAGCGCATCAGATCATGAAGCGACCACGCAGACATTCCCGTGCCGTCCGGGTAGGCCCCGTGCAGGTTGGGGGTGGCGCCCCCATCTCTGTGCAGTCCATGACCGTGTCAAAAACGCACGATACCGATACGTGTCTGGCAGAAATACGAGAGCTTGCAGAGGCTGGCGCCGACATCGTCCGGGTAGCTGTCCCCCGCCCCGAAGATGCAGCGGCTCTGCCGGATATCGTGCAGGGGGCACCTGTCCCCATTGTGGCCGATATCCACTTCAACTATACCTATGCTCTGAAAGCCATTGAGGCCAAGGTGGCCAAGGTGCGTATCAATCCGGGCAACATCGGGAAAGAGGAGTGGGAGCGCGAAGTGCTTCTGGCAGCCAAGGAGACGGGTACACCGATTCGTATCGGCGTGAACTCCGGATCATTGGAGCGTGATATACTGGATAAGTACGGGTATCCGCAGCCGGAAGCGCTGTTTGAAAGCGCCATGCGTCACGTCGGGATCTGTACCCGCCACGGGTTTGAAGACATCGTCATCTCGGTTAAGCATTCCGATGTCTTCTTCATGATTCAGGCCTACCGCCTCATCGCCGAACGTACAGACTATCCACTGCACCTGGGGGTGACAGAGTCGGGCTCTGCTGTCGCAGGCACGGTAAAAAGCTCCATCGGCATCGGCGCGCTGCTGGCCGACGGCATTGGAGACACTATACGTGTTTCACTGGCAGCACCCAGCGTCAAGGAGGTGGAGGTCGGCCATGCCATACTCAAGTCCTTGCGGCTGGGACGCCCCGGCGTGAACATCATCGCCTGCCCCACCTGCGGGCGAATGACAGGAGATCTGTTTTCCATTGTGGCAGAGGTTGAGGAGGCCGTCAAGAAGAAGAAGTTCGACAAGGATCTCACGGTGGCCCTGATGGGCTGTGCAGTCAATGGGCCCGGCGAGGCGCAGGGCGCGGACCTTGGCATCTCCCTGGGACGCGGGCGCGCACACCTGTTCAAGCAGGGCAAGGTTACAGGCACGGTCCCGGAAGAACATATCGTCCAGGCCGTGCTTGATGCTATCGAGGCCTGGGACGAGACATAGGCTATTCTGCAATCGGCAGCATGCCAGCCAGCCACTCGTCTATCATACCCAGAAACCTGCCCGCAAGCTCTGGGTGGTCGGCAGCAACGTCATTGTTCGCCTGCGGGTCGCTGATCATGTCGTACAGCGCCATGCGGTCATCGTCCTTGTACCAGATGAAGTGCCACCGCCGAGTGCGCACATAGTAGCCTTCGGCCCTGCGCCCCATCACGTTATCGTCTGAGCGAAGGCCTGTCACACGGCCGATCAGCGCGTCCCGCAGCGCTGCTTTGCCTCCCTCAATAACCGGGCGCAACGAGTGTCCCGGCAGACCGTCCGGCTGGGGCACGCCAGCGTAGTCCAGAATCGTAGGAAGAAGATCCACGGTGCTCACGAGCACATCAGAAAAGGTGCCTGGCGCGATCACACCGTCCCAGCGCAGAATGACGGGCGTCCGGAATGCCAGATCGTGGAGCGACAGCTTGCCCTTGCGTCCGCCATTTGCAAGAAGCTCGGGCGCGTCCGCGTACTCCACAAACGGCTCCTGCTCCCAGCCGTTGTCGTTCACATACACGAAGAGCGTCTGCCTGGAAAGCCCCTTCCGGTCTATATGGTCCACCAGGCGCCCCACACCATCATCGAACCAGGTGCAGTTGCTGTAGTAAGCTTTGGCCGATTCGGAAAAACCGGTGCTGGCGTAGCGGCTGGCATACGCTTCGGGCGCATCAAACGGGGTGTGCGGCAAAGACGGTGCATACCAGATGAAGAACGGCGTATCTGCATTCCGGTCAATAAAGTCGTAAACAGGCTGCTGCGTTTCGCGGGCAAGCACCAGGCCGTCGCCACCCATGAACTCAAGGAACCAGCCGGGCTCGCCCCTGCGTGCTTGCTTCCACCCTGTTGACATGCCTTCGGTAAAGCCGCCGTTCTGGAACGAGTGCTCCCACCATTTGCCTCCCTGAAAGCTCCTGTAGCCGTACCCGGCCAGTATGGCGGGCAGCGTGGTGAATTCGCGCATGACATGCGTGTAGAACTCCTGATCCCACCGCTGTCGCATCAGGTCTGAGGCTCTCTGGTACTCCGGCGACGCCGCTGCGGCCGCTGCATGAAAGTCTTCAGCCATAAGGTCGTACTGTGCGGGGTACAGCCCCGTCATCAGTGTCTGCAGCGCCGGGCGGCAATGATTGCTGGTTGTATGGCCAAGGTGAAACACCGCCCCGTGCGCCGCCAGACTGTCCATGTTTGGCGTGTGCACATGCGGCGAGCCGGTAAACCCGAAGTACGGGTAGCCATGGTCATCCCCGATGATCAGCACGATGTTGGGCGGCCGCCCTTGCTGCGCCAGCACCAGGCCTGCCAGCGCCAGGGCCATGAGCAGTACGCCGCTACCTGTTGCGGCTAAACGACTCCAGCACCGCCCGCTCAGCGGGCGACAGTGCATCCAGACCCTCTTCATTGATCTTGTCCAGTATGACATCAAGCTCTTCTTCCACGGGTCGCTTGTGCTGCGGTGCTACTGCGCGCGCAACGCCCGGGCTGCGCTCCCGGGAAGACGCACCTGCAAGCCTGCGCTCCAGTCTGTGCAGGAGGTCCGGTCTCATGCGGCGGCGCGGCGGAAACAGGACTTTTGCCCACGACGACAGGTCCACACCCCTGGACTCCACCATGGCATAGGCCAGACCCGTCAGTGCACCGCCGAGATGCGCAAACACCGCCACACCACTGCCATACAGTATCAGGAGGTCCAGAGCAAGAAACGCGATCACCAGGTGTGTCAGGCGAAGTGACCCGACCGGCCAGACCGCTATCCGTTTGTGCGGCTGCCTGACCGCAAGTGCGGTGATGGTGCCAAGCACAGCACCCGAGGCGCCATGGATCAGGATTTGTGGCGTTCCGATCAGATTATAGACGATAGCGCTTAGTATCGCGCCCCCGGCAGCCGTTACAAGGTACTGTGACAACAGCGCGTGAGGGCCGTACAGGTCTTCAACGTCGTACCCCAGCCAGTAAAGCCACAACATGTTGAGTACGAGGTGAAGGAGGCCGATAAAACCAGGCCCGAGATGCAGAAAGCTGTAGGTGAACAGCTGCCAGGGTTCATACACAAAGCCCGGCCATGCCGCGGTAAAAGCCAGATGCTCCGTGACGAAGGTACTTGTAACCCCGATATGGCTTAGCGCCAGCACCCACAACACATAGATGCATACATTAGCCGTGACCAGCAGGCGCAGCGCCCTTGGCTGTATGCTGTACCAGGCTCTTAATAGCGACACCGGGTTACCGTGCAGTTAGAAAAACGGCGTGCGGCGCTGCGGCTTGAATGGCAGCTTGCCCCGCCAGTACAGGATAAGCAGAACTCCGACAACCATGCCACCCAGATGTGCCAGGTTGGCCACACCGGGCTGGCCGCCCGACGCAACAAAAAAGAACTCCAGAACACCGTAGCCAATCACAAAATACTTGGCCGGGATCGGAATCGGGGGGAAGAGCAGCATGATCCGCTGGTTTGGGAAGAGCATGCCAAAGGCTGCCAGGATCCCGAAGATTCCGCCGGACGCCCCTATCGTGGGCACACTGGGATTCGTTGCGAGCTGCATCAGGGCGGCACCGATCACACAGACAAAGTAGAAAAACGCGAACCGTCGCGAGCCCCAGGTACTCTCTATCTGCACGCCAAACATCCACAGCGCGAACATATTGAAGAAGAGATGCGTCAGGCTGCCATGCAGGAACGCATACGTAACAAGCTGCCACGGCAAGAAGCCGCCCGCCAGCGGCATCAGCCCAAACCAGCGTACGAGCAGCTCGTACATAACCATCTGACCCATGAAGGCCAGCCCATTGATGATGAGCAGGTTCTTCACGACTGGGGGCAACGATAATGGCCTCGCGACCCGGTACTGATTCATGCGCGTACACTAATCTTTGCCCACATTATAGCGTTTACGCTACGGCAAGGTTGCACCCGCCGGCCCGTCTTCGCTCCCATGGTCCTGTTTGTTAGTGACATGCACTTTGGGCTTGGGTCCAGGGCTGAGGAGCGCGCTGTTGAAGCGGCCCTTGTGGCCTGCCTGCGCTCGTTCGAAGCCCGAACGTCGCATCTCTACCTTGTAGGCGACGTTTTTGAACGGTATATTGAATACCGACGGCTGGTTCCGAAAGGCTTCGTGCGGTTCATGGCGCTGCTGGCCGCCTGGACAGATCGCGGGATCGGAGTAACATACCTGGTTGGCAACCACGACCCGTGGCACCAGGACTACTTTGCTACAGAGCTTGGGATTCGGGTTGTACGCGGTTCCGTCCTGGAGCAGGCGGACGGCGTGCTGTGTCACGTGCAGCATGGCGACGGCCTCGGTCACTCAGGCCGCGGATTCCGGGCAATCAGGCCGCTTCTCAGAAACCGCGCGATAGTCTCGCTCTATCGCAGCTTGCTGCCGGCGGATATCGGGTTGGGCCTGGCACACAGTGTGAGCACGCGCCTTCGCCGGCGGCGCCATGACCCAAACGTGGCGCAGGACATGCGTCGCGTTGCTGAGCACACGCTGGAAGCATCCGGAGCGCAGGTGGTCGTGCTGGGGCACAGTCATCACGCTGAGCTCCGCGCCTGGCCCGCGGGAGCATACATGAACACAGGGTGCTGGCGCGATGATGGTTCTTTTGGACTGCTGCATAACGACCGGGTCCGTCTGATGCGCTGGCAGGCCGGCAAGGCACTCCTCGTCGCAGAACACCACCTGTAATATTTCCCTCGGGCAGGCGTTTTGACACGTATCCGAATCGTTCGCAGTGATGGCCAATAAGAAGGGCTCCCACAGCCGCCTCAGGCAGGCAACCTTGCTGCTCTCAGTGCCTGTCGGAGCCATCATGCTCGGCGCCCTGCTCATACTGGGCTATGCAGGCTGGTTCACCACAAGCAATAATCTGCCTGACCTTCAGGTCATTGAGAGTCAGAACTTTGACCTAACGCTTGCCACTGTGGCGTATACAGCAGACGGCAAGGAGCTTGGGCGGTACGGACACCAGAACCGGACATGGATAAACTATGACAGCATACCGGACCATGTTGTCAACGCACTGGTTGCCACCGAAGACCGCCGATACTGGCGACACTGGGGCATTGATCTGTGGCGAACCTTCTCTGCCGTAACGCAGACTCTGCTGGGCAAGATCGGCCTGCCTTTCAGTCAGCAAGGCGGGTCCACCATCACGCAGCAGCTTGCGCGCAACCTGTACAACAGCCAGATAGGGTTCGAGGTCAGTGTCAAGCGCAAGCTCAAGGAGATGGCCACTGCTGTGCAGCTGGAAAGACGGTACTCCAAACAGGAGGTTATCGAAATGTATCTGAATACCGTGCCTTTCCGGCACAACGCCTTCGGCATCGTGGGCGCAACGAGAACGTACTTCAGCAAGCCGGCAACCAGGCTGGACACGCTCGAGGCCGCCGCACTCATCGGCATGCTAAAGGCCAGCACGCGTTACGATCCGGCGCGCAACCCGGAAAATTCCCGGTTGCGGCGCAACACCGTGCTGCGACAAATGGTCAGCCAAGGCTTCCTTGACCGCGAATTCTACGAAGCCTACAAGGACACACTCACGCATACCCACCTGCGCACCGCAGATGTGACCCACAGCTTCGCGCCCTATGCAGCCGAGTTTGTGCGCCAGCGCGTGCAGGAGTGGGGTGAATCACAAGGACTGGATATCTATTCCGATGGCCTGGTTGTGCATACGACCATTGACTCCCGGATGCAGACACACGCGGAAGACGCCATAGCGAGCACGCTCGACGCATTGCAGGCAGTGGCTGACTGCGAATGGAGTGCGCAGCAAAGCAAGCGCCTCGACTTCGGCGAAGAGCTGAGCAGGTATGTCGCCGGTCCCTGCCACCAGGAACCAAGCCAGCGCTTCGCATACTTCTGGCAGATCCGAGGAGCAGTGCTGGAAGCCTTTGTGACAGGAACAAAGGACTACGAGGCACTGCGCAATCAGGGGCTCAGCACTGCTGAAGCGTTGGCCCGCCTGCAGCACGACGCGGCTTTTATGGATTCGCTCAAGAGTGCCAAGACGCGCCTGGAGTCGGGACTGATCGCCATAGACCCGCAGAGTGGCCACATCAAGGCGTGGGTTGGCGGTCGCGATCTGTCCACGGAATGGTACGACCATGTCAACGTGGCCAAGCGCCAGACGGGATCGACATTCAAGCCACTGCTTTATGCCGCTGCTGTCCAGACGGGCTGGTCCCCGGAGACCCAGTATCTTGACTCTGTGTTTACATACAGGGTTGTCGGGCCGGAACCACTCTGGGCCCCGGAAAACTCTGGCGGCCTCGTTTCTTATGAGTACTATACCCTTCGGGAGGCGCTGGCGCGGTCTCTCAACACCATTTCCGCCCAGCTCATCAATGAGCTGGGCCCGGAACAGGTTGTACAGTTTGCCAAGGGGATGGGTATCGAGAGCGAGCTGGAACCCGTCCTGTCACTGGCACTGGGGACCAGCGAGGTTTCGCTGCTGGAGCTTGCTACTGCGTACAGCACGCTGGCCAACCTGGGGACACGAAATGACCCTGTGATGATTCTCCGGATTGAAGACCGGCATGGCACGCCGCTCTACGAGCACCAGGCAGAGCCACAGAACGAGCTGATCATGGAGGCCGCCGTGGTTGTCCTTGACATGTTGCGGGATGTCATCAACCAGTCATACGGCACGGGCCACCGCATCCGGTGGCAATACGCTTTGAATGAATACGATTTTGCCGGCAAGACCGGCACCACACAGGAAGGTGCTGACGGATGGTTTATGCTCATGCATCCGGAGCTTGTTGTCGGATCGTGGGTGGGCTTCAACGACCGGCGCGTAACATTCAGAAGCACATTCTGGGGTCAGGGAGCGCATAACGCCTTGTTTGTGGTGGGAGACTTTATGACACGTGTGACCGGAGACCCCGGGGTGGCAATAGATCCGTTTGCGATGTTTCCCCACCCTGTGCCAGCAGATGACAGGAATCCGGCACAGGACGGACACTACGAATACTAGTCTGCCGGGCAGATGAAGATCCTCCATACTGCGGATATCCATATCGGCAACAATACCTATGGCAGGATTGATGCCCGGACCGGCCTGAACAGCAGGCTCCTGGATTTTCGCCGCTGCTTCGAGTTCATGGTGGCACGCGGCCTGCGCGAGGATATTGATGTCTTTCTGTTCTGTGGTGATGCCTACCGCACCGCCACGCCTTCACCAACGCAGCAGAAAACGTTTGCCGAGTGTCTCAGGCCTGTCGCAGAGGCTGGCATACCGATTGTGATGATCACAGGCAATCATGACCATCCCATCTCCTTTGGCAAGGCCTCGTCTATAGATATCTTCAAATACCTCAGCGGAGATGTACACGTATTCCGCAAGCCGGAGTCAGCCCGGATAGAGACCAGGAGCGGCCCCCTTCAGCTTGTGGCCATGCCGTGGCCGGTACGCAGCCTGCTCCTCTTAGGCAACAAATACCGAAAGGTATCCCCGAAGCAGCTGAGCGAGGTCATTGAGAAGATGTACACAGACATTATCGCACGGGAGGCTGCAAAGCTGGATCCCCTGCTGCCCGCCGTCCTGGCCGGACATTTCAGTGTGGCCGGCAGCCTGACGAAAAGCTCGGAGCGCGGTTCTCTCATGTTTAATGAGCCGAAGCTTTCGCCTGCTCAGCTGTCGCCAGCGCCGATTGATTATGTGGCGCTGGGACATATACACCATCATCAGAACTGTGCCCCTGAGGGACACACGCCCGTGGTCTACAGCGGCAGCATAGAGCGGATCACCTTTAATGAGCAGGGCAGCCGCAAGGGCTTTGTCCTGGTCACCATCACCGGCAACCCCAAGAAGACCTCGTCTTCGTTTGTAGAGACCCCGGCGCGGCGCTTTGCAACTGTACACGTTGACGCAAGGAACGCCGATGACCCGACCGAAGCAATCGTGCGCAAGATCGCCCGCAGCGATGTGAAGGATGCCATCGTCAGGGTGCTGTTCCAGATCAATGAATCCCAGCGTGCACTGGTTAACCTCAACCGGGTGCGCGCCGCGCTCAAGCCCGCATTTTCTATCGCTTCAATTGAACGGGTTTCAGAGCCTGTTGAGCGTCGCCAGCGAACACTCGTCACCAGGGAGTCATCGATGAAAGAAGCCCTGGGCAGCTACATTGACCAGCACAGTCACCTTGCGCCCATGAAGGACGCGCTGATACGCAAGGCGCTGGCGCTTGAGGCCGAACTGGCAGGCTGACGGAGCCGCATACCACGCGATACGTATCCCGACATGCGCACCCCCTTGTGCCCTGGCGACAGATCGTGCAGGCGTGTCGAACAGCACTCGATGCACCTCGTGTGGCCGGGAGCATCGCCGCAGCAGGCAGTCAGGCAGCGCGCTCAAGGTGCACGAAGCACCCCGCCTCCCGGCTCGCTGCTGCGGCCTGCAAGGCCCGGTTCCAGCTTTCAAACACACCGTACACGGCGGCGCCTGTCCCGGTCAGCGAGGCGTACCCGGCACCCATATCCAGGAGCTCAGCCTTTCGCGCAAGCAGTTCAGGATAGTATCGGAAGACCGGCGTCTCAAAGTCGTTCACAAGCGCGTGGCGCCAGCAGTCCAGATCGTTGGACTCAACGACAGCACGAAGGTCCCCATGCCGTGCCAGCTTCGGCGTGACGCGCCGAAAAGCCCAGGCAGTGGAAACATTAACCGGTGCTGCTACCACCAGCAGCGCATAAGGCAGGGAATAGTCACACATCCGCTGCAGAACCTCGCCCCGGCCGGTCGCAAAAGCCGGACAGCTCCCAAGAAAGAATGGCACGTCTGAGCCTAAGGAAAGCGCGATGCGCTGCAGGTCGGCTTCATCGGTCTCACATTGCCAAAGCCGCTGCAGCGCGCGCAATGCTGCAGCGGCATCACTGGAACCGCCACCCAGGCCGGCGCCCACAGGAAGCCGCTTATTAAGGTGCATGTTCGCACCTGCGTCCGTACCGGTTGCACTGGCCAACACGCTCGCAGCACGTATCACCAGGTTGGATTGACCGCAGTCGAGTGCTGATTCAGAACAGCTGAGCGTAAGTGATGCCGCTGTGCTTATGTGCAGCGTGTCAGCCCAGCGTATCGGATAGAAGACCGTTTCCAGATCGTGGTAGCCATCAGCACGGCGGCGAAGGACACGCAAACCAAGATTGATCTTGCCTGGGGCCAGCGCCAAATGCGTGGTGGCGTGCTTTGATGCCATAGGTTTCAGAAACACCGTCTTGCAGATAGCGTTCCAGTGAGCTGTACTTGATCAACCTGGCACCAGTCCCCGGCGCATACAGCAGCACGCTACTCTGTCACCATCTTCTGATCTGATGAAAATCGTCCTGCGGGCCAAGCCCTTGGCGATGATCTGCGCTGTTTGCGCCCTGCTGAGCACTCCGGTATTGTCTGCACAGGCACAAGACGAGAGCGCGGCTGCGGCACTGGTCGGCATCGGCAGCGCCAATGCATTGTCCGAACTCCAGGCCCGGGTCCAGGAAGCAGCCATGCAGGGCAGTTCGCTTGCGCTTGAGGGCGCTGTTGACCCCAACGAGTACACCGTAGGCCCGGGCGACCGCTTTAACGCCACAATCGGCGGGCTGATCTCCAACACATTCAGCCTGGTGGTTTCCGCTGGCGGCTACCTGGACCTGCCTGAAGCAGGCCAGATCCGAGCCGCAGACCGATCCCTGGCAGCGGTGCAGGAAGAGGCATCAGCGCTGCTTCAGGAGGCACATGCACACGTGCCGGTGAGTATCTCTCTCGTCCAGACGCGGTCATTCTATGTGCATATCTCAGGCGCGGTACCGCAGCCCGGACGATACCTGATGATGCCGATCTCACGGGTAGACGAGCTGCTGGCAGAAGCGTATGCTCCCAAATACTACGACGTAGACAGCGGCGAATACATCTATCTGCCGGCGCGGCGTCCCGAGCTGGACACCAAGTACCGGCCTGCCTTTCGGAACATCACCATTGATCATCGTGACGGCACCGTAACCAGAATTGACATGGTGCGGTATTACATCTTTGGCGAAACAGCACACAATCCGTACCTGAGAGATGGCGACAGGATTGTGGTCCCGTCCTATCATGAGATTCGTGACGGCGTCCGTGTATCCGGAGACATAGCCTATGCAGGCTCGTATGATCTGCGGCTCGGCGACACGGCAGCAGATCTGATCGCACTCGCTGCTGGCCCCAACGGCACTGCAAGTATCGACTCCGTCGTGCTGGCACGATCTCATAGCCGCATTCCCCTGCGTCTGGATGTCCAGCGTATGCTCAGGGGCGAAGCTGACAACCCAGCCCTTGAGGCAGGGGACCACCTGGTGGCAAAGACCATGGTCGCAGCCATAGGAAGGATTCAGGGCCGTGTCTGGTATCCGGGTTCGTACAGTATCACGGAGGGCCGCACCACCATCAGGGACCTGGTTGATATGGCGGGCGGTCTGAAGCCCGACGCCAACATTGACGCCGCATTCCTGGAACGCAGCAATTCACTCGACTTTCGTGAGTCTTCAAGCCAGAGTAATCTGGACTATTTCAGCCGCGATTTTTTTCGATCCTTCGAACAAGAACTCAGCTACCGTGTAACCGTCGACGTGGCGTCAGAGCTGCAGTCAGATCATGCATCCGTTGTTCTGTATGACGGTGACAGGCTTGTTTTTCCACGCGATGAGAAGACGGTGCAAGTCTCCGGACAAGTCGCCGAGCCGGCTTACGTGCCCTATCAGGAAGGCCAGCCTGCGAGTTATTATCTGAACCGCACCGGCGGGATAACATCGGGCGGCACACGGGTGCTTGTCTTCCGTTCAGCCACCGGAAAAATCCAGGAAGGCGCCTCAGTTGTTGTAAGGAGTGGTGACACGATCTTCGTGGACCGCAAACCCATAGCCGACTCACCGGACGCACAGGCCCTCCTTTTGACCGCACGCCAGGTTCGCTCGCAGCGAATCTCCAACATCATCTCCGGCATCTCGGTGATCACGGGCATCCTGACTTCCTACGTGCTGATCTCTGAGAGGAACTAGCGGCAGTGAGTACACCGGATAAAGGCGCGGAGCACAGCTTGTGGCCGGCCCTGCGTGTCCTCTGGGGGCAGCGCTGGCTTATCGCCGTCATTACCGGAATTGCAGCCGCAGGCTCCGTTATCATCAGTTTGCTGCTGCCGAGCTGGTACATGGCCGAAACACGCCTTCTTCTGCCCGGCAAGCCCGCCTCGGGCCTTTTGTCGACGCTGGCCACAGGAAGCACTTCTGTTACCGCCACCTCCCTGCTTGGGGGTATCACCGGAGACTTCCAGCGGCACCTGTCTATTCTGGACAGCCGGATCGTGAAGGAGAGCGTGGTACACAAGTTTAACCTGGTAAACGTCTATGACCTCGCAGACTCCGACGCGCCAGAATACTGGGCAGTCAGGACGCTTTCCAGATACGTCTCGTTCGTGGTGGACCAGGAATACAACCACCTGACCGTGCGCATCCTGGACAGAAGTCCGCAGCGCAGCGCTGACATGGCCAACTTCTTCGTTGAAGAGCTCAACAGGGTCAATGCCAGGCTGGCTTCGCAAAATGCACGCGTCTTCAGGGAGAAGCTTGAACAGCGCTACTCGGCTTTTGAAGCCGAACTCGACTCCGTCAGCAACGCTATACGAGATATTCAGGTGCAATCCGGTATCATGGATGTGTCCGCACAGGTTGAAGCCTTCATGACGGGCATGGTGGAGGTGCGAATGAATCTTCTGATAGCCGAGGTCGAATACGACCGTCTGTATTACCTGTACGGTGCGAACAACTCGTCTGTACGCTCGGCAAAGCGTGCCAGAGACGCTGTTCGGTCAAGCTACGAGGAGGCGCTTGCGGGCAAGGAAGCATTGATGCCGATTGCCCAGGACAGTCTGCCGGAAGTGGCGCTCCAGTTCCAGGAGCTGGAGATGGAACGCCTGATCCTGGCTGAGCTTCTTGCTTATACCCGCCCTGTTCTGGAAGAGGCGCGGCTCGAAGAGCAGCGCCAGATTGAAGCCGTTGAGGTTATCGATCCCGCTGTTCCGCCAGTCGAAAAGGCCCGCCCGGTCCGTTCGGTAATATGCATAGCCTCCACCGCCAGCGGATTCATCCTGAGCGTCATGTTCGTGCTTCTCCTCACCTGGTGGCGCGAGAACTACGCTGTCGTTGCCGGGAAGCTGGATGGCGGCTAGTGTCGGGACAGCTTCCCGCACAGATGCCATGAACTCCCGCACGCAGGCAGCAGCAGCACCTCCTCCGCAAGCCCTGTGGATATGGGGGCGTACGGCTCTGGTATCTGCATTGGGGCTGGGGCTGCTTGCCACCCTGGCTGTGGCAAGCCTAGGCTCCTGGCCGGCGTCCGTCCTTCTTCCTGCTGCCATGGTTGTGCTGGCGGCGGCGTTCTGGCTCTTCAGGCACCCGGCAACGAACCTCTTTGTTGTCCTCGTCGGCTTTGTAATTGTAGCTGATAACGAAGCCGGGTTTCAGCTTCGTGAGGTGCTCTACGCCCTGTACCTTTATTCAGTGCTTGCACTGTGGTACTTCGATCGGCTGCTCATCAGGCGCAAGCCATTGCTGAGGACCCGTGCGGACCAGGCGCTGGGACTCTTCCTCCTGCTGCTGCCCTTTACGATGGTGCTCACCGTGATCTTCAACGGGCGCCTGGTCGGAGCATTAAGTGAGCTCTTTTCACTGTCGCTGCTCGCACTCTACTTCCCGCTGAAAGAGACCGCGGCGCGCTACCGCTGGGCGCCGCGGGCCCTGGTACTGACAGTCGTATCGGTGGGCATGCTCGTTGCGCTGCGCAACTGCTTTGAATACTGGCAGATGCTGGGCCGCGTAACACAGGCTTGGCAGGTTGAAACAGGCCGGGTCGTCACAAATGACAGCCTGCTCATGGTGAGCTCCCTCTTTGGTCTGACGCTCATGGTGTACGCCAATCGCTGGAAGGTGCTGATTGCGTCCGGTGCCTGCTTCCTCCTCTGCTTCGCAGGACTCATACTTACTCAGAGCCGCGGCTACTGGATGGCATTCTCCCTTGGCGCCATGGCCCTCTTTGCTCTGGCGGACAACCGGCGGCGCGTACGCATGCTGCTTGTTGGCGGTGCCGGTCTGGCAGCAATGATAAGCGTCGGCTACGTGCTTGTGGGCTCGTACATGGGCTTGCTCCTGGGTGGGCTGGGTGAACGAATCCTTTCTATTGGCACGGCTTTCACAGCTGACCTCTCGCTCATCAACCGCTTCAGGGAGGCCGCCTCGGTGATGGAGCTCGTCAAGGAAAACCCGGTCCTGGGTTACGGGATGGGCGTCTCTTATTACTTCTACGATATCGCACATCAGCTTACCGACTATGACGCGCTGGTACATAACGGGTATGTGGGTCTCTGGTACAAGTTTGGTATCTGGGGGGCAGGTCTTATGCTGTTTTTCTGGGGCAACACGCTGTGGCATGGCATACAGGCAGCGAGAGCCAGGGCGTGTACGCCCTGGACGCGTATCTGCGGGCTGGCGGCAGCAGTAAGCCTGACTGGCTTCGCGCTGTCGACCATCACCTCCAACCCGTTCTTTCTTAAGGATTCTCTTTTCATCTTCAGCGTGACCGCGGGCTTGTCTGGCGGCGCGTACCTGCGCTTTCGGCGTGAGCATGCAGAGGCACCCGCAACATGAGCACAAAGCGGTTCCTTAAGCGCCTGGCGCAGCGGAGCGGGTTTGACATCATCAGGTTCAACCCACGCTCTTCACCCGTGGCGCGGCGCATCAAGCTCTTTCGTCATTTCGGGATCGAACTGGTGCTGGACGTGGGCGCCAGTACCGGCGGCTACGGTGACGAGCTCCGTTCCACCGGATACCGCGGCCGCATCGTATCGTTTGAGCCTTCTTCGGAAGCCTTTCGGGCGCTTCAGCTGCGCGCCGGCGCGGACCCTCAGTGGCAGGCGGTGCAGCTGGCCCTGGGCAGCGAACCCGGGGAGGCGGCACTCAACCTGTCACGAAACCGCGAAAGCAGCTCATTCCTGCCCATCCGCGAGCGCCATACCCAAGCGTACCCGGGTGCGTCGTATGTGGATGCCGAGGTAGTACGCATAAGCCGGCTGGACGATGTGTTTGCGCTGTATCACGGCGAGGGTACCAGCACGTTTCTCAAGATTGATGTGCAGGGATACGAGCAGCAGGTACTCCTGGGTGCTGAGGCCTCCCTGCCACAGATCATCGGTGTTCAGACAGAGCTTTCACTGGCCCCGCTGTATGAGGATGAACCGACATTTCTGGGCCTGATCACGCACCTTGAGGCGCGCGGATTCGCGCTGATGTCGCTGCAGCCTGTCATTGACGACCCTGTTACGGGGCAGCTACTCCAGGTGGACGGACTATTTTTCCGGTGCGATCCCTAGGTGCTCTCCGCGTATCGCAGCAGCCATGCTGATTCGTAAGCGGCAACTGTCGGTCAACGCACTTGCAGCCAGCGCACAGGCCGTGATCGCTGGTGTGGTATTCTTTTTCCTCTACCGTTTCGTAAAGGACCAGATCGGTATCGATCGCTTTGGCATATGGTCCATTGTGCTGATCACCGCCTCCGTCAGCAGCCTGGCCAACCTGGGGCTGGGCAGCAGCGTGGTCAAGTTTGTCTCGATGCACATCGCCAGGGAGAATCTGGAACGCGCAGCACTGATAGTTCAAACTGCACTGCTGTCTCTGGCGGTATTTCTGCTTGTCGTCCTCGGCAGCCTGCACCCCGCAGCCACCTGGGCCCTTTCCATACACAGCAAGCTTCGTGTCGCACCCATGATGCTGGCTGAAGCGTACAGCATCCTGCCGTACGCTTTTGGATCCTTCTATATTATCTCACTTGCCGGCGTAACACTGGGCACCATTGACGGTTGCCAGCGCATTGATCTGCGCAGCATTGTGCAGAGCTGCGGTACGCTGGCGTATATGATTGCGGCGCTTGTGCTTGTGCCCAGGCATGGGCTTCTGGGTCTTGCCTGGGCACACCTGACGCAGGCCGTGCTGCTGCTGGTGGTATCCTGGATCGTAGCCCGCAACCTGCTCCCTTCCCTGCCGCCGCTTCCAGGGAGGTGGCGCTGGGATGCGCTTCGGGAGATTCTGGGGTACAGCCTGAAGTTTCAGGTCATGGCCATCTTCTGGCTCCTGGTTGAGCCGCTGACACGCTGGCTCGTGTCCATCTTTGGCAGTCTGTCAGCCGCCGGCTGGTTTGAGTTTGCAAACCGCATGGTGTTCCAGCTGCGCGCACTCATCGTTGCAGCCCATCAGTCACTGGTGCCCGCCATTGCGGAGCTTAAGGAACGGCAGGCCTCCCTGCTCAACAAAGTCTATGTCGAGTCTTTTCGCATCGTACTGTTTCTGGTTCTTCTCTCTCTGCCGCTCCTGATCGCTGCAACGCCACTGATATCGTGGCTGTGGCATAGTGCCTTCGAACCCGTCTTTGTCACATTTTCAGTGCTTTTGTTCGTGGGGTGGTTTCTGAATCTGCTCTCCAACTCCGCCTACTTCGCCTACATGGGCATCGGAACTCTCCGCTGGAACGTTGCCGGACGCGCTGTCATTGGCCTGCTGAACGGGGCTTTAGGCTGGCTGCTTGGATACTGGCTTGGTGGCACCGGCGTTATCGTTGGGTTCACTGTCGCTCTGATTGCGGGCAGCCTGGTTACCACTGTGGCTTACCATAGAGAGTACCCGATCAGCTTTTCCTCGCTTGTGGAGCGCCGGAGCCTCGCAGTGGGTGCTGCCGGTATTGCAGGTCTGGCCATACTGTGGCCGCTGCTGCTGCATTACAGAGGCTCCTTCTGGGTGGCGCTGGCAGGACCCGTGGCACTGGCCGCTATCGTCCTTGTGCCGGCGTGGCGGCATCTCCTGCACGCATACCTGAATCCGTGGCTGGGCCGGACCTCGTGATGACGCAGCCACACATCATGCTGTTTGATCTCTACGCCGGCGGGCACCACGGGCAGTACGTGCGGCAGCTTGTTGAGCACTGGGGCACGCACAGATTCCGGGGACGGCTCACGGTCACAGCACCTGCGGCTTTTTTTGACCGGCATGGCGATGTGGTCGATGCAGCACATGCGGTGCAGGGCGTGGAGCTTGTGCATATAAGCGAGACCGTTGATACGCAAGGTCACCTCAGCAGCGCGCTTGCGCACGGACGGCTCCTCAAAAGGTATGTGGAAACAATAAAGCCATCGCATGCTGTGTGCATGTACTTCGATCAGGTTCAGCTGGCACTGGCGCTCGGGCTCAGGTTCAGCTATCCGGTTCAGCTGTCCGGGATATACTTCCGCCCGACTTTTCACTACGAACCTTCCGGTCCGCACAAGCTCAGGGACCGGGTTGTGCAACTGCGCAAGCGGCTGCTGTTGCACTCTGCCCTGCGTAATCCGCATTTCAGGGCGCTCTTCTGTCTTGATCCCTTTGTGGTTCCACACGTGGACAAAGGCCTTGCGCAGGTCGTTGCACTGCCGGACGGCGCCCCTGTCCATCCTCCGCTGCATGATGCCGAAAGCCAGCGTGCACAGTGGGGGGTTGCTCAGGGTCGGCGCATAGCGCTCTTTTTCGGGAGCATCGCCGCGCGCAAAGGCATTTATCAGACGCTGGAAGCCCTGCCCCTGCTTTCCGCCGCGCATCAGAAGCAGCTGTCTCTGGTCATCGCCGGGCGCGCCCTGACGCACGATGCGGTACGGGTTCGGGACAGGATTGCGCAGTGCCGCGCCGACACGCAAGTACAGATCATACACGATGAGCGCTTCGCAGATGAAGAAGATCTTGCAGGGTTTTTCCATGCCGCCAACCTGGTGCTTCTCCCCTATCAGCGCCACGTCGGATCCAGCGGCGTACTGATCCGGGCCGCCCAGGCAGGGGTTCCCGTACTTGGACCGAACTACGGCCTGGTAGGACGTTATGTGCAAACGCACCAGCTTGGCATTACCGTAGACTCCGTCCGGCCCAGCGCAGTGGCGGCCGGACTGTCGCAGTGGCTGCGTGGCAGCAGCATGCCTTTCAATAAAGCGTCGGCCCTCGCATTTGGCAGGCGCAATACGGCGAAGCAGTTTTGCAAAACCATCATGGGTGCCCTGCTTCCGGACATCCCGCCTCCTACGCACGTATAGATGCGAATCCTGGTACACGATTTCGGCGGCTACGCCTTCACGCTGCAGCTCAGCCGCGCGCTTGCTGCGAGGGGGCATGCAGTGTGCCATGTGTACTGTGCTTCGCACCAGACGACACCCCCAGGCATGGAGGAGGTCACCGATCGCGGCCTGCTGATCCGCGCGCTTCACCTGCGGCGCCCGCTCAACAAGTATGCACTGCTGACGCGATGGCGGCAGGAGCGGGAATACGGGACCCTCATCACCGCTGTCTGCAGGGAATTCCGCCCCTCGGTTGTGCTGTCCGGCAATGCGCCGCTCAGTGCGCAATACCGGCTTGTGAAGGCATGCCGGACCATGCGCATCCCGATTATCTACTGGCTGCAGGACCTCATCGGAGAGGCGACGCAGCGGCTATTGAGACAGAAGATGGGGTTCGCTGGCACGCTGATAGGACAGTACTTCCAGGGCCTGGAGAGCTCGGCGCTCGCTGCCAGCGACGCAACAGTCGCTGTGACCGGAGACTTCGTGTCGCGCGCAGAGGCTATGGGTGCGGATTGCAACCGGATCCATGTGATCGAAAACTGGGCGGTCCTGGACCCCGTGTCTGCCCCGGACCGTCCGGCATTAGCCGCAGAGCTTGCGGCGTCACCGTGCCTGCTTTACACAGGCACGCTCAGTATGAAACACAACCCTGCGCTGCTGGTGCACCTGGCCGAAGCCGTTCGCGGTCAGGCCCGTGTGGTGGTAATCTCTCAGGGTATGGGCGCGGACTGGCTCAAAGAGCAGAAAGCGTCGCAGGACCTGCCGGCTCTGTCAGTGCTGCCCTACCAGCCGAAGGCGGAACTGCCCGCGTTGTATGCAGCTGCCACGGCGCTTGTGGCTGTGCTGGAGGAGGACGCCAGCGTGTTCTCGGTCCCCTCCAAAGTGCTTACCTATCTTGCGGCAGGCAAACCCTTGCTCCTGGCTGTGCCTGCTGCCAACCTTGCTGCCCGTATCGTCGCTGAGGCCGGCGCGGGGCACATCGTTCCGCCAGGTGATCCTGGCGCGCTGGGGCAGGTTGCGCTGGATCTGCTTGGAAATGATGCGGCGCGCGAGCGCATGGGCCGCGCCGCCCGTGCGTACGCCGAGAGAACGTTCAGCATCGACCAGGTCACGGACCGCTTTCTGGGTGTGATTGAGCAGGTGACCCGGTGAACCACGTACTGTACTTCACGCGCATGGTGCCCGGCTACAGGCAGGCCGCCCTGGCGCGATTGAACGAGCGCCTGGGTGGTCGCCTTGTCGTGTGTGCTGGGCCACCGCCCAGATCCTCGTCCCTGCAGACTTTGGCCGTTGCGGGTGGCCGCGGCTATACGACACTCCCCATGCGGAATGTGTGGATCGGTGGCGAAAAGCTTCACATCCAGCCTTTTGGGCACGCCTTCAAGCGCTATCCGAACCCGTCGGTAGTAATCGCTGAGGAGTCTGTTCGCTCCGCTACGCTGCCGTTCCTGCTGCGGCGTGCGCGTCGTGCCGGTGCTTCACGGCTGATCTGGGGGCACTTTTCATCGAACCGGCACCCCTTTTCGCTGTGGGCACCCATGACCCGCTACCGGATCGCATTGGCGCGCAGTGTGGAAGGGTGTATCTGCTACTCAGCGCCTGTGGCGGACCTTATACGGCCCTACGTGGCACCAGAGCGTATTTTTGTGGCACCCAACACGCTTGATACCGGCACGCTGCGGGTGCTGCATGAGGAGCTGGAGCGCGAGGGTCGCCAGGCGGTACGCCGGCGCCTCGGCCTGGAGCCGGGCGTCCCGGTGATAGTGTTTCTGGGCAGGCTGATCAAGGCCAAGGGCACTGACCAGCTGCTGCAGGTCTTTGGCATGCTGCGCAAGCGGCATCCGCAGGCCACGCTCGTCGTCATTGGTGATGGCCCCGAGCGTGCGGCTGTGCGAGCGGGTGCCGGGAAGCTTGGCGGTATTGTGATGCTGGGCGCATTGACCTCCCTGCACGCGTCCGCCCCCTACCTTTATGCGGCCGATGTGCTGCTTAACCCGGGATACGTGGGCCTGTCCATCAACCATGCATTCGCCTTGGGTCTGCCTGTTGTTTCACAGCAGTCGCCAGACCCGCGCATCCGATATCACAGCCCTGAGATTGCTTACCTCGAGCCTGGCCGCAACGGCTTGCTGACGCCATTCGGTAATACTTTTTGCATGGTTGACGCTGTTGAACAGATCCTGGCGAACAGGGCATGGTATGCGAGCAATGCATCAGCGTACGCACGCTCGCATCTCGGACTCGACACGATGATCGACGGTATTGTGCAGGCCGTCAACCACGTGGAAGGCCGTGCAGCAGGCGACCTGTGAACCTGCCTCGTGTCAGAGACAGAACCCCGGCATCACGGACCCGCAGGGCCAGGCCCGAGCCCGCACCTTCGAAGATGCTCTGCCCGAGCGCCAGCACGGCGACCTCGTCTTCGCTCACGCCGGGCACACCCCGTCTGACGATAGCTCTGCCCATCACTTTCGGCACAGCGTCAAGCCCATTTGTGCTGCAATTGGGACCTAACTCTACCCAGTCATCAGATATTCGACTTAACTTTCTAACACATGCCGCTTAGTATAGGCGGCATGATAACACAGAAT
>JAAXGV010000076.1 GCA_012271185.1 Rhodothermales bacterium
TTGCATGGCAATGCAGCTTTGGTGAATGAGGATCCGAGTCAAGGTACGTACCCCCGGCCCCGGACTGCCATGCTATGATATCTGGTTCAGACCTTCCTTAAGAAGGCAGGATTCTGTGTCGCGAAGCCTGCCAGCTCGGGTAGTAAGCAGGAATAACTTTCAGTCTTCCCAAGCGTGACTCATCTCAGGAAGGCCCGAGCTGGCAGTGGAATGCACCCACATTCCTGATTGCAACAGATCGGTCTGAACCGTTTTGGTGGCGAATCTCCGGCCTGCAGGGTGACTCTGCACGCTTGCATGCATACGCGTATAGACTGAAGCCACGCAGGCAGGCGAACTTCTCGCGGATCATGCAAAAATCGGCCAGCGCAAAGCGCGTACAGGCCTGGGACTTGGGCGACGTTCCTAGCTAATCCCAATACCGGGCCTTATAGTGCGCCCGCAGGCGTGCCCGGGAGGATTCGAACCCCCGGCCTTCTGATCCGTAGTCAGACGCTCTATCCAGCTGAGCTACGGGCACGTGTCTGGCGTCAAACATAGGCTGTTCAGCATGGTTCCACACCGGCGCTGATGGCAGACACGTTCGATATCATCGTAGCAGGTGCTGGCTTGGCCGGCACCTCAAGCGCATTCTGGCTGAGCAAGCACCACCGTGTAATGCTGCTGGAGGCTGGTAAAGGACCTTCTGGTGCATCAACCGTTGCAGCAGGTATCGTGAACCCTTTTGCCGGTCTGCGTGGCCGCCCCATGTGGCAAGGGTTGAAAGCCCTCGACAGCCTGGACAGACTCGTAGCCGAAGCCAGCGCAGAGCAGTGCTACCAGCGTTGCGGAGTGCTAAGGCCTGCTTCCAGCCAGATGCAGGCCGACAGCTTCCGCGCCGTAGCTGATGCCTGGCCCAAATACGCCACATGGCTCGAGGCCGATGCACTGCACAGCCGGTTTCGCAGCGCAGGCGTCGCCTGTGGCGCGCTCCACCTCCGCAGCGGCGGCGTCATGGACACACCAAGGCTTATCAAGGCAGTCATGGAAGCTGCCGTCAGGAATGGCGCTAAGATCCGGATGGGTACATGCATAAGGTCTTGGGGCGCAACGCCACAGATGGCCTTTGTGCTGACAGAAGACGGCCGCCGCTACCATGCATCATGCGTACTCTTGTGCCTGGGCAGCGGATACAAGAAGTTTTCGCTGCTTAACGCACTGAACCTGCACAGAACGAAGGGACAAGTGGTGCGCGTGCCGCGACCTGCTGGCTACGATATACTTATGCCGATCTCAGGGCACGGCTATATTGTGCCTGAACAACATGAGCTGATCGTCGGAACAACCTACGAGCGGGGCTTCACCACGGAAGCACCCACAGCAGCGGCAAGCCGGAACATCTTGCGCCAGGCATCAGCCATGGTCCCGCGACTGGACCGACTGACACCGCTGTCCGCAGCAGCGGGCGTGCGCGTAGGGGTCCCCGGAACGCGACTGCCAATGGTAGGCCCGATAGCAGATCGCATCTGGGTGCTCACGGGACTCGGGTCAAAAGGGCTGCTCCTGGCGGCTCTTCTCTCACGCATGCTTCCCGACCTGATGAAGTCGCGTTCGCCGATTCCGCGCGAGGTGCAGGTCAGCTATCGCAATTCAAAGAAAATTGGCCAACCATACCTCCCTGCCTTCCGCTGATTTGACTACCTTCTCCATCTGCTAGTCCATTCCTGACCAAGTGCAATGACGCAAGTACTTACCCCCGACACCACCGCGGCGATTCTGGGTGATGACGCCTATGCGCTGCTGACGCACAAGTGCACGACAATCCCTCAGGAGAACCTGCATCTGCCTGGACCCAGGTTTGTGGACGAGGTGTGGGGCGTTTCCGATCGCACTGCACGCGTGCTGCGCGCACTTCAAACCCTGTTTGACAACGGACGCCTGGCCGGTACAGGCTATGTGTCGATCCTGCCTGTCGATCAGGGAATTGAGCACTCGGGTGGTGCATCCTTTGCAAAGAATCCGGCCTATTTTGACCCGGAAAACATCATTCGCCTCGCTATTGAAGGCGGCTGCAACGCTGTTGCCTCCACATATGGTGCCCTCGGAGCAGTGGCGCGCAAGTACGCGCACAAGATTCCGTTCATACTGAAGCTCAATCACAACGAGCTGCTGACCTATCCCAACACACACGATCAGATCCCGTTTGCGAGCGTGCAGAACGCCTGGGACATGGGCTGTGTCGGGGTTGGTGCTACTGTGTACTTTGGCTCGGCCAACTCCAACCGCCAGCTGCAAGAGGTGTCCGAAGCCTTTGCCGAAGCACACGAGCTGGGTATGCTTACGATCCTGTGGTGCTACGTGCGCAACAAAGCATTCAAGGTTGATGGTGTCAACCACGAGGCGTCAGCCGACTTGACCGGGCAGGCCAACCATATCGGTGTGACGATCGAAGCCGACATCATCAAGCAGAAGCTTCCAACCTCTAACGGCGGCTACGTCGCGCTCAACTACGGCGATTCCAGCTATGGCAAGTTCGATGAGCGTATCTACACGCACCTGGCGAGTGACCACCCCATCGACCTGACACGTTACCAGATCGCCAACTGCTACATGGGCCGGTGCGGCCTGATCAACTCGGGCGGCGCATCCGGAGCCAATGACTTGCAGCAGGCTGTCACGACTGCTGTGATCAACAAGCGTGCAGGAGGAATGGGCCTGATTTCGGGGCGCAAAGCGTTTCAGCGGCCCATGAAAGAAGGCATCGGTATCCTGAACGCGATTCAGAATGTGTACCTGGACAAGACGGTCACAGTAGCTTAACCGTCACCCGGTTCAAGGCCAGCAGCATGCCGATAAAGCAAATAGGGCACAGCCTGCGTACCTTGCAGGTCGACCAGGCAGGTAACCCGGGAGATTATGGACAGCGTGCATGCGTTGACACAGACAGGAACAAGCGACCGTGCGGACAGGGCTGTCGGCGATCAGCCAGCGCCTGATCTGGGAATCCCTCTGTACGAAAGGACAACTGCCCATGCCCCTGCATGGGCAACGACGCTTGCCCGCAAATATCTGGGCGGTACCGTAAACCAGTTTATCCTGCATGGCAACGTGCGGGACCTGGTACAGGCGACACAGCCGGATGACCAGCTCAGCTACAAGGATCTCATCACGTTTTTGACTGAGGAGCTTTTTCAGCGGCGCCAAGCCATTGCCGTGTACAGCCGCGCGAAGGGGATCACCTTTCAGAATCAGGCTTCACGGACAGACTTTGACCAGTACTTGCAGGCCTACGATACGCGCAACGGTACGTCGTATGCCAGGCAACGGCTCCAAGACCCGGTCCTGGCACTGCAGTTGCTGGACCAGTACTTCCGGCTGCGTCTGCATGACGGCAAGCGGATCGCATGCATCATTGATTTTGCCGAAACCGTCATCCCCATGGCGGAGACAGCAGCATACTCACCAGCGGATCGCAACGCGATCGTGATCCTGCAGCAGTGGGCGCACGACCGGTTCTTCCTGCAGCACGACTTCACCGCCTGCCTGATTGCAGAAAACCTGAGCGACCTTAACCAGCAACACATCCAGAGCCCCTGGACAGGGGAGATACTGGTGCCCATGCCGAATGCCAGCGACCGGCTGACCATGGTCCAGTGGCACTGTCGCAACCAGCCCGACGACTTCCAGGCTCATTCGGAAGTATCGATGGAGAACCTGGCCGACAACACCGCGGGCCTGAGCTTCGTCCAGCTGCGCTCCATCCTGGCAGATACCCTGACAAACCGTGTCCGGCTCACCTTCGAGAAGCTCTCCGAAATGAGGAAGGAAATGATCGAAGAGGCCGCCTTCGGGATGCTGGAGTTCGTGGCAACAGACTACAACCTGGATATGGTGGCAGGCCACAGAGAGGCGAAGAAGCATCTGCGTCAGGCCGCTATAGCTCTCCGGAGGGGCCGCAGAGACGTGATACCGATGGGCTACCTGGTCAGCGGTCCCGTAGGTACGGGCAAGACGTTCCTTGTCACCTGCTTTGCAGGCGAGATCGGCGTTCCCATGGTTAAACTGAAGAACTTCCGCTCGCAGTGGCAGGGACAGACGGAAGGCAACCTGGAAAAGATCCTCTACCTCCTGGAGGCTATGCCGCCCGTGGCGGTGATGATTGATGAGGCCGATGCAGCACTGGGCAATCGCAGCGCGCAGGGGGACTCCGGCGTGTCGCAGCGTGTCTTTGGACAGATTGCCACCTTCATGAGCAACACCAAGCACCGGGGGCGGATCATATTCTTTCTGATCACCGCGCGGCCAGACCTTATGCCGATTGACCTCAAGCGGCAAGGACGTGCCGAGGAGCATCTCGCACTCTTCTACCCGTCCACACGTGATCTGCGCCTGGAGCTGCTACAGGTCATGATGCGTCGCACTGGGCTTGACATTCCGGTTGAAGACGTTCCCGAGGCACTGCTGAACGGCGAATGCACATATAGCGGCGCGGACATGGAGGCGCTGCTGACACGGGCAAAGTTCAGGGCAGCTGCCCTGGGAGGCGAAAACACCAAAGTGACCGCTGAAGTCCTGGCTCATGTGGTGGATGACTTTATTCCGCCCACCTACCCCGAGCAGGTTGAGCTGCAGACGCTGGCTGCGGTCCTGGAAAGCACCAGCCGCGACCTGCTGCCTGCGCCGTACAACAGCATGCCCCGCGATGAGGTGTCCCGGCGCATCAAGGAACTGACGCTCATGATTGACTAGCGGGCATGATCATGATACTGTGCACGGTGACCGGATTCATTGTGGCTGTACGTCAGGACAAAAGAGATAACCGCAGCCGAACGTTGCTGCCCTGGATGCTGGCACCGGGGGCTTCGCCCTTGTCACATACGAGGGCTCGCCGTGGCAGGTGCTCTAGCAAAAAACACGCGCCTGCCAACGCAGTGATGGTCGGCTTGGCAAACGGCTGGTATATTGACATCTTTGCGCTCACCCACCCTTTCCGCCAATGACTCTTCAATACGGCCGCATACTCCTCTTCACGGCTTTGGCTGCCGGCCCTCTGGCAGCACAGGCACAGGTGGACAGCGGTAATGAAATACCTGATGTCACCCGCACCTACGCTCTCGTCGGTGCACAGGTGGTACAGGCGCCAGGACGCATCCTCGCGCGCGCCACTGTGATCATTCGTGACGGGCTCATAACAGCCGTCGGAACAGATGTGACGGTGCCTTTTGATGCCGAAAGGATTGCCGCGGATTCCTTCACAGTATATGCCGGCTTTATTGATGGCCTTTCACACGTGGGAATCCCCGAGCTAGAAGAGCGGGAACGGCCTGAGCGGCCTGATGACCCGGGGTATCCTCCTGATGAGAAAGCAGGGATTCTGCCCGGGCTGGATGTCCGGACGCTGCTCCAAGCCGATGAGAAGAGCCTGGCGGACCTTCGCAAGGCCGGCTTTACAGCTGCCCATGTCGTGCCGCGCGGCCGCATGCTGCCGGGAACAGGCGCCATCATTCTGCTCGCAGGCGACAAGACCAACGAGCTGGTCTATACCGGCGAGACCTCCCTGTTTGCCCAGCTGGCATCCGCGCGCCGGATGTACCCGGGAACCGACATGGCGGTGATCGCCAAGATGCGGCAGCTCTTTCATGAGGCCGAGCGGCGCCAGCGCATTGAGCAGCTCTACGCGGATGACCCCACCGGAATCCAAAGACCATCTTATGATCCGACGCACTATGCGCTCTTTCCTGTGATCAACAAAGACCGGCCGGTATTCTTTCACACGGAAGACGCGCTTGATGTGCACCGCGTTCTGGCATTGCGCAACGAGCTGGGCTTCAAGGCAGTTCTGACGGGGCTGAACCAGAGCTTCGACGTCATCGATAAGCTGAAGGACGCAAGCGTTCCCCTGATGCTTACGCTGGACCTTCCCGAGGACAAAAGCGGGAGGAAGCCGGACGACAAGGCGCCTGACTCGACGGAGGTCAAGCCCACAGATACGGCAGGTGCACTGCCTGAGGCACCCGAACCCGCCTACAACCCGCTGCTTCGTGTCAGCGACCAGAAAGACCTGGACGCTGAAACGAAAAACCTTGAAGCTCGCCGCGATGCGGAGCGCAAGAAGTACCTGCGCAACGCCAGTGCACTGGATGCGGCAGGCTTTGCATTCGGCTTCACGACCATCGACACAAAGGCCAGAGACGTGCTGCCGAATGTGCGCACGCTCGTTGAAAACGGCTTATCTGAAGAAGCTGCCCTGGCAGCGCTCACCACCAACCCAGCCAGAATTCTGGGTATGTCCGCCACGATGGGCACCATAGAAGAAGGCAAGATGGGCAACCTTGTCGTTGCGACCGGCAGCATCTTCGATAAAGAGACGAAGATCCGCTACGTCTTTGTCGATGGACGCAAATTTGAGCTGGAAGCAGAGAAGGAGGACGGCAAGGGCTCAGACAGCGCAGCTGCGGCAGTCGCAGGCACATGGTCATTCACGGCTGCAACACCGGACGGCGATGTCAGGGGCTCCCTGAGGATCAATGATGACCTCACAGGAACGATCACACTTGACATTGCTGATGAAGAGATGGACATCACCAGCGTGAAGCTCGAAGATGACGTATTGTCGTTCTCTTTTGATCTGGACAACTTTGATATCGTATCTGTGTCCGTGACTGTCTCGGGTGATGAGTTTGACGGCGAGGCAACCTCTGATGCTGGCTCGGCCACCATCTCCGGCAAGCGCTTAACGGATCCGAAACTCTAATCACGACTGCAATGAAAACTGTTTGTCTTCTCGTCGCCGGGCTCATCGCTGCACTGCCTTCCCGGGCGCAAGCGCCTGCCGGTGACATCCTGGTGCACGGCGGCACCGTGCTGACTGTAACCAGCGGGACCCTGGAAAACACCGATGTGCTCATTGTTGACGGACGAATCCGGGCAATCGGCGAGGACATCACCGCTCCATCAGGCGTGGAAGTCATTGACGCCGCGGGGATGTACGTCATGCCCGGCATCATTGACGCACATTCACATATCGCTATCAGCAACGTCAACGAATCCTCAGCACCCGTAACGGCGCAGGTCTCTGTGGGCGATGTGCTTAATCCGTACAGCATCTCGCTGTACCGCGCACTGGCGGGTGGCGTAACAACTTCGCACGTGATGCATGGCTCCGCCAATGTCATCGGCGGGCAGAACGAAACGATCAAGCACCGCTGGGGCGCCATCGATCCGGACGGTCTGCGCATGGAAGGCGCACCGCGTACCATCAAGTTCGCCTTGGGAGAAAACCCCACGCGCGTTCACGGACGCGGCAACAACCTGCGCCCGGCATCCCGCATGGGGGTGGAGTATGTGCTGCGCGAAACCTTCAACAAAGCCATCCGCTACCAGGAAGCTTGGGACCAGTACGAAGCGGAAGCGCGCACCAGCGACCGCGCCATCCCACCTCCGTATAATGGCCAGCTCGAGGTGATGTCCGACATCCTGAGCGGCGACATCATCGTCAACTGCCACTCCTACAGGGCCGATGAGATACTGATGCTCATGCGCGTGCTGGAGGACTTCGGGGTGGATCGCGTGACATTTCAGCACGTGAACGAAGGTTTCAAGATTGCACCCGAGCTTGCGGCGTTCGGCACGGAAGGCGCTGCCGCATCGATATTTGCCGACTGGTGGGCCTACAAGTTTGAGGTGTATTACTCCACGGCCTACAATGCGGCAATACTGACACGCAACGGCGTGCTGACATCCATCAACTCGGACTCCGGAGAGCTCAACCGGCACCTGTACCACGAAGCCGCCAAGTCACAGAAATATGGTGGCCTGACCGACAATGAAGCCCTTGCGCTGGTCACCATCAACCCGGCGAAGCAGCTCGGCATTGCAGACCGCGTCGGCTCAATCGAAATCGGCAAGGACGGCGACCTGGTGATTCTGGATAAACACCCGCTGTCGGTCTACGCCGTACCCCAGAAAACTGTCGTGGACGGGATCGTCTACTTCGATATAGACAGCGACCCCGATGATATGCGGCTCAGCGTTGATCCCGAGGGCAGCATTGATACGGTCATTCTGCATGAACATGACGATCACAGCCGCTGCCTGCACGAGGACGGCATTGATCTCTACGGCTTTCTCACCAGCGAGTGATCAGCACAACAACATGAATATTCTGCTTTCTATTGTCTTGACGGCCGGCCTTGCCGCCTCACCGGAGGGACCGGTAGCGCTTACTAACGCACGCATCGTCACAGTGACAGGCGAAACCATTGAGCGCGGTACACTGGTGATGGAGGATGACATCATCATAGCGCTTGGGGTGGATGTGGACATTCCGCAAGGCGCACAGATCATCGACTGCAGCGGCCTGACGGTATATCCTGGATTCATCGACACCGGCACGCAGCTTGGCCTTGTCGAGGTAGGGTCGCTCCCGGAAACCCGGGACTCCAGAGAGCTGGGGGACCTGTCCCCTCAGATGAAGGCGCTTACTGCTGTCAACCCCAATGGCGTGGCTATCCCGGTAACACGCATCAGCGGCGTAACCACCGTGCTGACTGAACCCTCTGGCGGCATGCTGCCCGGGCAGGCCGCGCTGATCAACCTCCACGGCTATACGCCGGCACAGATGTATGCCGGGTTTGAGGCCATGACGCTGTCGTTTCCGGCTACGGGGCGACGGGGGCGCTTCGACCCGCGGTCAGACGAGGACATCGAAAAAGCCAGCAAAGAGGCCTTGAAGAAGCTGAATGACACCTTCGACAGCGCGGAGCTTTACCACCGCATTGACTCCACCTACCAGGTCAACCCTGAACAGGGGCGTCGCCCGGAGTACGTGCCGTCCATTGATGCGCTACTGCCCGTGGTCCGGGGAGAGCAGACGCTGATCATCCGCGTAAATGCCGCCAAAGACATACTGGCTGCGCTGGAATGGGTGGACAGCAGAGACCTTGAGCGCGTCATCTTCACGGGCTTGCTGGAAGGCTGGCGCGTAGCGGACAAGATCGCCGAGGCGGGTATTCCATGCCTGGTGGGCCCGGTACTGTCCGTGCCCACACGGGACAGCGACAGGTATGACAAGGCGTACCGCAATGTATCGCTGATGCACGCCGCGGGGGTCAAGGTGGCCATTCGCTCCGGAGAGACAGAAAACGCACGCAACCTGCCGTACAACGCGGGGTTTGCGGCCGCCTACGGCCTGGGCGTCAAAGAGGCCTTGCGGGCAGTCACGATCGTGCCGGCTGAGATTTTTGGCGTAGCCGACCGGCGCGGCTCCCTGGAAGTTGGCAAAGAGGCTACGCTCTTTGTGTCAGATGGCGACCCCTTTGAAACGAAGACGCAGATTCATCACGTATTCATCGCGGGTTACCGGATTCCAATGGAGAGTCGGCATACGAGACTCTACGAGGAATTCCTGAACCGCGATCCAAGCCTCAACAAGCACGGGGAAGGCCAGCAGTAGCGCGCTCAGACTTCCTGGCGTTTGGCTTCATCCCAATGCCTGTCCATTTCGGCCAGGCTCACAGAGCGCAGGTTGTGGCCTTTCAGCCGGGCCTCAATGAAGGCAAAGCGACGTTTGAATTTTCTGTTGGCACCCCGGAGCGCATTTTCCGCATTGATCCCGATGCGCCGGGTGTAGTTCACGAGCGCGAATAACAGGTCCCCGAGCTCCGCTTCGGCTCCCGGTCCATCTGCGGCATTGCGATATTCCCAAAGCTCTTCCTCGACCTTTCCCCATGTGTCCTCAAGGGTCTCAAAGTCAAAACCTACGCCTGCAGCCTTCTCCTGCATGCGGTGCGCGCAGAGGAGCGCAGGAAGGTGTATGGGAACGCCATCCAGGACAGACCGATCCTGCCGCTCCGCACGCTTGATCTCCTCCCAGTTGCTAAGCACGTCTTCTACACCTGCAACCTTCGCATCTCCGTACACATGCGGATGCCGGCGAATGAGCTTTTCTGCTACCGCCTCCATCACGCCCGAGAGTGTAAAGTGTCCAGCCTCCTCCCCCATGACTGCATGAAAGATGACCTGCAGCGCCAGATCTCCCAACTCCTTCTTCAGCTCATCGTAGTCCTCCTGCTCTATGGCGTCAACAGCTTCATATGCTTCTTCTACCAGCAGATGCCGCGCAGAGGCGTGCGTCTGCTCTCTGTCCCAGGGACACTCGCTTCGCAGCCGGCGGACGATGGTTATCAGGGCCTCGTATGGTGCGCAAGAAGCCTCAGAAGATGCTGTGGCGCGGTCGTTCGTGGACATGAAGACAGAAAGAAACCAACCCTGCTGACACACCAATGTCAGAGGTCGCGTGTATTACCTTTCGAGAGCACTTAAGTTAGTGCATGCAGGTGACTATGAAAACCGGCTGCCGTACATTCACACTTCAAAGACAGAAAGCTGAGCATGGCTAATTTAACCGTCAACAATGTCACACTGCTGGGCAAGCTCGCGGGCGATCCGGAGCTGCGTTCCACCGCATCTGGCAATTCAGTTTGCACACTGCGGCTGATTACTTACCAGGGGTACAAAAACGACATGGGCGAATGGGAGGACAGGCCGTCTTACCACAACGTCGTGCTCTGGGGCCGTACCGCAGAGGTGGCAGAGCAGTACTTGAGAAAGGGTCGCAGAGTCTATATCGAAGGCTCACTGCAGACGCGCTCCTACGAAGATAGAGATGGCAACAAGCGCTGGATTACGGAAGTCAAGGGGCGGCGGATGATCATGGTGGGCGGCGGCCCTGATGAACGTGACACACCGGGCAGAGAGCCCCGCGACAGGTCTGGCAGACGGCACGAAGAGCGGCGCGCCACCGGCCGGGACAACGACTACGGCAGAGAAAGACGGCGTGGCGGCCCTGATGAACGTGACGCACCGGACAGAAAGCCCCGCGACAGGTCTGGCAGCCGGCGCGAAGAGCGGCGCAGCACCGACCGGGGAGGATGGTCGCAGGCTTCACGCACTGAGGATCAGGACAGCCCGGCCCCGCCTCCAGAAAAGACCTGGAGCTCTAAGCCCAATCTCTTTGATGAGGACAGGCCGCGCGGTGGCCCAGGTCCGCAGGTCGATGAAGACGACGAAGAGGACGACCTGCCGTTCTGACACCTGCAGTACCGAGATAACGCGCCCTGAGGACAGGAGATGTCACGCCGCAGCAAGCGTGCGGAGCGCATCCTGAACCGCTTACGCCTTCAAAACGGTGGCAATGCGGAGAACCGGGGTACAGGCCATGAGCAGAGGTTCTGTTGCTGCGCGCAACCACACCGCTGACGGCACGGCATACCTCCTGCGCCGTGAAAACAGCACAACGCACGCATCGCCCCTTACCAGGGCCTGCAATGATTTGCTCCCTTAACGCGACACGGCCGATACCGGAAGAAGCCCCTTTACGGCGCATGCTGAAATCCGGACTGACCGTCCGTGCAGCGGACTGATCAGTTCCTGTAGCCGTTACTCGTGCGCGAGCTGTAGCCACCGTACGTGTCGTAGCGACGACGACGCTCTTCTGCCTCATTGACACGAATGGTACGGCCGGCATGCTCGGAGCCGTCAAGCTTCTCCTTTGCCATGGCCGCATCGTCCGCGCTTTCGTATGTGACAAAACCAAATCCGCGAGATCTGCCTGACTCGCGATCCCGAATGACGCGCGCTTCCAGCACGGTGCCATACTGCTCAAAGTGGCGACGCAACTCCTCGTCGCTCACACCCCACGAAATCCCGCCCACAAATAGCTTGCTCTTCATAGATTGTCTGTGATGCTGCTGGTCTGTTATCTGTCGCCGTCATGCACCTGATACGCGCCATCACAGCATGAGTGCGATAGCCGCCGCTCGTATGCCTGCACGGAAACGCCTGTCATAACGATGGATCATGATACCGGTTCCAATACACGGAAACAAGCCAGTTGGAGCAACTATAACACAGGGGGGCGGAATTTGTGCACTCTCTCCGGGCCTTTACGCTGCTTCACCCATGTGAAGAATACGCGCAGTCTTGACTCTCATTATAGGTAAGAGTAACTTCCCGGTCAACCCGAGCTGATCATTGTATGGCTTCCCTTGGTGGTCGCAGGCAACCGGGTTTATCCTGGCCGGTTCTGCTATCGGACTTGCCAACATCTGACGCTTTTCCTCCCCGGCCGGCGATGGGGTGGGAACGCTGATTTACATCGTGATTACAGGGTCATACTTTTAGGGTCCTGTCAAGGGAGCACCGCAAGGTGCGGATCCCCGCAGCGGCAACACCCACAGGAAGATATTGGAAAGCGAGCCTCCTTTAGAACCTGTTTCTGCTTTGTTTCTGGCGGTGATCAGCACACCGCTTGTCACCGGCTTTGTCGCCTTTGTTCTGCTGCTGATCGCAAGCGCGGTCGTCTCAGGTGCAGAGGTGGCACTCTTCTCACTGGATGCGGCCCAAAGAGAAGCGCTCAGTCAGCGTACAGATCGCGCGAGCAGACGCGTCACGACGCTCCTCGAAAAACCGCAGCATGCGCTGATCACCATCCTCGTGCTCAACACGCTGGTCAACGTTTCTGCCGCCATACTGGCCGCACTGGGTACAGAGCACTTGACACAGGGGCTGGGGCTGGCACGCGAGGTCGTTTTCCTGCTGGAGATCGTGGCGCTGACCTTCGTACTGCTGGTAGTCAGCGAGATCACACCGAAGCTGTATGCGTCGCGCCATGCAGTACCTTACAGCCGATGGGTATCCGGTCCGCTATACTTGGCCGGCATTGTCCTTTACCCCATCGTCACGGTCCTTGCCACATGGACCCGGAAGACGCAGCGGGGCTTCCTCCGGTGGGCTCAGCCTGGTACACGCGAGAAGATTTCGCCGGCGGACGTGCGGGCCATGGCCGAGATCAGCAGAAAACAAGATGCTTTCGAAGCAGACGAACATCTGTGGATCGATGCGATCCTGAAGTTCAGCAAGACCCCGGTACGTGCCATCATGATCAACCGGCTGGATATCACAGCACTAAGCATCCAGGCATCGCTGCCAGAGGCACTGGGGCTTATCCGCTCGTCCAGCCATTCCAGGCTCCCTCTCTACATTGGGCATCTGGACAATATCCTGGGTATCGTATATGCGAAGGATCTGCTACCGTTTCTGTCCAAGAAGCAGGAGCGAATTGACTGGACGCAACTGGTGCGGCCGCCAATGTTTGTTCCGCAGAGCAAAAAGCTGGATGCCCTGCTGCAGGACTTCCAGCAAAAGAAGATGCACCTGGCAATCGTCGTGGATGAGTATGGAGGCACAGCTGGACTGGTCACCCTCGAAGATGTGCTTGAAGAGATCGTTGGAGACATCCAAGATGAGCACGACCACACAAAGGCGTCGCTGGCCGAACGTATCGCAGGAGGCCTCTACCGCGTTGACGCACGCATTGACCTGGATGACCTTAACAGCCTCCTGGAAATCAGGCTTAATACAGAGGATTTTGACTTTGAGACGCTGGGAGGTCTCATCTTCAACCTGGCCGGGGACATCCCGGATGAAGGCTGGGAAATCACTTTTGAAGGTCTGCACATGGTCGTCGAATCCGTGGACAACAACCGGATCGGGCTGGTTCGCGTAAGTACGGTAAAGATGGATTCATAGTGTGTGGCATGACACTGGCCTGCGTGCACAGCGGTATCAGACAAACTATACCAGAACCTGTCTGGACACGCCCGCCTATGGTCCGCTGCACGCTGAGCTTCCGCCCTTACAGAACCGCTGCAGCATGCTGGACAATGCGGTCACGTGAGCAAAAGATTGCTGCCCCCACCTGCGCATACAGCCTTCGTGTCAACGCAGCAGACCGAAAGTGCTGGCGTCCGGCGTGTAGATTGCTTCTCCTTTTCATAACTTTCGCGCATCAGTCCCGTATGCGGGCGGTTTGTGTCCTCATGCCTGCGCTGGTTCATGAAATCTGTTCAGGATAACTGCGGCATCTTCGGCATCTTCAACATGCCGGACGCCGCGCGTCTCACCTACTTCGGGCTGCACGCGCTGCAGCATCGCGGCCAGGAGTCGTGTGGCATCGTCACGTCTACGTATGATGAGCACAAGAAGCGTCGCGTGATGCCTGCGCGCCGCGATTTCGGGCTCGTCCTGGACACCTTTGATGACCCCAGCATCTTTAACAACCAGCTTCTGGGGGATGCCGCTATCGGACACACACGCTACTCCACGAGTGGCTCTTCGCTTAACAGGAGCAACATCCAGCCTTTCAACGTCCACTACAAGGACGGCAACCTGGCTGTCGCCCATAATGGAAACCTGTCCAATGCCCGGGAGCTTCGGCGAGCATTCAGTGAACGCGGGACCCTTTTCCAATCGACATCAGATACGGAGCAGATCCTGCACCTGATTGCTACAAGCCGCCGCAAGAAACAGCTCGATCAGATCATTGACGCGCTGATGCAGCTTGAGGGCGGCTTCGCTCTGGTACTGCTGACGGATGACCGGCTCTTTGCTGTCCGGGACCCCAACGGGTTCAGACCGCTAGCCTTGGGACGTTATGAAGCATCGGGACGAACCGCGTATTGTGTAGCGAGTGAGACGTGCGCCTTCGATATGATTGGTGCCACGTACATCCGTGACGTGAAGCCTGGTGAGATCCTGATCATAGACCGGGATTCCTGTGCCACTGGCGAGTTCCAGAGCATTCACCTGCCTGCACGGTATGGCATCAGCCAGTGCATCTTCGAGTACATCTACTTTTCGCGGCCAGATTCCAGGATCTACGGGGAGATGGTTGACAAGGTCCGCCGCAAGATTGGTAAGCAGCTGGCGCACGACGCACCAGTCCCGCGCGTAAACGCGGAAGAAAAGCCCCCTATTGTCATCTCCGTACCGGACTCCTCCAACACAGCCACACTGGGCTATGTGAATGAGTGCCACAAGCTGGGGTACAGAGCCCGCTATGAGATCGGGCTGATCCGCAATCACTACGTCGGACGCACCTTCATTGCCCCTGGCCAAGATAAGCGGGAGATGAAGGTGCGCTGCAAGTTCAACACCGTGGACGGAGTCCTGCGCAACCGTATCGTCGTGGTGGTGGATGACTCCATCGTTCGGGGTACTACGGCCAAGCTGCTGGTCAAGATGATTCGCAAGGCGGGGGCCAAGGAGGTCCACTTCCGCGTCGCCTCTCCCAGCGTGGTGAGCCCCTGCTTCTACGGCATGGATTTTCCGAGCCATGAGGAGCTGATCGCGAACAGGTTCGGCAGCATAGAGGAGCTCGGCCGCTGGCTGAACGTGGACTCCCTTGCCTATCTGTCAGTACACAGCCTCATGAAGGCGGTGCGAAGAGGCAACCGCAAGGCAAAAAAGGGATATTGCAACGCCTGTTTTACGGCCAACTACCCGGTGCCCATTCAAACAGGTGTTACGAAGGACGAAAACGACTAGGCCGCCCTAGCGCAAGTGGTCAGGCAGCTCGCAGTCGAGCCCGCGATTGGTATCTGCCAGCCCGGTGATCTTCCAGCCGTCGTCGCCCCGATACAGCATCATGGCATTAACACCGCAGTGCCGCAGCGTGTCGCCAAGAAAGAAGGCAAACTCCATCCATGCCATAGCGAGGCGGCCATCCACCTTAATCACCACATCCCAGATCTGCTCATTCCAGACCTGATCGCGCGGCGACCCCACCGCACGCACAAAGCCATCGGTGCCGCCTGCCCGGAATCCTTCCTCGGTAGCACGCCCCATCGTTGCGCCATCGAGAAACACGCTCGCCACCATTGTGCTGTCGCCAGCACGCATGCCGTCAAAGAGACGCTCAATGGTGTCACGCACTTCCTCTTCCGGTGTTTGAGCATGGAGCACAGTCGGCATGAGCAGGAGGGCAAAGATAAGGGTGCGCATGGCAGGCGGCATCATGTTCGCGTTGCTTACTTGCATGCAAAGGTAAGCATTTTGAGCTCACCCGTACACAGCACTGACGGGCCGGCTGCTGTACAACTCAGACTGCCCGACGAGGTCGGGCTTTGGGCCTATGCCAGGCACTGACACACTGACCCCGGCGGAGCTTCAACAGTATCACCGGCAACTCTCGCTAAAGGAAGTCGGGCTGGCGGGCCAGCACAAGCTGAAAGGCGCATCGGTACTTGTTGTGGGCGCTGGCGGGCTGGGATCGCCAATGGCGCTCTACCTGGCTGCAGCAGGCGTTGGACGCCTGGGGCTGGTGGATGCTGACACCGTGGAAGTGACCAACCTCCACCGTCAGGTGCTGCACAGTGCTCCAGATCTGGGAAAGCGCAAGGTCACCTCCGCACGCGAAAAGCTGACAGCCCTCAACCCGAACATAACAGTTGAAACCCATCCCGTACGGCTTGACAGCGACAACGCGCTGGAAGTTATCGGCCGTTACGACGTGGTCGCCGATGGCACGGACAACTTTCCCGCACGGTACCTGACCAACGATGCATGTGTGCTGACCGGTGTACCCTGCGTTTACGGATCCATCTATCAGTTCGAGGGGCAGGTTTCTGTCTTTGGCGCGCCTGGCGGACCGTGCTATCGCTGCCTGTATCCTGTACCACCACCGCCCGGTCTGGTACCCTCTTGCGCGGAAGGAGGTGTGCTGGGCGTCCTTCCTGGCATTGTGGGTTGCCTCCAGGCTACCGAGGTTATCAAGTGGCTGCTTGGCATCGGAACATCACTGGCAGGGCGCATGCTTGTGGTGGATACGCTGGGTATGACGTTTCAGACACTCACCGTGCGCCGCGCACCCACCTGTGCCGCATGCGGCGATGCGCCAGCCATCACACGTCTTATCGACTATGAGGAGTTCTGCGGACTCGCGAATGATACAGGCACAGTACCGCTGATAACGGCACAGGAGCTGTATGCGTTGCGCCAGAGTGCGCAGGGCCCGCTTGTCCTTGACGTACGACACCGATTTGAAGCGGATATCGCTTCCTTGGGTGCAGACATGGTGATTCCGCTGCCAGAACTGGGACAGCGCCTGGCAGAGCTGGACAGCTGCCGCGACAATCCAATCGTAGTACATTGCCGCTCCGGTGTGCGATCCCGGACAGCCGCTCAACTCCTGCGTGACGCGGGCTTCAGCAAGGCGGTGAGTCTGGACGGGGGCATACTGGCCTGGAGCCGCATGGTGGATTCAAGCGTGCCAGCGTACTAGTCCGGCATTAATCCAGCCCACAGGGGACAGCCCTCTCCTGCGTGGTAAGCGACGGGGCTGGCCTTTCAGCCTTCTGCACCAGATACGGCCCTATGGCAAGCGCGTCCAGGTGCGTGCGCATAAAGCAGCGATAGGCATCAGACGGCGTGCATACAATAGGCTCTCCACGTACGTTGAAGCTGGTGTTCACCAGGACCGGGCAGTCCGTCATCGATTCAAAGACCCGCAGGAGGCGCCAAAACCGCGGATTAACGGACACATCCACGGTATGAACCCTTGCCGAGCCGTCAATGTGCGTCACAGCCGGAACTGGTGACCGGATGTGACGAAGCCGGTCCAGCCCTTCTCCAGAGCAGCTGGCATACCTGACCCCAACAACCAGCAGCATGTAGGGGCTTACCACATCGATGTCGAAGTAAGCCTTTGCGGCCTCAGCCGGTACGCTGGGCGCAAAGGGGCGAAAGCTCTCGCGAAACTTGACCTTCAGATTCAACTGATGCTGCATATCCCTGCCTCGCGGATCGGCCAGAATGCTTCGTGCACCCAAAGCCCGAGGCCCAAATTCCATGCGTCCCTGAAACCAGCCCACAACCTTGCCCTCCGCCAACAGCCCTGCCACACGTTTGCAGAGCTCATCTTCATCCAGCTTCTCATGCGACACACACCGTGCTTCGAGCATCGCCGCTATCTCCTCGTCTGAATACGCGGGCCCCAGGTAGCTGCCGTGCATGGCGTCAGGCTGCCGGGGAGACCGCCGCTGCTTATGGGCCATGTGCCAGGCCATGAAGGCGGCGCCAACCGCCCCACCAGCATCACCCGCCGCTGGCTGGATCCACAGCCGATCAAAGAGTCCAGAGCGCATCAGCTTGCCATTGGCCACACAGTTAAGCGCCACCCCGCCCGCCATGCAGAGGTTGCGTGCACCAGTGACACGCTTCACATGCCGGGCGAGGGTGATTACTGCCTCTTCGATGATCAGCTGGATGCTGGAGGCCAGGTTCATCTCCCGCTGCGTAAGCGCCGTCTCGGGCTGCCGCGCTGAGCCACCAAAGAGGCGGGCGAAGCGCCGCCCGGTCATGCGCAACCCGGCCGGGTATGTGAAATAGTCCATATTCAGCCGGTACGAGCCATCCGCCTTGAGGTCAATCAGCTCGTCCCGAATCACCCCTGCGTATGCGGGCTCACCATACGGGGCCAGACCCATCAGCTTGTACTCGCCGCTATTGACCCGAAAACCACAGAAAGCCGTGACTGCGCTGTACAGGAGCCCCAGCGAATGCGGGAAATGAATCTCCGCCATCAGGCGCAGCACAGCCCCTTCTCCCATGCCGTAGGTTGTCGTCGCCCACTCCCCAACACCATCCGTTGTAATGACAGCCGCCCTGTCAAACGGTGAAGGAAAGAATGCGCTCGCAGCGTGGCTTTCGTGGTGCTCAGGAAAAACCAGCATGCCTTCATAGCCCAGCTCCTTGCGTATCTGCTCAGGAATCCACAGCTTCTTCTTGAGCCAAAGCGGCATGGCTTTGAGGAAGGACGGCAAGCCTTTCGGCGCATAGCCCACATACGTTTCGAGCAGGCGCTCAAAGGTCAGAAAAGGCTTGTCGTAGTAGGCTACTGCGTCCAGGTCCTTTCCCTGAATGCCGCCTACCTCCAGGCAGTACGTGATTGCGTGCCTTGGAAACGACGCGTCATGCTTCCGACGCGTAAACCGCTCCTCTTGCGCCGCGGCCACGAGGACCCCGTCGCGCAAAAGACATGCGGCAGCGTCATGATACCAGCACGACAGCTAAAGAATATTCATCCGCCCCGCAGCAGGCAAAAAGCCGGATATGCAAACCGGCTGTTCACCCCTGCTGCAATTCCGTCAGTATGGCACGAAGCCTGGCCAGCTCCGCAAGCGCGTCGCGCTCTTTCGCGCGCTCGCGGTCTACAACCGCTTTCGGGGCACGCTCGACGAAGCTCCTGTTCTGGAGCTTGCGATGAACACGAGCCAAAAAGGCATCCTTTTGTGCAATCTCAGCCTGCAGGCGGGCCCGCTCCTGCGTGACATCCAGCATGCCGGCCAGCGGCAGATAGACCTCCACATCCTTGACAACAAGGGCGGCAGACAACGCAGGACTGTCCACTCCTGTCGCCACCGTCAGGCTCCCCACGCCTGCCAGACGCGCAAAGTACCTGGCGCAGTCCTCCAGCGTCTTTTGCAGCTTCTCTTTTCCGGGAGGCAGGCTCAGTATTGCTTCAACAGGTCTGCCGGGCGCTACCCTGTACTCGCTGCGGACATGGCGGATACCCGAAATCACCTCCTGCAGCAGAGCAAAGGTCTCTATCGCCCAAGCATCTCGCTCCCCCGTATGTGCCGGCCATGGAGACACGATGCAGGCTGCCTGAGGCGGGCGCGGGCGCAAGCGATGCCACAGCTCCTCCGTAACAAACGGCATAAAGGGGTGCAGGAGCGATACCAGCTTCTCGTAAAGCTCAATCGCCAAGGCAATGGTGTCTTCATCCATGGCCTGCCCCTTCTGCGGCTTAATAAGTTCCAGGTACCAGTCACAATAGTCGCGGCGCAGCAATGCGTAGAGCTTTGCCATCGCCTCATTAAGGCGGTAGCGCGCAATGTCCTGTTCGATAGCCTGTATGTGATCATCCAGCCGCGACACCATCCATCGCTCCACAAGGTCCAGCTCCTGCAGCTGGCGCCTTCTGCGGTACGCGTGTCCCGGCTGCATGAAGCGGCCAAAGACATTGAAGGCATTCCAGATCTTGTTGGCAAAGTTGCGCCCCATCTCGAACACGGTCGGGTCCAGCTTGATATCCTGGCCCTGAGCACAAAGCATTGTCAGCGAAAACCGCACCGCATCGGACCCATACCGGTCAATCACATCCAGCGGGTCTATTCCGTTACCCAGGCTCTTGGACATCCACCGGCCAAGCTTGTCCTTGATCATCCCTGTGATGAAGATGTCACGGTACGGCACCTGGCCCATGACGTACAGAGACGCCATGATCATCCGCGCGATCCAGAAGAAGAGGATATCGTAGCCGGACACGAGCACATGCGTGGGATGAAAAAAGGCCAGATCAGCCTTTGTGTTCTCGTCCTCACCGGGCCAGCCCAGCGTAGCAAAAGGGAAAAGCCACGACGAGAACCACGTGTCCAGCACGTCGTGTTCCTGTACCATGCCCGCTTCCGGCTTCTCTACGCTGACGACGAATCCGCGTGACTCGTCAATGCACCCGTCGGCGTCCGTGTAATACCAGACCGGTATGCGGTGCCCCCACCAGAGCTGGCGGCT
>JAAXGV010000060.1 GCA_012271185.1 Rhodothermales bacterium
TGCTGATCTATGCCTATGCCACAGGGATCCTCTGATCCTCTCCTCCCGCAAAATCGCCCGGAGTGTTGAGGACAGCATTACCTTTCGTGTGCTGGCCGCCGGCAATTATCCCAGTCATCGTACGATCTGTGCTTTCCGGAAGCGTCATCTGAATGATTTCCGGGCACTGTTTGTGCGCGTCGTGCGCATGGCCTACGAAGTTGGGATGGCAAAATTCGGCACGCTTTCCAGGATGAAGGTGTGCGCGGGTACGAGCAAGCACAAAGTGGTACAATATGGTCGTACGATCACGGAGAAAAAGAGGATCAGGCAAGAGATCTCCTCGCTGATTTTGCAGGCGGACCTTCAGGATGCGGAGGAAGATGCCAGATACGGGGTGGATCTTCGGGGCGATGAGCTGCCCGAAGCTTTTTCTTCTCCCGAGAAGCTCAGCAGAGCTATCCAGGCTGCGTTGGATGCGATGGCTGCTGAAGACCTGGCGGAGGAGCGTGCTCGTCGCCAAGAGCGTGTGGAGGCGGACGGCGACAGGGAAGGACACACATGAAGCGGCCTCTCGTCGGGCTTACGGGAAACCCGAAAGCACGGCGCAGCGAAATTTCACCGATCCGGAAAGTCGGATCATGAAGACGAGTCAGGCAAAGTGGCAACAGTGCTATAACGTACCGACGCGGCTTATTATAGAGAACCAGTAGAAAGTCAGACCTCAATTGTGATGTAATCTGATTTTGGCTAGTATGGGGAAGCAGCAGGAACCCGGCGCGCTGCTGCCGGTGCATTGCAGCAAAGGGATTGGAGAACGTCTGTTAAGCACGCCGGCCGGCGCTTCCTGGGCGCAGCTCAGGCCTACAAGCCCGCATCCTGCTGCTGCGTGCGGGCACGTCTGTACTGATACACCAGCCAATGATGCATGGACGGGATAGGCACCGCAAACCTGCCCTCCCGTGTCCGCGCAAGCACGCCCTTGTGCACAATCAATTCGAAAATTCGCTCCGCTTCGGCGCGTGAATATTCTCCAGAGAATATACCCCGCACCTCTGAACCACGGAATGAGGCGTCTGCGGGCCTTGTGGAGAGCGCCCTGCCGAGTACCATCCGGTCTTGTTCTTCGAGATCCTCAACCCGGGCTAAATAGTAGTTCTCTTTCCTCTGCTGTCCCTGCCGCAACACGGCTTCCAGTCCGTCAGGCGTCATCTGTCCGTGGTTGCTGTGCACGATATGAACCGCAGGCTGCACGAAGCACATGATGTGCTGCGGCCAGCCGTGTGTCTCCCTGGCAATAGCATCGATCCAAGGTGTTGCGTCCCCTTCCGCCCCACCATCCTTTACCAGCCAGTCCTGGATGACGGCCCGCTCGGCACTGGCAGGCAGTCGCCCCAGGTTCACTATGCATCCGTCGTGGAAGCGGGAAATGCCCAGGCGGCCAAACGCCTTCTGAGAGGTTCCCAGTCCGCCGGCCAGGAGAATGACAGGACGCCCTACCTCGCCATTATGTATCAAATTAAGCGTATCCTTGACCTCCGGCTTGTGTGAGTGATTGGCGTAGTCCCGGATATTCTGCACCTCGTCCAGCACGAGCATCAGCCCCTTCATTTCCTGCGCGGCGACTTCGAGGAGCCGAGACACACTGGAAATTCCCGCCTCGGTCTTCGTCCGTGACACTGACGCGACCCATGGCGTTGCCCCAACACTGCGCTCAGATTGAATGATGTACGGTTTATCCAAGCATTCAGACATACGTATCGGATCGTGCAAGGCGCGCGAATCTATTTTCGCCACGATCCAGCCGTCCCGCGCGGCCTCCCCTGCGCACCGGTACAACAACGCAGTCTTCCCTGCCCCAGGCGCTCCCTGTATCAGAAAGGTTGTGCCCTGGTCACCTGCTGCCCCCTGTTCCGCGTCCGCGCGAAGCTCCGCCACTATGCCCAGCACCTCTTCCCGGCCATGGAAGTACTTCGCCCGGCCACGGTCCTTTACACGCCTCCGAGGCGGATCTGACGAAAAGGGCTGTGTCAGCGGGGCACTGTGCTCGGAGTTGGACGCAGACCCAGGGAGCTCGGCACACTCCTTGTCAGTGCGGGTGCTGCCTTGCATGGCACAATCACCAGTGGATACTAAGAGCAATGTATACGCAATTTGGAGACTGCCGGTCCCGGGCGCTGTCGAGAAGCCCTCACAAAACCGGGCGAGCGTCTCCCAACTCACCCGGCTTTTCCTGCGCAGCCGTTCGGGACGGCTCACAGAGATGCTCCCAAACAGCACAGGCCGCCCCTTCGCTCCGGTCCCATTGCAGAACTTTCACCACTGCTGCGAGGTGGTCCGCCCCTGCGGGATGCGTCAGCCCACAGGCATTTTCCAATCAAGTCCCCATTGTGCTGTAATCTGATTTTTTTTGCTGGTGTGGCGAAGCAACAGGAGCCGGAAGCGCGGATCACGAAGATGAAGGACGCAAGGCTCACCTGGCAGCGGCACTGCACTTCTGTGAAAGCAGGAGCCGTATGCGTCTCCCTGCCGGTTATGTCCAGTGGCGGAAAAGCTGGAAAGGCGCACCCGCTGAGGTACTATAAACACGTGGTCTGGCGCGGCGTGACAAAAACAAAATCCCAACGCGCCAATAGCCCGGACCGTTGTGTATCTTCCCTGTCTGCACAACTTCCTCCGAATACACGTGATGCGTCTGTCTCTGACCCTGGCTGTGCTGCTCATCGGCTGCAGCCGGCCCGCTGAGGTGCCTTTTACCACCTCGCTTCTTTTTTCTGATGGCACTGTGCTGCAGCGCGATGTTATTGTGCCCGTCTGGGGCACGGCTACGCCTGGCGCTACTGTGATGGTGTCACTGGACGATCAGCAGCAGGAGGCTACAGCAGGCCAGGGCGGAAGCTGGTGCGTCGAGCTGGCCGCACACGAGGCCGGCGGCCCGCATACGCTGACAATCGCCACAGGCGACACCACACACCAGGCACAGGACGTGTGGTTTGGTGACGTTTGGGTCGCCTCAGGTCAGTCCAACATGGAGTGGCGCGTTCGCGCGTCCAGGGATGCGGAATACGAGATCCGCTCGGCCGGTGACGCCCGGCTTCGCCACTTCAAGGTACCACTGACATGGTCATACGAGCCGGAGACATCGCTGGCTGGCGGCGCCTGGTATTCAGCCGACTCGACCACGGTAGGGGACTTTTCGGCAGTAGGCTACTATTTCGCGCGAGACCTCAGAGCAGCTACGGGCGTCCCGATCGGCATCCTGAATACGTCGTGGGGCGGCAGCCGCATCGAGGCATGGCTCGATGTCGACGCGCAGCTGGAGGACAGCGCCGCCGTGCAGGCGGGACTCCTTGCCGCACAACAGCGAAAAGACTCGCTGCTGCAGGTCTTTGAGGCCTCCCGTAACGCGCCAGGCACAGACGACCCCGGCATGGTAGACGGAACACCTGTGTGGGCGGACCCCAACCTGGACGAGTCCGGCTGGTCGGACATGCCGGTCCCTGCCCGATTCGAAGAGCATGGCTTTGAGGGCCTGAATGGCTACGTGTGGTATCGCGGCACGGTGACACTCACAGAAGAACAGGTCAGCAGCGCGGTGCTGAAGCTTAGCATGATTGATGACAGAGATCAGACCTATGTCAACGGCACGCTGGTTGGCGAGACAAACCGCTATCGCTTGCCGCGCACATACCCTGTCCCCGATGGCGCCCTCAGGGCTGGCGTCAACACCATAGCAATTCGCGTGCTGGACACCGGAGGCCACGGTGGCATTGTCGAAAGCGACTATCCCTTCCACCTGGAGACCGCCAACGGCATCGTGGCACTGCCGGAGACGTGGAAGTTTCGCGTTGGAGAGTACACCGTGGGTGCCAATGGCAATCCCAACCAGCTGGCCACGCTCCTTTTCAACAAGATGGTTCACCCCATCCTGCGGTACCCAGTCACCGGGTTCATCTGGTATCAGGGGGAGTCCAATGCCAATGATGCTGACGACGCCCAGCGGTATCGGGCGCAGTTTCAGAGACTTATCACGCGCTGGCGCGAGCTGTGGCAGAACGAGGACGCGCCTTTCCTCTTTGTTTCACTGGCAAACTTCCGCGAGGCACCGGCCAGACCTGGTGAAAGCAACTGGGCGCTCTTGCGTGAATCACAGTCCGCCGCCCTGGAGCTGCCGAACGTGGGTCAGGCTGTGACAATCGACATCGGAGAGGCGGACGATATCCATCCGCGCAACAAGCAGGATGTTGGGCGACGCCTGGCGCTGGCGGCACGGCATCTGGCCTATGGTGAAACCCTGACCTACTCCGGACCAACGTACGCCGGACACACCATTGAAGGTAGCGAGGTGCGTATCACCTTCAACCACACGGGGAGCGGGCTTGTGGCCAAGGGAGAAAAACTTGGCGGGTTTGCGATCGCAGGAGCAGACGGCCAGTTTGTGTGGGCGAACGCGCGAATCCTTGAGGACTATGTGGTGGTGTCCAGCCCGCAAGTGCCGGCGCCTGTTGCCGTACGGTACGCATGGGCGGACAACCCTGACAGAGCCAACCTGTTCAATACCGACGACCTGCCAGCTGCCCCTTTCAGAACGGACACAAAGTAGCACGCACAGGACTGCGGCACGGCTGGCACCACCACTGAGCTCTCATGCGCGCAGTACTCTACACTGTCGGTGCCATTGTTCTGGCCAGCATACTGCTGTTTCTCGCAGCCACACGCACCAAGGTCGGACATGATGCACTGAGACACCAGCTCGAAGCCCAGTTTGCATCGACCTACCACGGTACGCTCGAGATTGGTGCACTCAGGGGCAATCTGCGCCGGCAGGTCTTCTTGAGTGATGTGCGCATCTTTGACAGCAAGGGACACCTGTGGCTTTCAGTGGATTCTGTCACCAGCACCCCGCGCTGGACCGCACTTATCAGTTGGCGATTTGAGACAGGCACCATCACGATGTTGCGTCCATCGCTGATGATACACCATGACTCCGCACGTGTATGGCGCTTTCCGGACCCGCTCAGGCGACGCAATCCTTCCGCCGGCTCTGTCTGGAAGCTGGAATCAGCCGACCTCGTGGTGCAGCAGGGCAGTGTCACAGGAATCCTGCAGGATACTGGCGGGAATGGCTCATGGCTGAACGACGTGTTTCAGCTCCAGATCGATGAGGTCAATGCCTTGGCAACAATCGGGTGGGACTCCACCCGCAAGGTCATCAGCGTGGAGGCACAGGAGGCACAGGTCGCGGGAAAAGACCTGTATCTTCACGACGCATACATCACCGTCGTGGTTGAAGGTGACTCCGTCCTGGTACAGCAGGCTGATATGCGCCTGGGCTCCAGCCACATCAGCGGCAACGGCTCAGTCACAGGCAGTGTGCGCGCTGGAGATCTTGCATGGAAGCTGTCACTTGACAAAGGCTCTCTCGACTTTGGAGAACTGCAACGGCTGATTCCCAAGCTTCCACTAAGCACCACTGCGCTCGTATCGGGCCATATCCGCGGCACTGCCAGCGATGCCAAAGTAGAATCGCTGGCCCTTGTCTGGGGCGCCTCTCAGGTTCTCGCTTCAGGTACCGTGAGCGGGTGGCCTGACTCCATCGCATTCGCCATGGATCTGGCGCCCTCAGCGGTCCATCCTCGTGATATCGCGCATGTGCGCAGCCAGGCTTTTCCCGCCTGGATAACGGAGTCGGACATTGCCACTGTTGAGTCCCACGCAACCGGGATGATCACGCGCGATACAATGACCCTGGACGCCAGGGCCCAAGGTCAGGCTCTTGGAGGCACGTACGCGCTCGCCGCAGCGCTGGGCCGCAGTCCCCATACCGGCTGGACATACCACGCCGACATCAGAGGCAACGCACTGGAGTTGCCGCCTGAAGGCACCAGGCTCAGTGGCACAGCGCAGCTTCAAGGCACAGGAACAGCGCTGGAGAGCCATGAAACCACCCTGCACGGCACACTGGGATCGTCGCTTATTGCAGGCCTCGCTGTAGACAGCCTTAGCCTGGACCTGACGGTAGAGGAGCAGCAGGCGAGGCTTTTCGCACAAGCCAGGCAGGCACAGAGCGCCGTCGATCTGGCAGCGTCAGCAGACTGGTCTGCGGCCAGCGTGCGCTATGCAGCAAGCATCCGCGCTGACAGCCTGGATCTGGGGCCGCTGCTCGGACAGGATTCGCTTGAGTCCGCTGTTACGGGATCGTTGGATGCGCGCGGACTGGGCCTGGAGTGGGGTGCGATCCAGGGAGCACTCAGCATTCATATTGATGAAGCGCAGCTTCGCAGCAGCTCAGACACGCTGTCCCTGCCCAGACACAGCGTAACGGCAACAATGCATTCAGCGGGTGGCGACATGAGACTGATGATTGACGGAGATCTGCTGTCAGCATCATTGCGCGGAAAGGTGGAGCCTCAGGCCGTCAGGTCACTGGCGGACCTGTGGACGACCGCAACACGCAATGCGGTAGCGCGACAGAGCGGCAGGCTGTATGCGAATCCTGGCTATCACGCTGAACTCCCTCGGGCAGCATGGCCACCACCAGAGCTGATCAGCCAGCAGCAAGAGGCTGGCGCAGCGCTGCTGGCCGCCTCGCTGGATCACATCAGTCTGGATCTGGATATCCAAGTGAAACATCCAGACTGGGTCAGCACATGGCTCAGCTGGTCGCCGTCAGTTTCCCGCGCCATCCTGCACCGACGCGGCGGTATCAAGGCAGCAGTGCATCTGCGCGCAGGCACGGAAGATCTGGCTCTGGATCTCGCAGTCAGCGACAATACCGACAGCTCTTCAGCCAGCCTGGCGCTTAGCGCTGGACTGCAGGCCCCGCTTGAAGAAACGCTGGACCTCACCGTAGTTGCGCGGGCGCCGCATGTCGAGCACTGGGGCATTGCGCTAGCTGATCCACACGCCACGCTGCGGGTACAGCACGCTGCTGCACATCTGAGCATTGCCGGAGGACCAGACAAGCACATTGGGCCGGTTGCACTGGACGCCACGGCAAGCCTGCTTGACGACCGGTACCGCGTTACGCTGAACCGTGGCCTGATAACAGTCCATGACCAGCTGTGGCAGCTTGCTGCAGGACAAGCCGTTGACATCTTTTGGGATGCTGTTGCCGTTGATGAGCTGTCGGTCGTACAGACCGGAACGACTCCGCAGCGCATACGTGTGAGCGGACTTCTGTCCCGGAATTCAGGCCGCCATGCATCAGCCGAGCTGGAGGGACTGAATCTCGCGGAGCTTTCACGCGTCCTGAACTCACGGCGCACACTCGGGGGCTACCTTGACGGAACCGTGCAGTGGTCTGACGAGACAGGGTGGACCGGCCACGCCACCGTGGATACGCTGAGCCTGGGAGGTCGGGCAGTCGGACGACTGACGGCACATAGCCACCTCAACCCGGGCATGCCTGATGTTGACGTGGATGCAGCCATCCACCCCTTGAGACAAGGCGCAACCCTGTCACCGGACGTGAAAGACAATGATATCGTAATTACGGGCACGATGCGCCCCAAGACAAAGGCCGACGACGGGAACCTGAACCTCGCGGTGGATGTGGGAAGGCTGGATGCATTTTTTCTTGAAGAGATAATCCCGAGCATTGATGGCGTTGAAGGGTCATTCACAGGCAGTGGTACGGTAACGGGCACCCTGCAGTACCCCATCTTTGAAGCCAGTCTTGACCTTGCTGACGCAAGGTTCAAAGTACCCAGCTATAATCTGGCTTTTGAGGCGGATGGATCCGTCAGCGTTGATGAGCAAGGTATCCACATCAAGGGTCTTGCCATAACCGATTCGACAGGCGGCTCCGCAGCTGTTGACGGCACGCTGCTCTTCAATAATTATCAGTACTTTTCCTTTGACGTTGCCGGCAGACTGGAAGAGCTGCAGATCATGAACGTGTCTGCCTTCACGCGTGACCAGTCGTGGTATGGCACGGTTTGGACTTCGGGCGACGTGACACTCACAGGCCCGCTTGATGGTGCATCGTTGCACTCCAACAACGTGGTCACGAGCCCGAAGAGCGAGCTGTATATCCCGATTCGCGAAAGCACAGGGGCCATTGATCCCGGCTTCATCATTTACAGCGATCCCTACGATACGCTGGCAGCTGCAGTCTCGCGCCGCACCAATATTCTCGCCCGCCGGCCGGCAACTGAGCGCCAGTTCGGGGCCGGGCTGGATATGGACCTCAACATTGAGGCTCCTGAAGGCTCCACCATCAAGCTCGTTATCGATCCGCTCTTAGGGGATATTATCACGGGCACAGGCACAGCACGCATTCAGCTGCAGCTGCGTGAAGGAGATATGGCGACCTACGGCACGTTCAATACAACCGCAGGCGACTACCTCTTTACTGCGGGTGATGTCTTTGTGCGACGCTTTTTGATCAGCGAGGGCACCATCCAGTGGACCGGCGACCCACTGGATCCAACCCTCGACATCCAGGCGGAATACCGGACGCGCGCCTCGCGCAGCGGGCTGCCGGCAGATATCGGCGGAACATTGCAAACCAGTCTGCCACTGATCGTTGACCTGCACCTCAGTGGCGAGCTTAACGCTGTCCAAGTCGACCTGAGCCTCTCCCTGGACCAGCGGCAGGAAGCCATCAGTGACACACCACTGCTGGAAGCATACCTGAATCAGACCGACCGTGCAGCACAGCATGCTTCCAGCGTGCTGCTGACCAACTCTTTCCTGCTTTCTGCCGAAGGCACCCGCAATGATGTGCTGGCGGGATCTGCACTGAACAGTGTCTCTCAGCTGGTCACTAGTCAGCTGAACCGGTACCTCAGCCACGTGATTCCCAATGCGGACTTTGCTTTGGGTGTTTCGAGCGACGAAGCCGTAGAGGACCTTGACATATCAGCAGGCATTGCCCTCAGTCTGCTGGACGAGCGCCTCCTGATACGGGGCCACGGCATTTACCGGGGGCAGCAGATTGACCAGCCCGGTGCACAAGGCCTTGAAGGGGAGTTTATCGTGGAAATTCAGCTAAGCCCCACTGTTTCGGCGGACCTCTTTTACCGGAGGGAGGGAGACGTGCTTAGCGAGACCCTGATCATCAGCGAAACCGGTGTGGGGCTCAACTACCGTACGCAGTTCTCTACCTGGCGAGGGTTGTGGGACAGAGTCTTCAAGACCGGCGGAGACAAGCCCGACACTCTCGACGTACAGTGATCATAGGCCGCAGACGAGAGAGCCCCGGCCATGTGTGGCCGGGGCTCTCCGATACCAGTCTTGCTTGAAGATCTCAGCTAAGAGTTTCTCACATGCGCAACGTAGTAGTCGTTCAGAACAGAAGCTACCACCAGGCGGCTCTCGTCGTACTGCTCCGGCGTGGCGTTACGTGCAACATGGTCCTGTGCACGATTCGTTCCAATGGCCTGGAGCGCTGCAAGGGCAAGACGCCGATGATTGCTGCTGGTGGCGTTCAGGTGCGTCTTGCGGAGGGCCTGCACACTGCCCGACAGATCGACCTTATCGCGATACAACGTTGCCAGCACGATGGCGTTCTTCATCGTCTGCGTCTTAACAGCGTCCTGATCGTTTTCAAGGGAGACCTTGATCTGAGCAGCGACGAGTGTCCACTTGACATCGTCCGATATCTCCTGCTGCCTTTCCTGGGCGGTTACAGGAAGAGCCAACAACGCTGCGAGCGCAAAAGCAAAGAGTGTTTTCATGATAGAAAAGAGGTTGGTTAGAGGAGGCAAAATCGTGATCTGGAAGCGCTTACGAGAATTCCTGCCACGGGTTACAGCACGGACCTGTTCCTGTACACAGATTTTATGACCAGCCATGATTGATGCACAACATGCGGTGCAATCCCTGTGCGCTGCTGATCCCGTGCTTGCACGACTCATTGGGCGTGTTGGCCCCTTTCAGGCGCCTTCTGGCTCGGAGCTCAGCCCCTTTCAGGCACTGATGTCCTCGGTACTGGCACAGCAGGTTTCCAGGCATGCTGCCGATGCGGTGCGAAAACGCGTATACGAGCTTGTTCCGGGGTCTGCTGTGCCCACCGCTCGGGGCGTTGCTGCGGTTGACGATGCGCTGCTCAGGTCTGCAGGAGTGTCGGGACGCAAGGTTGCCACCATCAAGCGCTTGGCCGAAGCAGCCATCCAGGGTACGCTGCCCAGTCGCGCCACGCTGGATACCATGGATGAGGGCGCCATACGCAAAGCGCTGACGGCCTTCAAGGGCATTGGACCATGGACGGTAGAGATGCTGCTGATTTTCAACCTGGGCCGGCCTGATGTCTTTCCGGCTGGCGACCTTGGCGTGCGCCGCGGATACAAGATCGCCTTTGATCTGGACGAGTTGCCTTCGCCGGCCGCGCTCCTTGAGCATGCCGAGGCATGGCGGCCCTACCGCACTGTCGCGGCCTGGTACCTGTGGCGTGCCAATGAATTATAGCCCGTCCGGGAGGCTGATCACCCAGGGCCGCCATGTCTCGGGAAGCGGCGCGGTGACGGAGACAGGCTCGGCCAGCACAGGATGGGGTACGACGAGCCGGTAGCTGTGCAGTGCCAGGTTGCGTCCGTCAAACGTACGCCGGGCACCATAGCGCTTATCACCCAGGATCGGGTAGCCGCGATGCGCAAGCTGACAGCGGATCTGGTGTGCACGCCCCGTGTGCAGCTGCACTACTGTCAGGGTGCACCCCCGAACGCGAACCAGGGCGCGCCAGGAAAGCAAGGTATCTTTGGCACCGGGATGGCTTCGTGGCACGATATGCGCTTTCCCTTTTACCTTGACCAGCGCATCCTCCCACTGCCCCTGCCCTGCAAGCCTTCCCTCAGCCAGAGCGAGGTACAGCTTTTTTGGCCTGCGCTGCTGGAAGACGGCGCTTAGCCTTCTTGCCGCCTTTGATGTCTTTGCCAGTATCATGACACCCGAGACGGGCCGGTCCAAGCGATGCACCAAGCCAAGGTAGACGTTACCAGGCTTGTGGTACCGATTCTTGAGGTATGTTTTGGCCAGCATCACGACTGTATCATCACCCGTACGGTCGCCCTGCGAAAGCAGTCCGGCGGGCTTGCTGACAGCCAGCACGTGGTTATCCTCGTAGAGGACACAGATGCTCATAACGCAAGATTAGGGACACCCCGATTTAATTGTTCTTCTCCGGGCTGCAGTGATGGGCGATCAGCCAGCGCATCCCATAGATAATAAGCCAGCGGGTTCCGTCCAGAGGCTAATGGGCGACGTTCCACCACTCGCCATCGATTTTAATTGCTCGCTCGCAGAGCGGATAATATTCATCGGGATGCGGTCCTTCACTGAGAAAGGTCATCAGCACCCACCCCGCATTACACCAGGTCGATACATTGGGGCAGGGGTTCTCCGGCTCAGGAAAACCTGGCCGAGTTGGACGCCGCTGGCAGGCTGGGGGCTTTTCGCTCGTCTCGAATACATGGCGGACGTAGTCTACGCCGCCAGTTAAGAAAATCCCGAACAAGGCTCTTCTTCCTATGCGATGTGTACGGACCTCGTACGACTCATAGATCCGTATGGAGAGGTCCATTGCGCCAGCATACCGTATTCCATCATCCCTGAGCTCGCTCCCGGCGGCTCTTAAAGCCCAAAAGGCATTATACGATTGGTACTCCGTACCGTCGCGGAGCAGCCGTCCGAGTTCATCAGCAAAGGCGTCCAGTTCCGCCGCCGAGCGTGTGTTGAACACCTGCCGCAGCACGGCTACTGCCGCAGCCTCCCCATCGGGGGTACCTTCGGGGGTGCGCTCCCCATAAGCGTTAACTTGTTTTAA
>JAAXGV010000073.1 GCA_012271185.1 Rhodothermales bacterium
CATCCCGCACCGTGCTGCAGCCCCCAAGCGGTCAGGTCCAGCGCTCAGCACACCGCCCACGACTTCATCACACCATTCCGTTGTGGTAATGTCCGCCACCGCCACAAAGAACCCGCTGTCAATCAGAGCCTCCATGGCCCGCCCGCCTGTCCCTGTGGCGTGAAACACTACGACATCGTATCCTGCCGCTGCAAGCTCTTCCCGGACACGCATCACACACGGCGTGGTGACACCGAACATTGTTGCAGCTATCAGCGGTCTATCTTCGCTGATTGGTGCCGGCTGCTCCACCATGCCACACACGGCACCCACAGCATTGGCAATGACAGGTCGCGAAATCCTGTTCAGGCCCGCGATGTCCACCACGGAATGCATCATCGTGATGTCTTTCACCCCCACATACGGGCCCACATCCCCAGAGGCCAGCGTTGACAGCATGACCTTTGGCACTCCTACGGGGAGTATCCGCATAACCGCCGTGGCAATCGCCGTACCGCCACTACCCCCAAGGCCCAGGACCGCCGCAATGCGTCCCTCAGCGTGCAGCTCCGCTGCCAATGCGCAGGCACCGCGAATCATGACATCCAGCGCAGCAGCACGGTCCCCTGCTGCCCGCAGTGCTTCCAGCGAGCTGCCGCCGGCCCGGGCGACGGACACGGCCCCGATGTCGGGCACCGTCGCCGGCGCGCCAACCACGCCAGCATCCATCAGAATCGTTTCATGGCCACGCGCGTTGATCAGCGTCCGCGCAAAAGCAAATTCGTGCCCCTTGGTATCGAGCGTGCCAACAAGTAGGATCGCCGCTTTCATAGCAATCAAGATACCTCCATGTGCATCAGAATTTCATCTGCCAGCTTGCATTTGTGTTTTCGCGTATGTAGTATGTACCTTGCGGCGGGTATCTCTTTTGCAGGCATCACACTTACGTGGATACAGTGCGTCTAGGAAGCATTCGTAGGAGCGCGGTCTTTTTTCTTGTGGCCTTTGTGCTCGGTGGCGCGGTACTGCCGACTGTGCACCGCGTCCAGCACGGGCTTCGCCTTGCTTCGCACTATGGTGATGACTGTGACCACACGCGCAGCGGCTGGCATTCAGACTTTGATTTCCTGAGTGAGAGCGACTGTCTGCTGTGTCAGCGCGACCAGGTTCTTGACCGTGGCTGGCTGCAGTCCGCACTGACCTGGCCCGCCATAACGCAAGCGGCAGAAACGCAGCCCGCTGCGGTGTTGCGCGACCTTTCAGAGCAGTGCTGTGCTCGTGGTCCCCCAGTAGTGGTGAACATGCATCCCTCCAGATACTTTTCATCACCGCTTCTGGGGATTCTGTCAGTGCGCCTAACACACAGCGCCACATAGATGTCTCTGGAAGTGGTACAGCCTTCCAGAAACATCTTATGTGTAAGAGGAACCCCCTTGTTATCCGGTCAGCATGCTTGGCGCTGCTGGCCTTTATGTGCACGCAAGCCTCCCTGGCCCAGGACAACGGAGGCATTCATGGCACCGTCTACAACGCCTCTGGTGATCTTGCCCTTGATGCTAAGGTCCGGATCATCGGGATGGGGCGTCTGACATCCGTCGACAGCGAAGCCGGCTTTGTGTTTGAAAACCTGCCGAGCGGCTCGTATATCCTCGAAGCGATCAGCCCGCGCTGGGGCCACGGCATCGCGGAGGTTGATGTTCAGGGCGGCCAGACCGCGGAAATCCGTTTTGAGGTACTGACTCACATCGATATGGATGATGTTGTCGTATCGGCAGGACTGATGGGAACGACCCACTCACAGGCCGTACAGCCGACGGACGCGTTGTCCTATCAGGATCTCATTGATGCCAGTGCCGCGAGCCTGGGAGAATCACTCAAAGGCAAGGTTGGCGTCACGTCAACCTACTTCGGCCCTGGTTCCAGCAGACCGGTGATTCGAGGAGTCAGTGGCAACCGCGTAAGCGTCCTGCAGCAGGGGCTGAGCACTGCGGATGTCTCAGACATCAGTCCGGACCACGCTCCTGCCGTTGAAGCGCTGCTGGCAGACCGAATTGAATTTATCCGGGGGCCTGCGACACTGCTCTATGGCAGCAGCGCCATTGGGGGTGTCGTTAACGTGTACGGCAGCCGGGTGCCCAGCGAAAAGCCTACGTCGGCCTTTGAGGGCGCCTTCATAGGCCGTGCGAGCTCTGTGTCACAGGGGCGTACGGGCGCCCTGAAGCTGCGTGGTGCCGCCGGCAACTTCGCCTGGAATGTCAGCGGACTTTCGCGGGCGACTGAGGAATTCAGAGTGCCGGAAGGCAGCATCCTGGAAGAGGACGACCACGGCGATGATGACGACCACCACGGTGATGATGACGACGACGGCGATGACCACGACGACGACGGCGATGACCACGACGACGATGACGACCACCACGAGGAAGGCGCCTCGTCCATAGCTAACAGCAACATCTCTCTGAACACGGCCACGGCAGGCCTGTCGTACATTGGATCATGGGGCTTTATCGGAGCGGCCGTTACAACACACGGCACCGGATACGGGCTGCCCGGACATGCGCACCATGGCGAACACCATGACGAAGAAGAGGAGCATGAGGGCGAAGAAGAGGAGCATGAGGAAGAAGAAGAGGAGGAGCACGGCGTGCGCGTCGACATGGAAAAAGTCTCAGTAAATCTGGAGGGGCATTGGCGTGCACACAGGGGGTTTCTACACGGTGTGCGCTTCCGGTTTGGGTCTACAGCCTATGGGCATGACGAACTGGAGGGCGATGTCGTGGGTACCACCTTTGGGAATGACCTTTTGGAGGGCCGGATCGAAATCGATCATGAGCTTAGCGACAGGTTCCAAGGTGTCGCGGGCCTTCATATGGACCGGCGTGAGCTGACGCTTGAAGGCGAGGAAGCCTATATGCCCGGAGTGAACACCAGCAGCTTTGCTCTCTTTCTGCTTGAGCGCGTGAACATTGGATCTCTAAACCTGGAGGCCGGAGCGCGATATGAGTATGCGGACTTCTCTCCGGAAACGGGCAATGCGCGGTCGTTTGGCGGGGTATCTCTTGGTCTCGGTGTCAACTACCAGTCTACCGAAGCCCTCACCTTCGCGTTCAGGAGTGCCAGTAACATCAAGATACCCCACCCTGGTGAGCTCTATGCACAGGGCCTTCACGTCGCTACGCAGGCGTATGAAATCGGCAGAGACGATCTGAATATTGAAAAGGCTTTCAGCCTTGATGCATCTGTCTACGTGCGTCACAATCAGTACACAGCCAGTGCTTCGATATTTTCAAACCGCTTCACTGATTTCATATACCTGCGTCACACGCAGGAAGAAATCGAGGGCGCGGCCGTCTTTCATGTGGACCAGGCAGCAGCAAGGTTCCGGGGGTTTGAAGCAGAGGTTGAGGGCGTGCTGTTCCACAGCGATCCCCGTTACCTGTCTTTGCGTGTATGGAGCGACTATACGACAGCACGGCGCACGGACAGAAGCGAGCCGCTGCCACGGATTCCCCCACTCAGGGTCGGTGGTGAGCTGACGTACAGCCTGGGCGCAATCGACATCAGCACCTCGCTTAAGTCCGTACGTGCACAGGATCGCGTGGCCCGATACGAAGAACCGACCAGCGGCTACATGCACTTGGGTGCTTCAGCGCGCTACAAGTTTTTCCTGGGCGGGACAGGACACATCGTGTCCCTTCAGGGGCGCAACCTCACCAATGCCATAGCCCGGCCGCACACATCCTTCCTGAAGGATCTTGTGCCGCTGCCGGGGCGTGATATACGGCTTACGTACCGCATGCTGTTCTAAAACATTTCGATGGATATCAGCAGCGCAGAGGTATCGAGTTCGATGCTCCTGTGCTGCTGCCCCAGGCGAAACCCCTTAATGGCCGGGGGCAGTATTTCGCGCGGCGTGTTCATGCGAAACAGCGTGTCGGCTACCACGTGCCAGTCTTCATAGGTCAGGTGCACGGTGGCCTTGCCGTTCGCAGCAACCATCGGGGCATACTGCAGCACCTTGTTCAGGTGTTCGATGCCCTTTTTCTGGTGCAGATTAGGGTCCATGTGGGTATAATAGTGCTGGAGCTGTACTATCTCAAAAACCCCTGCGGGCCCGCGGGCGTTCCGCATAAGGCATGAGACCATATCTGGCGCTGCTGCAGCACGTGATGGCCTGCGGAGTCCGGCGGGAAGACCGCACGGGGACAGGCACGCTTAGCGTGTTCGGTCACCAGATGCGTTTCGATCTCACAGAAGGCTTTCCACTGTGTACCACGAAGCGCGTGTGGTTTCGCGGGCTCGCATGCGAGATGCTGTGGTTCCTCTCCGGCAGCACCAGCATCAAGCCGCTCGTTGACCAGAACATCTCCATCTGGACGGCGTGGCCGCTTACGCACTACCTCAGGAGTACGGGACAGGCGGTGCCACCATCGGACTCCCCGGAGTGGAAGACCCAGCTCCATGCGTTTGAGGCGCGGATTCGCGAGGACAACGCCTTTGCGGCGAAGCATTCCGGCTTGGGGCCGGTATATGGCAGACAGTGGCGCAACTTTGGGGGCGTGGATCAGATCACCGCGGTGATGGAAGATCTGCGCACGAACCCGTACAGCCGCCGGCATGTAGTCACTGCCTGGAATCCGCCCAAGGTGCCTGAGATGGCGCTGCCACCCTGCCACATGTTCTTCCAGTTCTATGTGGCGCTTGGACGCCTCTCCTGCCAGCTCTACATCCGCTCCAACGACCTTTTTCTGGGCGCACCGTTTAACATTGCACAGTACGCGCTGCTTACACACATGATGGCGGATCAGCTTGGCTTGGAGGCAGGGGATCTGGTATATACTATCGGTGACGCCCACGCCTACCTGAACCACCTGAGCCAGATCGAGGAGCAGCTGTCCCGCACGCCCTATGCATTGCCACGCCTGGAAATCGCCCGGCGTGCGCCCTCCCTCTTCACGTACGCATACAGCGACTTCAGGGTGCATGACTATCGGCACCATCCTGCAATCTTTGCGCCTATAGCTGTTTAAGACCCGATGGCAAAGCGACGGGCCGAAGCTAAGGCCGATATCCTGCGTGGCCTTTATGAAGACAACCTGGGCATCGCCCGGTCTTTGCCGCACAGCGTACCTGAGGGCGACCCTTCGCCTGCATGGGGCACACGCGTCTTCGTTCTTGCCGCATTCCTGGCAGCCATATTTGGTGGCACGGGGCCGTACTCCGCCCCAACCGGACCAGTGACCGTCCTTAGTCCGGATGAGCAGATTATGCAGCAGTTCGGCACTGCTTATGACCCCGGGCGCCTGCCACCAGTGGAGGCTGCGCTGCCACTGGCGAGCATATATGGTCTTGGTGTCAAAACCATTGTCATCGATCCGGGGCACGGGGGACATGATCCTGGGGCTGTCGGACCGACGGGGCTGACAGAAAAGACGGTAGTACTGGACGTTGCGCTGCGCTTGGAGAGACGCCTTAAGGCACACGGGTTCGACGTTCACCTGACTCGAAGCACTGATACCAGCATGACCTTGAAAGCACGCGTAGGCTTCGCTGTCGATGCGAAGGCGGACATGCTGCTGTCCATCCACGTCAATGCCTTGGAAACCAGCCCGGGGCCGGTCGTTGAGACCTTCTATTTCAATCCACGAGGCACCGCAACGACTGAGCGCCTCGCCAAGCGGGAAAACTTCAATTCCGGGTTTACTATCGCGGAGTGGCGCAGCCGCTTGCGTGCGCTGGCCAGCACCTTGAAGCAGGAAGAATCACAGCGCTTGGCAGAGTCTGTGCAGGCTACCCTGTACGAAGGGGTGCGGGCATTTGACCCGGCTGTGAAGGACTGGGGCACCAAGGGTGGCCCCTTCTCTGTTCTGTCCGACCGGTGGCGCAATGCAGGCTCCCCTGAAGAACTTTCGATACCAGCAGCTCTAACAGAAATTTCTGTCATCAACTACGCGCATGGCGAGGCCCTGCTTAAGTCTGATGAGTACCGGGAGGGTATTGCGGCTGCACTGTTTGAAGGCATTGCAGCCTTTGCGCTGCCTGCGGGCACCGAGGTGGTCGACGCCTCGCGCAAGGCCACAGCTGCATCCAGGCGTTCATACGCTGGTCGCGGTCTGCCCAGCTCCCGGTAGTGCTGCTTCATGAAACCTCGTTCTTGCACGCAGGCTTGCGGCAGCGTTTGTTCCTGAGTTCGTTCAGACAGAGCCGGTGTGGCTGCGTGCCTTCAGCAGCCTTGCATCACAGGCGCCGCTTCCGCACGCAAGGAGGCCTGCGGCAAGGTTGTTCTCCGTTTCTCCCGACCTGTGCAGGACACGAGCTACCCCGCATCTTCAGGCAGCGCAACAGCTGCGAGGCCGGATACGCCAGGACCGGGGCAGACATCATGATCCGGCAAGAATTCTTTCAGCGCTGCCATGTAGCCGACAAAAACTTTGTACCTTGCAGTGCTGGCGATAGCTGAAAAAGAATCAGGAAGCTGCATACCAACGGCTTGGACAATGGCTAACAATACCTCCCCCAACGGTGAGAGCAAGATCTCCGAAGTCCTGCGAGTCGGCATTGACCTCGGAACCTCCCGGAGTGCTGTCGTCTCCAGTAATGGCCAACGGCACTGGGAGTACAGCTACGTAGGCTGGCCCAAGGACTTCATTGCGCGCAAGATGTTGCGCAAAGATGTGGTCTTCGGTGCAGAGGCCATAGAGAACCGCCTTTCCGTGGACCTGGTGCGGCCGCTGGAGTTTGGCGTGATTCGCGATGGCACGCAGCGCGACGACGAAGCAGTCCGTCAGCTGATTCGTCATCTGATCCGGCTGGCCAAGCCCGGCAAAAACCAGAAGATCTATGCTGCTGTTGGAGTCCCCGCAGAGGCGTTGACAGTCAACAAGCTGGCCATCCGGGAGGCTGTACGCGAGTATGCGGATACGCTCATGGTGGTATCCGAGCCATTCGCCGTGGCGTACAGCCTGGGGGCACTCAACAATGCCTGTGTAATAGATATCGGCGCTGGCACTATCGACTTCTGCATCATGCACGGCACCATGCCCTCAGAAGAGGATATGCGGTCGCTGCACACGGCAGGTGATTACGTGGACAAGCAGCTCTACGACCTTATGCGCGAGAAGTATCCTGAAACGCGCCTCAGCGAAACACTGGTGCGGCAGATCAAGGAAAAGCATGGACGGATCGGCAAGTCTGACCGGCGGGTCAAGGTCAAGCTGCCGGTGGCTGGCAAATTTGTGACGCATGACATCAGCGGCGAGATCACGCAGGCGTGTGAAAGCCTTGTGCCGCCTATTGCCGAGACCCTTATCGATCTGATCAGCCGCTACGAGCCCATGCTGCAGGAGCGGGTGCGCAAGAACATCTACGTGGCCGGCGGTGGCAGCCAGATCAAGGGCATGGCCAACGCAATCGCGGGTGCTCTGTCGGACTACGGGAACTTTCGCATCACGGCAGTGGACGACCCGTTGTTCATCGGTGCGGAGGGTGCACTCTCCCTGGCAGAGGACATGCCGGAGCAGTACTGGGAAAACATGTAGCCTGGATGGCTCCTGCCGCTGCAGGTTCCGAGATCGTAATCATCGCCGCCCTTGCTGCGCGAGACCGTCTTATCGGGCGTGGTCTGGGCCTGCCATGGCCGCCGCTGCGTGAAGACCTCAGACGCTTCAAGCGGCTGACGCGTGGATGCCCTCTCGTTGTGGGCCGCAGGACCTTCGAGAGCATTATTGCACAGTTCGGCAGCGTGCTCCCCGGACGACGCATGCTGGTGCTGACCTCTCGCGGCCCGCTGCTGGATTATCCTGGCATTGAAGTCTTTCGCTCCTTAACCCATGCGCTCGACGCTGTCAGGAAAGAGCCCGTCGTGTTCATAGGCGGAGGCACACGCCCCTACAGGGAGGCGCTTGGCCTGGCTGACAGGCTGGAGCTCACGCTCGTTGAGGGAGGCTATGAAGGGGACACGTACTTTCCGCCGTATGAGCATCTGATCGGATCGCAGTACACGCTCACAGGCGAAGTGCCCGGAGACGGTTACTCGTTCAAGACATACTGCCGGAGCGGGCAGCGATAGAGTCAAGTCCCAATTTACAGCACGATTGGGGCTTGACTCGTAGCCGCGCCACATGAGGGTGTGACCCGGCGGCGGATCATGTTTGCGGTT
>JAAXGV010000018.1 GCA_012271185.1 Rhodothermales bacterium
GCAGTGCTGTACAGCCCTTGTGGGTCACCGTGCTTAACTCCGTGCTGGCTGCCATGGCCGCACTGGTTGGTGCGAAGCAAGCACAACGGTCCAGGCAATAAAGTCACGAACCTGCGGACCTCCTACCTATCCGCCCCAGCTCTCGTATGTGATCAGGGTCAGCGGGGCACCGCTTGGATCCTGGATATGCGCCATGCGCCCTACACCTGGCAGATCGAAAGCGGGCGTGTTAACCACGGCACCGAGCGTGGCAGCCAGCGTGGTACGGTCGTCCACATTATCCACAGTGATGAAACCGTGCCAGTAAGGCGGGGTGTTCTCGGGGAGGAACTCAGCAATACCGCCGATGGCTACCTCCCCTACCATGATCATCCGGTATATGCCGAACGGAATCGTTTTTTCCTGAATGGTCCAGCCAAACAGGTTGCAATAGTACTCCGCTGCCGCCGCGCCATCCCCTGTGTGAAGCTCAAACCAGCTGAAGAGGCCATGCCGGCTGAATGCGGATGCAAAGTCGATCACGCCTTGGGTTTCGGCTTCGGGGTTTGCATATTGTATGGCATGGAGCATACCACCCTGTGGATCTTGGATACCGCAAAACGGCCCCATTGGCGTGTTCGTGATCGGAACAAAGAGCTGTGGGCTATGCTCTGCGACTAATGCGTGGATGTCCTGGACAGTGACGTAGAATCCCCAGCAGGGCGGGATACTACTGTGAGGACGCTTCATGAGGCCCGAGACATTGGTATCTCCGACCAGCGCCACATGGTAGGTGCCACCGCCGTCCATCTCCATGGGCATGGAGGTATAGCGCCAACCGAGCAGCTTTCTGTAGAAATCCGTCGATTCAGCCGGATCGCTGGCGAGGTACTCGCTCCAGCTGACGGCACCATGCGTGAAAAAGGGGTTCATCGCCGTTGACATAAGAGAAAAGGAAATAACAGTGGAAAAAGGATCATCGCGCTACCATGGCAGAGCAATGGACTCGGTCAAGAACTGCATGAATGGTGCACTCCTGCGAAATGTGACAGCCAAGTGTTCCAAAAAACACGAATCAAGGACTTCGTCTCTTGAAAGCTGTGAGACGGCCACGAAATGCTTTCGCCGGAGGTCGTCAGCATAGGGGTGGTTTGGATCAAAGCCCCGTGGCGTGCGCTTGAGGCTTTCGCCATGCATTGCCAGATCAAAGTGACTGATGAGCTTCTCCTTGATGGCTGTCCAGCGGGGGGTATTGTCCACGATCGCGTGGCGGATCAGCTTCAATGTGTGTGTGTCCGGCCCCCATACCCCGGCAGCTGCAAAGCATTCGTCTGGCGACAGATGCAGGTAGAACCCTGGCGCATGCGCATTTTTACCAGATTCGTGCCGAAAATGCACGCCTGCATGCGTCTTGTAGGGACGTTTGTCTTTGGAGAAGCGGATATCGCGGTAAATCCGGAAAAGGGAGCCGCCTACCGCCTTGGGCAGAGCCAGATAGTGCATGCTGATCTGGCTCAGGGGAAGCGCAAAGTCTTCAATGAGGCCAAGCAGCGGCACTTTCACGTGCGCTTCATAGCGATGCTTGTTCTGGGCGAACCACTCACGGTTGTTGTTGGCTTCGAGGTCCGAAAAGAAGCGGAAGAGCTCGTCTGTGATGTACATGGTACGCTGACTAATCGGATGCATCCAGGAATGTTTCGGCGAATGGCCAGCAGCCAGGTCCCAAGAGTGCTGAAAACTGGTCTCCGGCGTGGAAGATGGACCGGAGCAGCCACCGCTGACTTGAGCCTTGCCATGGTATTGCATCCGCCGCAAAGTAACACTTGCCCGTCATCCACCCTTGTACCACATCACCCAGCTCCACGGATACTTTGCTCGGAAAGATGCGGTCACGCGCTGCATCCGGGCATAGGTACAAGCGAAATGCCCCTGCCATGAACAGCCCAGCAGGGGCACTTCGCGCAAAAAGAAGGTGCGCAAGCCCGAAAAGACACCCGCTACTTCACAAGCGACATTGAGCGCGTCTGGATAAGCCTGCCGTCAGACTCAAGGCGATAGAAGTAGACACCGCTGGCGAAAGCGTTGGCATCCCAGTTCAGCTCGTGCGTGCCAGCCGGAAAGACCTGGTCCGTCAGCACAGATATTCTACGACCGAGCGCATCATAGACTGCGAGTCGCACATGCGCTTCCACAGGCACCTTGAATTGGATATTCGTAGAGGCATTAAACGGGTTCGGATAGTTCTGTGCAAGGCTGAACGCCGTTGGCAGCTCGTCAGGCTCCTCATCAATCGAGGTCACGACCTCACTTGTTGGAACAGTCCAGACACCACGGCCATGTGTCGCCACTATGACCTCGTCGTCCCGAACCTTCATCCGCCAGATGGACACGGCGGGAAGTCCATTGTGGGCATAGTTCCATTCGTTGCCGTAGCTCCTCGACTTGAAGAGACCAATAGCCGTACCGGCCCACAGGACGTTGGGCGCGTGAGGCATCACGATCAGGTCCTGAACAGCGACATCAGGGAACCCATTCTGGCTCTCCCATACCGTGTCAGTAGGTGTGATGGTCCGCCCATACCGTGTAAGGTCGGTCCAACTCTGACCCATGTCCTTCGTCTCCAGAATCTTCGGATATCCATATCTGGAAAACAACGCATATACGGTCGCCGTATCCGCAGGGTGCGTGGCCAGCCCAGAAATGATTGTCTGCGGAGCACGGGACATGGTGGGCAGTTCGGTTGGAGTAAAACTCAACCCTTTGTCCCGCGAGACATGAAGCTTCCGATCCGGACTGTTATCCAGTCCGAATCCGGCCCATACTATGCTCGAGTCTGCCTTGGAAACTCTGACCTTGCCACCTGACCACGGACCCCAGGACTCTGTCACGGGGGTAAAGCTCCATGTCGCTCCAAAATTCCGGGTATACCAAACGCCAGATCCATTGAGAGTGTACACCTCTTCAGGCGCCGTGTCAGAGCTGGCTAGCGGAGTAATGAACAATCCGTTCTCGGGCTGCAACGAACCGGCCCATGACGTACCACCATTTACCGTCCGAAGTACGAAGGTGAATTGGATCGTACCCATGATTTTATTGGGGTCCGTAGCATGCCAAACTGTTTCGAATCCGTCACCACCGAGCTGGGATACCCATCCTCTCCTGTTGTCGGGATTCCCAAACGACTTCCATGTCCCGTTGTCTTGAGACCCTGCGATATACATTGAAACTCCTGGACGCTTGGCTACACCATAAAACTGTGCCGTATTGTAGCCCGCAAACGCTCTGTCTGCTTCATAGAATGAATCACCACCGGTCGTAGACAGAGCCACACCACCATCATTGGCATTCAGAACCCAAAACTCCTCTCGAGACGGGTCGGATGGCAACGGCAGTATATTGTGGTGATCTACGTGCGTGATACCGTTCGGATCTATTCCACCGTCTGTGGTTCTGTGGAACGCGAGCCCAGACGCATACTCGATCGTCAGGGTCTGGCTGGCAAGGCTGGTCGGATCCCAAGTGGCTCCGTCCGCGAGGAAGGGCCACATGAAGTACAGCATTCCCTGCACGAGGCCGCCATTCTGTGCAATGTCGGCGTGTGCTGCGTCGGGATCATAGTCGTACTTATGTATGAACATGTACTCACGGCTCTGCTCATCCCGCGTGCCCTGCTCTGTGGAAGTAGCGAAGTGAATCAGGTCAAAAGCACCATTGTCAGCCTGATCACGGAAGGAGAACATCAGCTGGCGGTTGTTGTCGGTATCCCAGACCTGCAAAGGCACTTCAACGTAGTCACCATATATGTACTCGCTGAGCGGGATACCTTGGCCCCCGTTTGAAAATGTGCCAGCCGTCCGCTCCACCCAAAAGCGGTGTGCCATTTGCGTGCCCTGCCCAAACCGTATCTCTATGGTCGAGTAGTCTGCTTCGGTTACATCCACGGCACTAGCGTCCAGGTAGTTCACCGTGCCGCCAAAATGACTTGCGCCAAAGTTGGTGAAACTTAGCCACGACTCTGTTCCGCCCCGGTTGAATTGGGAAGGTCCGGAGACCGGCGTCGTTCCGTCTGCCATCATGGTGCGCCAAAGAAAAATCCCACCCACGAATACGGTGTCTGGCTTGTATGGGTGTACGGCTATGGTGTTGTCGTACCACCCCTGCGCCCCTAGCCAGTTAGTAGGATTAGTGGCCGTATCTATCACCGGAACCCAATTTGCACCGCCGTCATCGCTCCTGAAGAGCTGACTCTGGGCACCTTCCACAGAAGCATACGCGATATTTGGAGACGAAGGAGAATATGCAAGCTCGATGCGGCTCACTCCGCCAGTCCACAACACCTTCGCCTGTCTCCATGTAAGCCCGGCATCAGACGAATACGCAATCCCAGTTCCGTTAACACCCGCAATCTGCACGTTGAAGTTGCCCGGCTGGGCGCGCAAATCCTGTACGCGCCCTCCCCCTCTATAGACCTCTGTCCAGGTCATGCCCCCATCAGCAGTCCGATAAATACCTGTCCCCGTGGCCGCCAGAACCACGTCAGCATTCGTTGGGTCAATCACCAGGCGATTTACATGCCGAAACCTTGCATCCGAAGCAGTCGACATGAGGTGCTCCCAAGTGACGCCTCTGTCTGTGGACTTGAAAATCCCGTCCCCATCGGTTCCATCAAGGTTGCCAAATCCTTCGCCTGTGCCCATATACATGACGTTGTGATCGCTTGGTGCCATCACCAGGCTGGACACCGCCATGATTGGCAAGTCGTCCGTCTGATATGTCCAGTAACCTCCACGGTTGATCGTCTTCCACAGGCCGCCGCTAACAGAGCCAGCCCACCAGGTGTGCATGGTAGGGTCATCCGGGTCCACCAGAAGCGCTCGGGTGCGCCCGCCAACGTTCCCCGGGCCGCGCTCCACCCAATTCAGTGTGGTGTTCCCTTTCGAAGCAGCATAAGCTTTCCTGAACTCCCGCATCCGGTGCCCCATCGGAACCTTGACCATCCCGTCTTCATCTGCCCGAATATCGTGGAAGTACTGGGCAAACAGGTCCGGGTGGCCCTGCCGGGCATCCATCCTCTTGGATTTTTCCGATGGGATTACCAGGTTATCCGGTTCTGCTGTCGGAGCATCCGGCAGCAGATAAACTGTGAGCAGCAGTAGCGAAACCGTAGACGCGGCAACTACGGTCAGTCTGAGTAGCTTCATGATGGTCTCCGATGTGGCACCGCCGTGAGGGACGCCAGTGAGAAAATGCGCAGCTTAAGGCGCCGGTATACCCATATAAACTCGTGGCTTAGAGCCAACGATAGCTAAAGTTACTGAATTTTTCCTTGACGCAACAGCTTAGCTTCGCAGACCTCAAGTATGAGAGCAGCCACAGGAAGAAACGCATCCGCTGGTGCCGGATACTCAAAGAAAGGGAGGCTGTGCTGCCGAGGAAAAACTGGAAGTGCCCTTGGCGGTGCACCACCCAGACGATTCAGCAGACGACCCTCGGTCCTTCTGCAAACTGTGCTGCGAATCTGCTTCATGCAACAGTGGCTCGGGCTCCCCCGCCCAGTTATGTATGGCTGTGTAATGTCCAGATATTGCGTCAGTTTGACCGCATCGCCCCCGATGCAGCCACAGTTCGCAAAGCGACGTATCAGCGCAGCCCAAGGGCGGCCTGTTCCGCACAGGCTTTGATAAACTCGTGCCACCACACCGCATACACAGAAGTGTCGATGTGGTGGCCTTGCATAACGATGAAACAGCCCCTCCACGGCCACATGCTGCATGATGAGCGGGTCAAAACGCAGCGGTGGTGCACTCCTCGGGCGGGACATCAACATCCCTTCGCCCCAAGGAATTAACCCTCACCGGTGCAACTCACACCCCACGGTATCTTCTGTCCAATCGCTTCCCTTATCGACATGGCTTGTCTACCCAGGTCCGTGCGCAATGCTCTGACCTTCGCGCATACTTGCCGGTGCGCTTGCTCTGCCCAGCATGCAGACGCCAGAAGACGAGCCCCAAGACCAGAACGCGCCTATCGTATTGAAGATGAACTCAAGAGTGCTCGGATTCATGGCACCGAGGTAAGGTCTTGTCCGGCTGCATATGCGTCTACGCTATACCTTGCAGAGCGTGACTGGGTACGTTGATCCAAATCATTACCGGTGTGCTACGAGCTTGTATGGCGCTGCCAGCAGCATGTGTATCGCCTGCCACAGCCCATCAGCGGTGGTGGATACCTGCCTCCATGGCGCGAAGCAGCAGATCTGCGAAGATAAGGCTGTGTCTCCATGAAGCGGGGGCACGTGAGCCGGAAGGCCACCCGGCAACGGGTGCTCAATGAGGAAGCAGCTGGATACGCATCCGTGCAGACCGGGATGACCAGGCACCTGCGGGAATACCACAAGGCCCGTACCACGGGTTGGCCAGGAACACGGCCCAGGTCTGTGCACTCCTTGCGCTAACCAGCTTCCGCAGGACTCGCAAGAAGCTCAACTACCCAATCAGTGCGTGCATGCATTCAGAACGCAGCACATTCCATCGACAGCACCACAACAGATGCCAGTTCAGACCAGAGTTATGACACTCCTGGAAGATTCGGCTCATTTTTCGCGGGAATAGAGCCGGTCACAGCGCGTTAGCTCGGCTTGAGACGGCAGAAGCTTGGGGAACTATAACAACGCCCGGAGCCTGGTCGCGCTCCTTTTCCCTGTCTGGCGGATCCCAATTCCAGCAGCGGAAAGATCTGCGCGCAACCCTGGTACCCGGGGTGGGACTCGAACCCACACGTCCTCATCGGACAACGGATTTTGAGTCCGCCGCGTCTACCGATTCCGCCACCCGGGCGCCCGAAGGTTGGCAGTGGTACCTTGCTGCTAACCTTCGGATCCGTACAGCGCCATGAAGCGGATAATGGACTCAATACCCTGCTCAAACCGGTCAATGCCGAAATGCTCATTGGGCGAATGGATCGCATCCGTGTCAAGCCCAAAACCCATCAATACACTGTCCAAGCCCATCAGTCGCCTGAAATCAGCCACCACGGGAATGCTCCCCCCTATGCGTGTAAAGTGCGGCCGCTGTCCATAAACCTGCTCCAGCGCCACAGCCGCCGCCTCCATTGCAGGGCTCTGCGTGTTCACCAGCACGGGCACCGCACCATGAACCGCCTTGACATGCACATGCATGGTCAGTGGCGTGTGGGTCTCAAAATGCGCCCGGATTCTGTGGACTATATCCTCCGGATCCTGATCCGGAACCAGGCGCATCGAAATCTTTGCACTCGCCTTGGATGGCAGCACGGTCTTGGCACCCTCGCCAATATATCCGCCCCAGATACCGTTGCAGTCCAGCGTGGGCCGCGCAGTCGTCCCTTCCAGTGGCGAATATCCTGTCTCCGCACGCATATGCGTCACCCCAACCTCAGCAGCCCATGCACATCCGTCAAACGGCAGCCTGGAGATCTCCGACCGCTCCTCTTCTGTCAGCGGACGCACATCATCATAGAATCCCTCGATCGTGACACGATGATCCGCATCATGAAGATCAGCAATAAGCTTGGCAAGAGCATTGATAGGATTCTCAATAGCACCGCCGTATACGCCTGAGTGCAAGTCCCGGTTGGGTCCCGTAAGCGTAACCTCCACGTATGACATGCCACGAAGGCCACACGTGATCGACGGCACACCCGGCGCAAACAGTGCCGTATCAGAAATCAGCACCACATCCGCAGCCAGTGTGTCCTTGCGGGCCTGGATAAAGGGCGGCAGATGTGTGGAACCACACTCTTCCTCTCCTTCCAGGATAAACTTCATGTTGATCGGCGGGGTACCGTACGTCTTTACGTAGGCCTCCAGTGCCTTCATCCACATGAACAGCTGCCCTTTGTCGTCACTGGCCCCACGCGCATAGAGTGCACCATCACGAATCACCGGATCGAACGGTGGCGACTCCCACAGATCCAGCGGATCCGGTGGCTGCACATCATAGTGGCCATAGATGAGTATCGTGGGACGATCCTCCGCTGCGTAATATTCGCCCACGACGACAGGGTGCCCATCGGTAGGTACTGCATGCGCACCCTGGGCACCAAGCGCCGCGAGGTGATCCGCCAGCCACTGCGCTGCGCGGGCAACATCGCCGGCATAAGCAGTGTCAGTACTCACGGATGGAATGGCCAGAAGAGCGATGAGCTCGTCCAGAAAAGCAGCGAAGTGCTGCCGGGCATAATCAAGAGCTTTTTGCATGCTGATGCAGGGTACGTGACTAGAGTTCGCTTTCGTCGCGCCAGTGCATCAAGCGCCAGGCATCCGCGCTGTCGCTGCGCACAAGCAGGAAGTTCACGTTGCCATCCCCACGGAAGACCTCGCCACCTTCCAGGGATATGGAAAGGTTGAAGCTGCGCACAACACGGGTTCGCACATGGGGCTCCAGCGACTGCTGAGTAATCACCTGATTCCACTGGAGCTGCACACCGACGGCGTTTTGGAACAGGCGCCGGGTGGACTCCAGCTCCTGGATGAAACCCCACTCCCGGTCAATCCCGGCGTCAAAATCCGTGTAAAGAAAGACAAACGCCGAGTCAATCAGCGGCTCGTACAGCGAAATGTCTCTGAGCTCGTAGGCGCTCCTGAAAGCGGTAAAGTATCCGTCTATCGTCGTTGGATCGCCTAACAGGTGTGCATACGGATCACCTTCCCCCAGACTTGGTGCAAACGGATTGCATGCCGCAAGCAGCAGCAGCACGCTATGTGTCCAAACTCGCATGAGTGCGCACTATTTGGCAAATTCCGCCTTCAGATCGCTCCATGACGCTACACCGCCAAGCCCCTGGTCCACCCACCGTGTCAGCGCCCAAAGGCCGTTCTCATCGGACTCAATCTCCCAGATAAGCCGCCCTTGGAGCGTATCCGGAACGCCAGCACGCAGATGGCGAACGACTAGCAGATAATTGGCATCCATCTTGTAATGCCGGTCCCCGATCTCCGTAGACACGTTGTCCAGGCGCAACAGGTGCCCCGTACCCTGGCGTGCCGCCTCAGTCAGCGTTGTAAAGTAGCTGCTCTCCTCCATATGCCCCCAGCTTGCCCAAAGCGACGGGTCACGCGCCTGTGCGATGGCTGTTGGCATATACTCAAGCGACATGTGCAGTGAACGCCGATAGCTTGATGCACTGAGTTCCGCCACTGATGTCTGCAGATTTGTCACCACGATGTCGGGTGCATCAGGCTGAATAAAGGTACCACCCTCCCCTTCAGGCATTTCCGGCATACGCGGCGAGAAAGCGCCACATCCGGTCCAGAGCATCAGCCCCAATACCAGGCACCGGCCGCTATGTACTGGCTGGAGCATGGAAGTCAGAGAGCATCTCACCAGGCGAGCGCGCCCCGGGAATCATGCCAATGATCCTTTGAATGACCTGGTCAAGCTGCGCATCCGGGCAGGACGCGCCAGCGGTCAGCGCCATATGAACAGGCCGCTTGTCCGGTATCCACGACTCTGTCGCCTGCAGTGTCTGGCTTGGGTAATCAAAGTGGCGGATCCGCTCCGGTGACAGGATCTCGTCGGCATCGCGAACGAAATACGTGGGGACCACCTCGCTGCAGAGAGTAGCCAGCTGGCTGGTATTGGATGAGTTATAGCCCCCTACCACCAGCGCAAGGTCCAGAGGCACTTCGAGGAGCGCCTTGGCGGCTTCCTGGTTTTCGTGCGTCGCATAGCACAACGTATCGCTGGTATCTGCAAAGTGGTCTTCAACGGACGCTGCACCATAGCGGCGCACCAGCGCCTGGCGCAGCACAGCAGCAACAGCCTGGGTTTCCCTCACAAGCATAGTCGTCTGGTTCACCACACCGATGCGCACCAGGTCCTTGTCAGGATCAAAACCCTCGCTGTAGCAGTCATCGAACCGCTTGAAGAAAAACATGGCGTTTTCCTGGCCCTCAATCACACGTGCTAGGTCACGGGCTTCGTTCACGTCGCGCAACACGATGACCGGCGCATGTTGCTGTGCGTGCGAAAACGTGGCACGGGACTCCTCGTGGTAACGCTTACCGTGCACTACCACTGTGAATCCCTTGCGGCCGATCTGCTTGCCGCGACGCCACACCTTGGCCACAAAGGGGCACGTCGTATCGTAGGTCTTGACATCCAGGCCGCGCGCTGCCAGCTCCTGTCTGATCTCCACTGTGGTCCCGAAAGCGGGGATGAGCACAATGTCGTCTGGCATCAGTGTGTCCAGCGGAATCAGCTGCTCCCCCATGCTGGTGCGCAGGAAGCGCATGCCACGGCTTAGCAGATCCTCGTTCACGTGCGGATTATGGATCATCTCGGACAGCATGAACTGCCGCCGATCCGGATGCTCATCGAGCATGCGGTATGCTATCTCAATGGCATTCTCCACACCATAGCAGAATCCGAAGCTGCGGGCCACCTTAAAGACAACCGGCCCGAAGTCTAAAACAGACGGCGTCATGTCCCGTTTACGCGGATCCCGGGCCGCCCGCACCTTTTTGACCACAGACAGAATATCTCCTCTGTAGAACAGAGGAATGTCGAACTGCTTCGCCATGAGGCAACTGATACGCTGCCGGTTTTCTTCGGATTCAGACGATGCGCTTGATGCAGCCCGCCTGCACACTGCCGCGGTCGCGTTCCGCACTAAACGGGCAAAATGCGTAGTTCGCCCCGCAGGATGGTCACCAGAACGACACCGACCGCGATCACAAACGCTCCAAAGCTGTCGATTGTCTAGAGCGGTGGCCCGAGTGCTTTCTTCTTACGTCCGTAAGTTATCCTGTTCGGGGAACTTGACAAAACCCGGCCGCCCCCGTATGATTATCATCAGGGTGACAATGACATGGGTCACGCTCTTACGCCTCTCCTCCGCTGCTAAGAAAGATTTCCCCATGCACCCCGATTTGACGGCGATGCGGTTCGCCGGCAACGCTTCCTTCTTTCCGGCCTCACAGGGCGGTGCGGGAGCACGCTGTTCGGTACGGCCGTCGGCGAAACGCTCCCCGCGATGTGCTCCCGTGGCAGCACTATGGAGTTTGAGTGTATCTTGGGAACCGCTGCCGATTCGGCCTCCGGGTGGCTACATCGCGTGATTGTTACAGGAACACGGTAAGCCGGATGCGCCTGTCGTGGAACGAGATGCGTGTACGCGCCGCCTCCTTCGCCGAGGCATGGCGGGACGCGGCATACGAGAAGGGCGAGACGCAGAGCTT
>JAAXGV010000071.1 GCA_012271185.1 Rhodothermales bacterium
GCAATTTGTCGTCAAAACGGTCCAAAACGGCCTGCTGCGGCTAAAAAAAGTGAACACATTCCACCCCAGCGCAGAAATAATCGCTAATTCAGACCTTCCTATACGCAATTTGGTGCCTGCCGGTACCCAGATGCTGCCGAGTGACCAAGAGGTCCTTGCAGAACCGGGCGTAAGTCTCTCAACTCACTTGGTTTTTCCTGCGCAGCTGTTCGGATGGCTCTAAAAGGTACTCCCATATGGCTGGCTCCATGGACCAAACAATACAGGCCGCCCTTCGCTCCAGTCCTATTGCAGAACCTTCACCACTGCTGCAAGGTGGCTCGCCCCTGTGGGATGCATCAGCCCACAGGCATTTTACAGTCAAGTTCCAATTGCGCTGTAATCTGGCTTTTGCTACTGCGGGAAAGCAGCAAGAGCCAGCCGCGCTACTGCAGTCAACCCACGGCTGGCTTGGAACTCTTCACGTATTCCTCCACCGTGGAACAGCGCGGGCCTGTCGTCCACGTCTCTGCCATTCCACCAGTACAGCGCCCCGCGGATGCTACGCTCGGAAAAACGCGGACCACACGCCCATGATGCTGCAATGCCTGGTACAGCATGGCATGCTCCAGCTGGACCGAAGCCGCAACGTCTGCACCGCGCATGCACATACCCAAGCGCATATGCCTTATTGTCCAAGGGCCCCTGTGTGCTTGCCACAGCACCGGCAACGTGCGGCATGGTCCCCGCCTGCTGCCACCGTGCTCAACATGCGGGTATCCCAAGCAGCCTTCTGGGCTTCGCCTCAGCAACGGCCAAAATCTGAGTGCACCGCACGTATGTCACAAAGCAGGCTTACCGTCAATGTGCATAGCTGAGCCGGACCGCATTGCCCTCGCGGACCTCCAGCCGCATCACACGCCTGGGGGAAAGCGGCCGTACAGTATCTCTTCCTCGCGAGCACCTCGGCATATTTTTCTGACTACTCAACCCGTACGCTGATCGAGTCAACGGAAACGCCCGCAAAAATCCCCAGCCCCCCTGCTATATTGGTGAGCGGCTCACGATGCCGCGGATTACCGCTCCCGGAAACAAACTGGGCATACGCTTGAGTCCCCCGCATCAGCGCCGCCCTCAGACGATGAGCAGGCAACGGAGAGTTGGCGGCCTCAACCGGCACAGCATATACGCCTGTCCAAATGCGCCACCCCATGGGGTCCCGCGCAATAGACGCCTCTCTAAGGAGCTGCTCAGGACGCAGGAAGTAATCGTCCAGCTTCGTCCGGCCATCAATATCCGGCCTAAGCTGCGTACGAACCCAGTACTCACTGTCGGGACCCTCCTCCGCGAAATCCACCTGCCACCGCATCGTCACCTCAACAAGATAGACATACCCTTCTGATGCACCTGTACGCAACGAATCAAACCGTATCGTGTCTATCTGCGAAGGGTCTATAAAGAGCGAATCCAGTATCAGGCCACTAACCGGGTGATCGCCCACCGTGACATCCGCAGACTCAAGAGCCACCACTGGTGGAACCCTCGTCGTTGCCGAAACCTGCTGCCCTTGCCAGGACGCTTCCAGACGCAACTCGGTCCGCGGCGCAACAGTATGATCGGCCCCCGGAGTATAGACGCCTGCCGATTCCATCATATAGTCATACCAGGACGTGTCAGCTCCCACGCGCACTGTTGCGCCGCCGGCAGCGGTCATGCCATCCGAAAGGTATGCCTCTTTCAGCGGCAGTGTCTGGCGCAGGCGCACCACCGGCAGCAGGCTGTTGGGTTCAGCATAGGATTCGACCACGAGCCGCACAGGGGCCTCCGGATGTGTCGTATCACAGGACATCCAAGCAGCACTTGGCAACACCAGGCAAAGAAGGGTGCGAATCACAGCTCAGTCTTGATTTCAAAGAGCGGGATGAGCGGGAACCCGTACCGGTTCTCCACCGCTACGGGTCCATCCCCTGCCGGATCGTGTACACGCCCGACGACGTTACGGTGATTGGTGACGTTGTACACCTGCACCTGTACCGTGAGTCTGGCCCGCCCGACCATGAACCAGAAACCGCCCTGCACACCAAGCCGGAAGAGCGCAGGTAACCGCCCGTTGTTGATGCGTGGACGATACAGGTACCGCACCGGCGTGTCACCCAGTGGATCCCCAACAGCATACCGCGCCACAGGCACCGTAATGGGGTATCCGCTGCGCAATGCGGCCGAGACGGAAAACGAAGCCCGTGCCACATCCCGTGACACAGCCGCCTGGAAGAAGTGCGGCACATCGTATCGCGCCGGACGATAGGCTGTGTCACTCAGGTCCGGTGTTCGACTTTCCGACCGGCCCGCGGCATAACTCATCCAGCTCTGCCAGGCTCCATGCCGTGCGCGGATCATGGACTCCAGTCCATAGCCTCGGGCACGGCCTCGCGTATACTCACCCAGCAGCGCGCCAAGCTCAATGCCGGGACCTTCCAGCCCATCCTTGTTTCTCGTCTCATCTATCGGCAGCAGTATGCCATTGGAGGTGTGCCAGTACGCATCAAGCGACAGCGTAATACCTGTGGTCAGCGGCACCGATGCACCCAAAGATGCATTGATGCTGCGCGACGGATCAAGCGAACCGCTTGCCGGAACCCACCGCGTCGACACCAGATCATACAGGAATGAATAGCGATCCCGGATCCTGTGCACATACTGCACTTGTGCGCCCACTGAGCCGCGCAGGATGATGTCTCCGGTATCGTAGCGCAATCCCAGCCTCGGGTCAAGAACAAGGCGCGTGCCACCACTCAGTATGCTGGCACGCAAGCCTGGCTGCACCTGCAGCCTCGCCGAAGGCTGCCACGTGTCTTGTGTATAGGCTACAAGCTCAACGGCTGCCAGCCGGTTGTCCTGATCCGTGATATCAAACAACCCCGGTGTGCGCTGGATGGTGGCATCCAGCGCACTCACAAACGTGCGCTGGATGATACGCAGCCCGGTACGCACCTGGTGCGTGGGGGACGGGTAGTAGTCTGCATTAACTTTCAGCCCCTTATCATTCAGATTCACTCTGTAGCGTGAGGTCACCGACGACGATGCCACAGGCTGAATGTAGATGCTCTCCCGCGCACTATAGCGGGACGAATACAGCGCTGCGGTGAAGAAGAATCTGTCTGAGTACAGGTACTGGTAGCGTGCGTTAGCAACGTAGTTGCCCCAGTGCGTATCCACCTCAAAGAACAGGTCCGACGGTCGCAACCAGTCCCTGAAGCTCAGGGACGATGTGAAGTCAAGCGTGATGTCGAAGGGCAGGCGAAGATCCAGGACATCACGGCCGCCATAGATGCTGAGCGAAAGGCGCTGCCGGTTTGAGGGACGCCATGCCACCTTGCCGCTAACGTCAAAGAAATAGTATCCCGTACGCATCGTATCCCTGACCCCGTCCGCGCTTACCGGCTGCACCGTGCCAATGAGCTGGTCCAGGTAGGAGCGGCGTACCGCCACCATGACGGAGCTGTTGTCACCGAGCGGCGTCTCCATAAAAAAGCGGCCGCTAAGTATCCCCACGGCTGCCGAGGCAGTGGCTTTTTCGCGGCTGCCATCCTTCATCTCCGCATCCAGCACAGCAGAGAGGCGCCCCCCGTATTCCGCCGGAAATGATCCCCGATACATGCGGACATTCTTGAATGTCTCAAGCTGAAACGTCGAAATCAAACTGAAAGCATGCCAGGGGTGGTACACCGGGGCGCCGTCCAGGAGGTACAGGTTTTGGTCTGGCGCGCCGCCACGCACGGTCAGGCCGCTGGCACTCGAACCCGCGCGCTGGACGCCCGGCAGCCATCGTAGCGCATTCAGCAGGTCCGATTCGCCAAGAATGCCCGGCATACGCTCCAGCATGCCCGTGGGGATCCTTGTGGCACCCGGCTCCACCGCAAAAGGCTCCAGCTGGTAGGCCTCGACCTGCTGCGTCCCTCCGATGATGGTGACTGGATGCAGCCGGATGTCAGCAGCAGACACTGAAGCCGCCGGCATCAGGGTGTCCAGTGTGGCATACCCCACATAAGAAATGCGCACTGCATAGTCAGCCTGTGGCAGCTCGGGCAGCGCAAAATATCCGGCTTCGTTGGTGACAGCGCCAAGCCGGAGCTCCTGCAGATAGATGTTGGCGCCTTGCAGCAACTCACCCGAGTAGGCATCCGTCACAAAGCCACTGAGCATCCCCGGGGATGCGTCGCTCTCATCACGGTGCACAGCCACCAGTACATATTGACGCCGCCGTATGCGCTCGGCTCGCAGCCATGAGCCGCCAAGGATACAGGCCAGCGCCGCATCCGCAGACTTCCCCTGATACATGCACGTCGTGCGGAGGCCGCGCACCTGGCGCTCAGAAAACACAAGGCTGATACGCTCCTGCTCGCTGAATGCAAAGAGCGCCTCACGCAGATCCGCATCTTGAATATCAACCCTGATCTCTTGGGCATGCGCCGTGGTGCAGGCCAGCAGCCACCAGCCGAAAAGAAGCACACCTGTACGCATCAGCCACATAGAGCAAGCCCGTAGCCCTCGGGAAATGCAGCAGCAGGCTACGGAGGCAAGCTGCAGGGGTTCCGCAAGGTGCTAACGAAGCGTGAAGCCGGTCCGTACACTGCCCTCTACTGTTGCGCCCAGTGTGGATGCCAGCACAGACAGAATCTGCTCTGGCGCATCACCGGGCGCAAAAGAGCCACTGACCTGCTCCTGCTTCAGAGCCTCGTCAAGCGTGACCACAATTCCAAAGCGGCTCGCCAGTACCTGCGCCACCTCGGACATCGCAGTTGCATTGAAGAAAAAGTATCCGGTCCAGTCCAGTGCGTACACGAGATCGACAGGCATGGGTGCACTGGGAAGACTGCCTCGCACTACGCTGGTCATTTCGCCTGGATGAAGAGCAACAGACTGATCTGGAGCCGGTCTGGCAGCGACGGATACGCTGCCACGCTCCAATACGACCTCGGTTACTCCGTCTGCTGACTTGATCCCGAACCGGGTGCCCGTCACCGTTACAACAGCGTCTTGGGTAACCGCTGTAAAGGGTGCATCAGACCGGGTAACCTCAATGAATGCGCTGCCGTCGAGCGTGATATGCCGCGCAAAGTTCTCCGCATCATAGCGCATCTCTGTGTCACCCACCATGAGTACCGTGGAGCCGTCCGGCAAGGTTGCAAGCTGCGAAGCGCCGTCACTGACGGCGACCACCCGCTGATCTCCACCCGTAAAGAGCGCATATAGCACCCCAAGGCCGATCAGCACCACGACTGTTGCTGCAATGCGCCATACTCCGGAAGGAAAGAGGCGGTAAACCCGCGCAGAGCGTTCCCAGCATGTTATAAACGCTTCGCGGTCTTTGACTATACCGGCTGCCACGCCCTCCAGGGCGGAGAACGATGCTGTTGCGCTTTTGATCGCCTCTGCGGACCTCTCTACCTCAGCCAGCTCCATGTCAGAAAGCTCATCGGCGTAACCGGCGCTGGCCAGTGCATGAAGCACAAAAAGACGCCGATCCGGCAAGGCGGCAGCCAGACCACTCCTGATCTGCCCGCGAATGCCCATCATGAGCGGATCCCGCTCCAGTGAGTCGCCCTGCTCAAGCGTCAGCTGCCCGTCATCAGACAGGCTGCCAGGCGGATCATGCATGCAAATCCTTTATCAGGTTATGTTGGTATAGCCGACACATGTCGTCAGGAAGTAACGCATTTATGTGGCAAAAACTCTGCGCATTTTTTCCATGGCACGCTTTACCTGCATCTTGACTGCCGTCTCGGTGGTGCCCAGCGCCCGGGCAATCTCCTTGTATCGGAAGCCGTATTCGCGCAGTTCGAGTATCCGCCTCGCATGGGGCGTCAGGATTGACAAAGCCCGCTCCAAGTCCACCTTAGCGCCTGCCCGCTTTGGTTGGGCTGACGACACGGCCACCATAGCGTCTGGGTCGCACAGCACCTCCTTGGGGCTGTAGCGCCCACGGTAGTAGTCCTGCAGCTCAAACAGCGCGGCCTTCATCGCAAACGCCCGCAGCCGCCCAGGATCTCTGAGCACCTCCAGTCCGCCGTGAATGCGCAGAAGCGTGTTCTGCACAAGGTCATCGATCGTCGGTGACCGCCCCACCCGCTTCAGAAAAAACATCCGCAGCACGCCTTCCAAGCGGCGCAGCAGCACCTCACGCGCACGCTTGTCTCCTTCCTGGGCTTTCCGCACCAGGCGAACATCAATTCGATTCTGAGCCATGCCAGCGCACGAGCCTCACAACACATGTTGCCAGCACCCGCATTGCCCTTGCCGCTATAGTAACCCCCTGCAGGGTCAGCATCGATCCTTGGCCTCGAACCTGTTTCGTTCGAAGTTCTTGCACACCTCTTCCGGACGAAAAACCTGCCCATTCATCGCCAGGTATGTCCCGGGCGGCAGCACCTGTGTGGCCGCCAGTGCAAAGCCAATGTTGAACTCTGCATCGGTGTGTTTGAAACGTGCCGGCAGGAGGGCCCCCACCAGCACGACGGTCTTGTCAGGGACTCTACCCAGGTGAAGGGCCGTTTCTACCATCGTATCCGTACCATGCGTGATGAGGATGCGACGCTCATCGGCCTGATGGACACGGTGCCTGATGGTGTCTCTGTCCTCCGGTGACAGGTCCATACTGTCCTTTGCCATCAGCGTGGCGACGACGTACGGGTACGTGGCACCAACAGAGCGCAGAATATCTGTGATCTGCGGATCCCCCACGCTGTATTCGCTGCGCGCATCGAAATACGTCTTGTCGATCGTGCCCCCGGTGGTAAGTATGAGGACTGGGGGCTGGTCAGTCATAACAGCTGGGCCTGTTGGATGGCGGCAAGCCTGTTCCCATCTGCGCAGCGCATGCGTTACCTGACCCCTGCTGCATGGACGCCCACCGAGTCAAAACCCTGTCCCGTTACGGCAGTGAACGCGCCCTTGTGCCTTGCAGCGGTCACCGGGTTGCGGATGCTGCCTTCCTGAAACGCCGCAAAGTTCCCGAATGTGCCGCAGGCTTTGATCAGCATACGCGAGATGGTTCGTGCACAGGGGCTTGGGCCTTGTCGTGGGCCCTGGTCAAGTCCCAACTGCTGTGAACCGGGGTTGCTCCAGCCATACTCCTGGCAATGGGGCACCAGTTGTCTGTCGTGTATCGAAAGCGCAGAACCGGCGCACTCAGCATGCATGCAGACGCCTCACTGTCCAGTAGTCTCTGAACCGGGCTGCACTCCCATTGACCGCCATGCGCGAATCCCCGCCTCCACAAATCGGAAAATCCGAGTACACGATGTTGCTGACGACAGATCCTGTGATCGGCTGCCAATGCTGAGAACGGTATCGCTCCATGAGCAGCATCCATGGTCCTGAACGGAGATTGCCTCCGAACGACACGCAGGCGCGCCAGCGCGATTAACAGGCTGGCTGCCAGGGCCGGAAAGCGTGCAACATTCCACCCGCCTGGTGCAAGCGACACCCAAGGATCTTCGGGAGCATCTGCTGCAACTGCCTGGTTAGCACGTAACAGGCGCCAACGAGCGAACGATCGTGATCCTGACTCCGCTGCCGCCGGCCGGCTGTTCCTTCCGATTGCCCTGAAAAACAACCCGCGATTGCCACTGCAGCCAACCGGGCCCAACAGCTACATCACCCGATCCACAAACTCCCGTGTGTGGACCTCCACAGGAGCCTTCATAAGCTCAAGGACGCCACGGGCCACGTGCTCTGACAGGCGCCGAAAGGCCTCCTCACCCTTAGCTTTGGTAGCACGAAGCGGATTGCCAATGACACCGCTCTCAATGAACTCATGGTGGTCCATCGGGAAAGTGAAATAGTTGTATCCCTCGAACTCCACATCCGGCATGCCGTCCTTTTTCTCGAAAGAACGGGGCAGGTACTCTGGGATGTGCGCCCGCGTAAATGCCGCTCGCTCCATGCGAACCAGCCGCTCATTCCAGGCCAGATCCTGCGATGTCTCTAGTTCACTGGCATGCCAGCCCGGTGTTTCATCCGGCGGGTTCTCCATCAGGCCCTCAAGAATACCGGTATACCGCTCCATGTATGGCTTGACGAAGCTGATCAACGCACCTGTTTCGTAGCGCAGCTTGCGCAGTACGGGGTCTACGACCTTGACGTTGGATCCGTGTCCGTTGATGAAAATGATCCGGTTGAATCCGTGGTGAATCAGGCTGCGTGCAACATCGTGCATAACCGCCAGAAGTGTCGTGCTCCTCACCGTAATGGTGCCCCGTCCCTCGCCAGGCGCATGCATATGCTGAGGCGAATACCCCATCCAGATGGCCGGCGTATGGATGACGCCTATCATGTGGGCTACACGCCTGGACATGTGCACCGCCGTGACCGTATCCGTATACAGCGGCAGGTGAGGGCCATGCTGCTCCAGGCTGGCGACCGGCACAAGCACGGTGTCCTTGTGATTAAGATACTCCCTGACATCTGTCATGGTAAGGTCTCCCAAGTCCCACGAAAGAAACTTGGCCCTGAACACATCATCGCCCTCTGTCAGGCGCGGCAGGTGGCTGTAGTCGTGTGTGGGTGTGGCAATCATGCGTCGCTCAGCATTGAAATGAAAAGGTCAGCTGCGGTGCGTCCAAACTCCGGGTCGTTGACGTGGCACGCATAGGCATGCACAGGAATGCTGGCCGGCAACCCGGCGGTAAGCCGATCCAGGAAGTACCTGTCTGCTCGCGGGTTCCAGAACACGCCGCCTGGCACGTTGGGAATGGACAGTCCTCTGGTAGGCACTGCCACCTGCACAGGGCCGGCAGCAGCGGACAGCTTTCTGGCAAAGATGTCGCCAAGCTGTCCCATCTCCTCGCGCGTAGCCCGGACCAGGACATATTCGGGGTTGTGATCGTACCTTGGCCGCTCCTGCAGCGGCGGCGGCACAGTACCGCGGTTCCAGACGCTAAAGTCGATGCATCCAGGCACAACAACTTGCGGCAGCCCGAGACGCCCCGCGACCTCCATACGCTGCGGACCACCATCGTGGATACCACCTACAAGAGGGTCATATACCTCGTTCGTGGTGTAGTCGATGATGCCAACGAACTGTCCGCTTTCCGCGAGTTCTTCCATGGCGGGGCCGCCCACGCCGTTGGAGTGAAAGATCACCGCCTCGTATCCGGCATCTACCAGCCGTTCCTTGAGCGCCATCACAGCCGCTGTGGTGTTGCCCAGCATAGTGACCGCAACGTACCGGCCGTCAGGTCGCTGGAGCGGCTGCCCATGTTCGACCATGCCCCGGAGCGCTGCAGCCACATTGTCAAAGACGGTACGCGCGACAGGGTTAAGACCCAGTATGTCGACAACAGAGTGAACAACCATCATGTCGCGTGTGCCGACAAGTGGTGCAAAATAGTGGTAGCCTGACGCGATGGGAGACACCAGGACCTTGGGCACACCGATCGGGAGCACCATCATGGCGGCTGCTCCCATCACCGCACCTTCGGCGCCACCCATGCTTACCATGGCATCCAGCCTCCCCTCAGCGAACAGCTGCCGCACCAGCTTCTGAAGAGCGTCCCGCATCATGGCCACGGCACGTCCACGGCTTCCCGCTGTGCGCATCGCTTCGATCGTCGTTCCACCGGCAACAGCCACGGCCGCATGGTCAATGTCCGGCACAATGTCGATCGGTTCGCCAAGGATGCCAGAGTCGATGACAATTGTGGCAAGGCCCAGCGACTGCAGCCGGTCGCGGAGATAGGCGATCTCCGGCCCCTTGGTGTCAAGCGTGCCTGCTATTGCTACGGCCATGGCAGGCTATGCACGGGTAAGCGTGGCAAGGGTTTCGTACAGGCCTGCAACCTTCAGGTCGTAGTCAGGCGCGTAGCGCTCAAGCTGGTACAGCGTGCCCGGATCTTCACAGAGCACGGACGATGCCCCGGTTGCCTGCGCATCTTTCAGGCGCGCCCGGGTAAGTGCTTCAGCGATGCCCGGGCGTGAAAACTGCAGCGCAGTGCTCCCTACGGGGTGTGCCCGCTCTTTCCGCCAGAACAGCTCACGCGGGGGGCGCCCCAGTGCTGCCACACACAGCGCCCGGACCGGGGCAAACCGCTCCTGCGCACGCACGGCGTGCGTAGGATCAACATATGCAGCATCACTCTGGCCGTCATGGAGCCTGAGCACGCCCTCTGCCAGTCTGGCTGCCAGAAAGGAAGCCAGGTCCACCAGCGCAATTTCGGACGGCCATGTGATTCCAAGTCGCTCAGGGTAGAGCTGCCGGAACGTGAACAGATCCACCGGAGCAAGCACCAGAACCATTCGCGCGCCTGTGATACGCACCTCCTCTATGCAGGCACGGGCATGATCCCGCGCAGTATCAGGGAATCCCAGTGAGCACGCCATGTACCCCGTACTGGCCCCCATGCCGACCGGCACAACATCGGTTCCAATGGCCCTCAGCAGCTGACGTGCACTGGCCACACAGTCCGGCCACAGGTTGTGCGCCTCGTCCCCCACGAACAGGGCCGCTTCGGCACCGCCTGATGCGAACACCCGCTCACCAAAAGCCGAGCCGTTCCGCACCAAGCGCTCGTGGACCTTGTATACGGCAGACGGCGCCAGCCCTTTGGCACACACCGTAGCACGTATGGCTGCGACAGCAGCAGGAAGGCGCTGGTCCGTTATGCAGTGAGCGCGGCAATTGCCGGAGTCCGGCTCCGCATAAAGCGCACTGATGGACGAGGTATTCCACTCCAGGAGTCCACGCTGCACCGAAGCCGCGACCAGCGCAATGCCGTGTGGCGTGACTGCCTCATCGTGCATGACATGCCCAACAGGTGCCGCATGACGACACATCAGGCAGTAGCGGCAGTTGTCGATGGCGGAAGCAGACATCAGAAGCCCACCTTCCCTGGGTTCATGATCCCGCTGGGATCCAGTGCTTGCTTGATCCGCTCAAGGAGCGGCCATGCATCGCCGTACTGCCGCCGCATGAAACGCGACAGCTTGAGGCCCACACCGTGGTGCTCGTTGATCATGCCGCCATGCTTGATGACTGCGGTCATGGCCGTGTTCCATACACGGTTGTGCAGACGCGCCGCCGCCTGTGCATCTTCGGGCGGATTCCTGATGATAAAGCGAGTGTAAACCATCACGCCCCAGTGGAACCAGTGCGAGAAGTGCCCGATGAAGTCAATATCCCAGTCTTTGAAGCCCTCCTCAACAGCGCGCTTTTCGGCGTAGTAGAGCTTCTCTATCTTGTCGTAGGTGGTGACAGTCTCGGTTGTTCCGTACATCCACGGCAGCTTAAGGCTCTGAGGCGGATAGTAGAAATCGTACCGGTGATTCCACCACGACTCCCCTGGTCCCCGGCCCAGATCCCTTGCACCCAAGCGGTCAATAATCTCCATCGCCTTCTGCTCCTGCAGTGCGGCCAGATCGGCATCACCATCAAAACCGATCACCATGTATGCGCCTTCCAGCTCGTAGCCGAGAATCTTTCTTATGCGGGAAGCTGTCGAGCGCGGGTCATAGAGTCGTATCACAAACGGATCCAATCGCCGTGTCATGATCAGTCTGCCTGCTTCTATGGCCGCACCCAGATCGTCGAAGAGCACGGCCCTGAGCAGCCGCACCGCCGGCAGGTAATCCAGCTGCATGGTGGCCTCGGTGATGACACCGAGTGTTCCCTCAGCTCCCAGAAAGATGCGGAAAAAGTCCGGCCCGGCTGCATGCTGCGGAACGACCGGCGTGCGCAGTATATGACCATCCGGCAGCACGACCTGCATGCGCAGCACAAGGTCTTCCGCCTTGCCGTACTTCGTGCTGATGGTACCGGTGCCCCGCGGTGATAGGTAGCCTCCCAAGGTAGCACAGTTGGCCGACGCAGGGTAGTGGGGCAGTGTCAGCCCCTTCTCGTTAAGCGCCCATTCCAGCTGGGTCCCGTTGATGCCGGCCTGCGCCGTCACGGTAAGAGAACGCTCGTCGATTTCAATGATTCGATTCATCCGCTTAGTATCGAGGATGATTCCGCCGCAGATGCTGAGCGCTCCGCCTTGTGACCCGGATCCTCCGCCCCATGGGACAACCGGGATGCGGTAGGTGTTGGCAATCTGCAATACCGCTGAAACCTCCTCAGCGGAGCCGGGCCTTACAATGAAATCCGGCTTGCGCAGCGCCTCACCCCGGTCGAGCCACATCTGGGGCAGCCAGAACCAGTCGGTGGAGTAGACAAGACGCTCGGTTGCGTCTGTGGAGATGTGCCCAGCGCCTACAACCTCTTCAAGCTCGCTGCGAATCATTGCGGCCTGCAGGCCTTCCATAACTTACCGGTAGAGTCAGCGAATGTGTCCTCGGTACTTGGTATAATACGGTATTCCATGAGGTTATCGACAACAATGCCGAAGCCATGCTGTCCGCTGCTTTTCTGACCCTTATCACGACACTTGCGAGCCCGTTTGTACTGCTCATTTCCGGCCAGAACAACCACGACTGGGAGCGCACCACGCCCCAGCTTGAGGCCATCCTGCTGGCTTCCGGGCAGTTCGAGGTCACAGTTTCTCTGACGCCACCCAGAGGTGCCAGCACTGAGGCATGGGATGCGTGGCGCCCGGACTTTGCCGCCTTCGATGTGGTGCTGCTCAACTATAACGGTGAGATGTGGCCTGAGCCCGTAAAATCGGACTTTGAAGCATATGTCTCTGGCGGCGGCAAGGTGCTTGTACAGCATGCCGCGAACAATCCCTTTCGAGGCTGGGCGGCGTTTGAATCCATGGTGGGACTTCTTTGGCGCGGTGCCGCTGCGGGATATGGCGCCTTTATTGACAGCGAAGGTGCACTCGTGCGCGTACCGCCCGGCGAGGGCCGCGGTGCAGGGCACGGGAAGCTTCACGACTGGCAGATCGCCACACGCGACGCTGAGCACCCGATCATGAGAGGCCTGCCGCCTGTATGGATGCACCCCCACGATGAGCTGTATCACGGTCAGCGCGGTCCCGCAGAAAACATGCATATCCTTGCGACGGCCTGGTCAGATCCGGCACACGGAGGCACGGGGGCACATGAGCTCATGGCTTGGTGGATCCCGTTCGGGAAAGGCAAGGTGCTGACCCTGCTCCCCGGCCACCTATGGCGCGGGCAGGAAGACGACAGGGCGCTTCGATGTGCAGGGTTTCAGACGCTTCTGCACCGCAGTATGGAGTGGCTTGCCACAGGTGAGGTGACAAGCCCCGTGCCCCAGGACTTCCCTGCTGCAGAGGAGGTCAGCGTGCGCCCAAGGTAGCCAGCGCAGGGGGTGTCAAAAGTCGCCGGGGCGCATCCCCGGCTTGAATTTGTCACCGAAGCCGGAGTTGTTCGGTTCGTACGGCCCAGCCAGTTCGGGGTTGGCCCCGCCTGGTGGGATATCATGTCCGAGCGCCCACAGGATCCCGTTAAGGGCCAGGCGCCGCATGGACGCTTCTTTGAAGTCGTACGGATGCCCCAGGGTAGTAAAGAACACACGCGATGGCGTACCCGATTCCCCGGTATACGTCTTGGTCCATGCTACCGGGTTGGTCAGTGGAAACTTGTCCAGGCGGTTGTTATTGGCATGGCCAGACTTTAGTGCGCGGCCCATCAAAAGCGGCTCGCTGTCGCCCGAGAGTTCATGATCGCCACCGTGGACATGGTACAACCACGAGTAGGCCGCGAACGGTTCCACGCCGCGCAAGACGGGATGGCTCACCAGGCCCTCTATCAGCGTCACTTCGGTCAGCGGGTGAACACCATCGTCAAAGTGGCCGTGATGTGTGATCCACTTCTGGCCAAAGACTTTCGCGGGCCAGTCATCGTTCAGGTGTTTGCGGTCCGGGTCGTCAGCATACCGGAAGGCATGGGTGGCGGTGCGGAAGCCTGCCATAGGCTTACCGGACTTCGCAAAATCGAGTATGTACTTGGCCTGACTGTCTGGCAGTGCCCTGAACCGCGTAAACATCACCATCATGTCGGCGTCTTTCAGCGCCTGGAGACCTGCAATGTTGTCCAGCACGTTGGGGTCTATAAAGCCTTCCTCATTCAGCGCATAGCACACGGTGACCCGGAATCCGTAGTCCCGCTCAAGGATCCGCGCAAGCATCGGCATGGATTCCTCGGATCGGTACTCCTCATCCCCGGTCACAAAGACGATGTGGACGGGCGGACCAGGCAGCTGTGGAGCCAGGCACAGGACGAGGGCGAGAGTGGTAAGC
>JAAXGV010000105.1 GCA_012271185.1 Rhodothermales bacterium
GAGGTGACGGGCGGATTCGAACCGCCGTACAAGGCTTTGCAGGCCTCTGCCTAACCACTCGGCCACGTCACCTGATGCTCTGCACGCCCGGCAGGACTCGAACCTGCAACCTGCGGATTCAGGTTTGTGCCGGTTTCCCGGCTCCCTGGACTATCCCTTCACCTTCTCTGCAGGAGAGGAAGGTGGTGGCCGTCTAGTCTCTACACCTTTCCTGGCGGTACCAGGACTTGGCTCGGGATTGCCGTAGGGTATGCGTTCAAGCCCCTTAGGTTTCCCCGACTTTGACCACTTACACGCCGCGGGTTTCCCCTCGGCGGCCCACAAGCCGTAGAAGTCCGCTGCTCTATCCGATTGAGCTACGGGCGCATCTTGTAAAGAACAGTACGCGGCCCTGATGATGCAGCCGGTCTACTCCTGCCATGCCTTTTCGGGCTGGCACGAACCCTCGGTCGGGGCGGCCGGATTTGAACCGACGACCCCTGCGTCCCAAACGCAGTGCTCTACCGGACTGAGCTACGCCCCGAGTATGTGTGCTACGCTGGACTCACTGCCTGCAGCTCGCTCTCGACCTCAGTTAGCGGCACCATCTTCTCGCGATAACGGTACTGGCCATTCGGCTTTTTCTCCGCAATAACAAGCTTGGCCATCGTCCTTACAGTCTGCCTGCGCTTGCGGATCTTGTCTCCAAAGGACTGCTTCTTCGCCATTATCTACCTGATTTCCCGGTGTACGGTGTGTTTGCGCAGCTTTGCGTTGTACTTCCTGAGCACCAGCCGCGCCGGCGTGTTGCGCCGGTTCTTCATGGTGGAGTAACGGCTGGTACCTGGCGCCTCGGTGCACTCGAGGATCACCTTCATGCGTACGTCCTTTGTTTTTCGCGCCATGGTGTGCTACTGTGGTCTAGGGGACTGCTTTCGGGCTTCGCGGAGCACCGCCGAAATCCCATTCTTGTTTATCGTCTTGATCGTCTGGGCCGAGACGCGAAGCGTGACCCATCGATTCTCCTCCGGCACGAAGAACCGCTTCTTCTGCAGGTTCACCGCAAACCGGCGTCGGGTCTTGTTATGGGCATGCGAGACGGTGTTGCCCGACATTGGACCCTTTCCTGTAAGCTGATCTTTACGCGCCATCGGTATCGCTGTTGACTGCCATATGTACAGGGTAGCCTAATGTAACAGCTAAGGACACCTGTGGTTTCCACCGGCCGAACCGTCGCGCAGGACGCCGCGGCACAGCAGATGACCCGTTTCACCGGTTCATCTGCACCGCCCGTGCCGGCAGGATGCGCGAGGCACGATACGCGGGATAGAGCGCGGCAAGCAGGCAGAGACCAAAAGAGACGCCGCCAATAACTACCAGGTCAAGTGTCCGGACAGAGACAGGGTAAGCGTCAATCACAAACGACTCCGCACCAAGAAGCGGTACGAACTCATAGTATTTCTGCGCCAAGACCAAGGCCAGGCCCACAGCAAAGCCAATGCCCGCACCCAATGCTCCAATCAGTGCCCCTTCCAGCAGGAAGATCCGCCATATACCTTGGCGGCTGATACCCATAGCCTGCATGACACCGACATCACGGCGCTTTTCGATGACAACCATTGACAGGGACCCTACGATGTTGAAGGCGGCCACAACCATGATAAGGATCAGCACGGCAGACGCGCCCCACTTCTCCAGACGCATCACGTCGTACAGCGATTTCTGCAGGTCATACCAGGTCTGCACCTTGTAGCGGGTGGAACCGAGCGCCTGCTCCAGCTCGCGGCGGGTCGCAGCCGCGTTGTTGAGGTCATCCAGGCGCAGCTCAACTCCCGTCACTGCGTCCTCTGCCTGAAACAGCCGCTGTGCATCAGCCAGACTCACGAACACGTGCGTGTTGTCGTAGGTCGGCTCCAGCATAAAGTGGCCGCGCACCTCAAAGCGCTCCAGCGGGAGCGGAGCAAAAAACCGCGTAAGCATTTGGCCAATACCCGCGGCAGAGAAGAGCACGATCTGGCCGCCTGGCTGCTCATCCGTCCGCGGCATAAGACCCAGACGCTCCCCCAGCCCCAGCCCGATAACAGCACCCCGATTGTCCAGGTCAAAAGAGCCCCGTGCAGCATCCATCCGCTTGTATGTGGCAGGGTCAACGCCCCGGACAATAACGACGCGGTTGGCCTCGCTCTGCCCCTCGTGCATCAGAAGCGCTTTGCCTTCAACATATGCGGTTACCTCCACAACATGGGGAAGATTCAGAGCGGCTGCTGCAAGGTCAGACACCCCCTCTGCTTCCATGCTGCCACTGGCAGCACTGACGACACGAACATGCGGGTCCAGCGACACCATAAGGTCACGCACAATATCGTAGAAGCCGTTCATCACTGAAAGCACTGTAATGAGCGCTGCCACGCCGAGTGCCACGCCCGCAATCGAAATGCTGGTGATGACCGAAATCAGGCTGACCTGCCGACGGCTCGCCAGATAGCGGCGTGCTATCAGGAACCGGTAGCCCATGCTTACTGACTGTCGAGCGGGTCCGAAGGCTCCACACTCCCGGATACAGGCTGAAGTACAGGTACGGGGCTCAGGAAAAGGTCCGGACCTACCAGCGGCGGAAGCATGATGTGGCTGGTTTCTATCAGATACGCACGTCCCTCAGCACGCTTGCGGGCGGAAAACACCAGGTTGCCACGCGCGGTGACGTACTCCTGGTAGTCCAGCCAGACATACGAGCGATCCTCGCCGCTGGGAAGCGGATAGCTGGTGCGCACGAGGCGGCCGGATTCGCGATCGGAGTAGAACCGGAAAGTCTGAGAGGGCAGCCCCTCCCAGTGTGGTATCGTGACCTGGAGCACATCCTCGGCTTCGCTGGAGATGTCTGACAGGTACTTGCGCTGCACGCCAGGCTCGAAAAGCAGAAAGGGTGCTGCAAGGAAGAACACGTCATGGAAGTACCGCATTCGGGAGCGCTCCATCTGAGCAGCAGCAGCGTGCCCGGTGAGCTCCGATCCGCCCCAGTACACCTTGGACACGAAATCGTCCGGATAGAATATTGCTACGTACGGCTCATTATTAGGACCTGGCATCTCCATGCGATATACGCCCAGCTTCTTGTCCCACAGGTGTTGAATGGCGTATACGAGCTCTCGCTTGTGATACAGCTTGAAGTCAAACCGCAGGAACGGAACAGCATCCCAAATATCAAGGCCTCCCGAAGCCTCCAGGATGCGCATGGCAACAGAGTCCGCCCTGCTGTCTGTGTGCTGCGCCACCGCGGAGACGGTACAAAAAAACAATCCGCAAACAAGGTACCACCGGCAACCCGCCATCCTGAGGCTCAGCGTTCCGCCTTTCTGTTCAGCCTTTTTACACATTGAACCGGAACAGGATCACATCACCATCACGCACGACGTAGTCCCTGCCTTCTGAGCGCATGGCACCCGCCGCGCGCACCGCAGCCTCCGTACCCAGCCCGATGAACGCCTCTGCATCTGTCGTTTCAGCACGGATGAAACCGCGCTCAAAGTCTGTATGGACCTGCCCCGCAGCCTGGGGAGCTTTGGTGCCACGCTGCACTGCCCAGGCCCGTGTTTCTTTCGGACCATGCGTAAAAAATGTGATAAGGTCAAGCAGTTCGTAAGCCGCTCGGATGAGCCGATCCAGACCCGGACGCGCCAGCCCGGCTGCCTCGAGAAACGCCAGGCGCTCGTCCGGCGCCAGGCTCAAGAGCTGCGTCTCAAGCTCGGCGCTTATAACCATACACGGCGCGCCCTCCTGTGCGGCGACGGCTTCTACACGCGCAGCGCAAGCGCCACCGCCCGGCAGTGCATCTTCGGATACGTTGGCCACATACAGGACAGGACGGCTTGTGAGCAGAAAGAGGCTCTCTAGCCAAGCCTGCTCTTCGCCTCTTTTCGCCTCAAACGTCCTTGCGAACCGGCCACTTCTCAGGTGCGCAACGAGCATTTTGCTGAAGGCCTGCTTTGCCCGTGCCTTCTTGTCGCCACTTTTGGCCTGCTTTGCAGCCTTGTCCGCGCTTTTCTGGGCCGTTTCAAGATCTTTAAGCAGCAGCTCAGTCTGGATGATGCCGATATCGCGTTGCGAATCCACACTCCCGGCTACATGTGCAACACCCTGGTCCTCAAAGCAGCGTACAACATGCACGATGGCGTCAACCTGCCGGATATGCCCCAGGAAGGCATTTCCCAGCCCCTCGCCTCGAGAGGCGCCCGCCACCAGTCCGGCGATATCAACAAAATCCACTGTCGAAGGTACTACCTGGGGAGACCGGGTGCATATCACCAAGCGGTCAAGGCGGTCATCCGGCACGGGTACAACACCCCGGTTGGGCTCTATGGTACAGAAAGGATAGTTTGCGGCCGCAGCCTGCGTGCCGCAAAGGGCGTTAAAGAGCGTAGACTTGCCCACGTTGGGAAGGCCTACGATGCCGCAGGTAAGTGGCATAACCCCGTGGTATGACGTTTGCCGGAGCACAATCAACGATGATGTTGCGCTGGCGTTCTTGGAGCCGGGACAGGGCCATGATACACCAGGACATGAACGAGTGTGCGTGCGTTCAGTCGTATTCCGGTATGGCCAGTTCAAAGTATCGCACAGCGGAGACCTGATGACTGCCATGAGCCGGATTCTGCGCAGCCTGCCGCACGCTGCGCTGCTGCTGACACCTGGCACTCTGAGTGCGCAGCAGCTGCAGATTGGCCTGGCCGGGTGGCCGGGTATGGGAGCGCAGATCAGCTATGTTGATCACCATACCATGTACACGCTGGAGACCGCCTTCCAAGCGGATTTTGATCCGTTCGCTTCGCGCCGCGCGTTTTATGTTGCCGGCTCCGTTGGCGCAGCAGTCCTACCACTCAGCATCTGGCGCACGATAGGGCAGGCCGACTACGGCTTTGACCTGGATCTGGGCGTTCGCTTTGGGCCCCGCCTGGTCTTTGTTGAGGATCCGACGCGCGGCGACAAGAATCAGCAGTTCAGCCTGTTCATTGATCCGTTCCTGCGCTTTCGCCGGCGCTTAGGCCAGTCAAGCCGTTACTTCTACCTGGAAGCCGGACCTGTGCGGCCAGCCCTTCGGGCCGGTTTCTGGTTGGAGGTGTAGCAGATATCATAGCAACAGCGGGGCTCACCAAAGTGTGCCACGAATCCGCGTAACGCTTCGGCATCGTGTGCGGAAAACACCGCGCGACAACACGGCGAACGCCAGTGTGCGCCGCAGACGCAGGCCACCTGTCACGATGCACATCGAGTCCAACGGAGTAACGGGAAGAAGCATCAGTTTGGTACGTCAATGGCATACCTTCTGTGTATTAGTGCTGTGGAGCTTGTACCTCATGCTCTCCATCTGATTCCTCGCCCTTGTGCTATGCTGCCCGCAGAGTGTTTTTTGAAAGTGAGCTTGGCGGCCCGAAAGGCTGGAGCCGTTATCCTTACGATGCTGATCCTGGCGCCTGTGGCCAGGGGGCAGGAATGGAGCGAGTCGAACGGGAGCTATACGGATGGCGACGGCAATTCCATGGAAATGTGGCCGGGAGCGGAGGTGGATGGGGGCACGCTTCCCTCACACGGTACGCTGGACCGGCCGTTCATCCTTGTCGAGGGATTTGATCCCCAGAACGACCATGACGCGGACTGGTATTATGAGCAGGAGACGGCCTTCTTCGATAAAGGAAGGAAGGCCCAAAGTGATATTCTGATCCTCAACTTCGCTGACGCGGCCGCGGACTTGCTGGAGAATGCGGCCGTAGTGCAGCGCGCCGTACGGTATATCAGCAGCATAAAGACTGGTAGCGTCCCGATTCGGCTGGGAGGCATAAGCATGGGCGGCGTGATCGCCCGCTATGCACTGGCGGAAGCGGAGGATCGCGGTGATCCTCTCGACGTGTCCCACTATGCTTCACTGGATGCTCCTCATCAGGGGGCTGCGATAGATAGAGAGCTGCTCTGGTGGATCTATGATCTTCCTGCTGTCGTTGACCCCGCGGATCACGATGAACTAAGGGAACTCCAAGGGACGCTGCAGGCAGAAGCCGCCAAGCAGATGCTGGAGTACAATCCTTACTCCAATGGTGAGCATGGTGACCTTATGAGAGCGCTCAGAACGACGAATGGTGATGGCTACCCCAAGGGCACCCAGAACATAGGGGTTGCCTTCTCCAATCCTTACGCAAAGCATTTCGGCGGTCCATCAAAATGGCTTACCATAAAACTAATCACTATAAATGGACATAATCTAGGCTTATGGTCTTTCTATGTGTCTTCAGGCGAAACCATAGGAGAAGCCGGCAGCCACCTTCCCGCATCGTTTACCAGGAGCTTGTTTATGGCGCGCAAGCACACCCAGCCCACCTTTATCCCGTATGACAGTGCTCTGGACATCAACCACGGCCATTCCAGTTTTGATGTCCAGCTCACCGCAGCCCAGGGGTTCCACAACAATTTTCCTGACCGGCTCGGCGAGCCGCTCCTTTACTGGCTGGAGATCAAGGCATTTCCATTAGCTGCGGCGACAGGAAGGCTTGGCGGCGATGTGTATGAAGGTGAGACGGCGGAGTGGAGCGCCAGCGGGTCGGGAGGCTCCGGCTTTTACGAGTACCGGTGGGAGCACTGGTATTCGTGTCCCCTTGCAGATGGAGACGGATGGGGGATGCCCGACGCGGTACAGTGTGATGAATGGCATGCTGTGGGAGCAGGCGAGGACTACTACGACTCGGCCCCCTTGTC
>JAAXGV010000072.1 GCA_012271185.1 Rhodothermales bacterium
GGCGCCTGGTGCTGGATGCGTACGACTGCCTAGCACGGGACGGAACGCTGTGAGGAACGGGGCGCCGAACAGAATGTCAAACTGCTGCGCAAGGATGCCACCAGCTGTTCCATGATACCCCTCGGCGCGCTGCATACGCTGCGCGACATCACCAACGCTACCAATCAGCGGACCATCATCACGGCGCATGTGCCGGCAAGCGCCGTGGGACACTCTGCATGGGTCATAGGCTTCGAGAGACATGAAGCGGTGGCCTCCCTGCTCATGGCAGCCAACCTGAACAGCCTGCCACTGGACTGGGCAGCCCGCTTCAAGGTGCCCGGTGTCCACGCCAGCAGCTTCATCCTGAAGCAGCTTCCTGCGCTGACGCCCGACGCGTACCTGACTGGCAGGCGTCCTGACGGCGAAACATATGCGGCGCTGGTAGTGCCAAGAGCACTTGAGCTCGTATACGTCAGCCGTGAAATGCAGGCGTTCGCGCAGGCGCTTGGCTGCCAGGGGCCCCCTTTCCGGTGGGACGGTGCGCGCCGGCACGTCCTACAGTCAGAGCTGGATGCCGTCTATGCGTGCATGTACGCGCTGGACCGCGACGACCTCGCATGGATCCTGGATGCCGGAGCGCTCAGCGTGTCGTTTCCCGGCCTGAAGCAGCAGGAGATGCAGGCCTTTGGCGAGTACCGCACCCGGCGCCTGGTACTGGATGCATACGACTGCCTGGCACGGTACGGGACACTGTGAGGACCGGTCCGTGCTCCTCCCTGGCGTCATGCACGCTCACTGAGGCCGCCCGCAGGAACCGCACATCAGGGTGGGCATAGCAGACCTGCCAGGCCCAGCGGCGATCCGGATGCGGGTCCGGCAGTGAACTGCACTTGGCCATGAACACCTTGGACATTGTCGGAACAGCCTGCCGGATACAATCAGGGTTGCTCCGGAAGCTTGAAAGCTCCTGATTTCCCGTGCGCAGCTCCGGGGCTTACCTCCAACCTCATGTGCGGACGAATAGCGCAAGCCTACACTGCAGGCGAGCTTCCGGAGCTCCTGGATATCAGTGCAGGGTCTGATCGGCTTGAGTCTGTGCAGGTTTCGTACAACGTACCCCCATCTTCAATACTGCCAGCGCTGGTGAAAAGCAGGGATGGTATCGAATGGTCTGCACTGATGTGGGGGTTCCAGCCGGCCTGGATGCGTAAAGGGCGTCCAATGATCAATGCGCGCAGCGAGACAGTGCGGGATAAGCCGCTGTTCAAACGAGCGATACGGCACAGGCGGTGCGTGATCGTGTCCACGGCGTATTACGAGTGGCTTCCAACAAGTAATGGCAAACAGCCATACTGCATCAGGGCTGTGGACCACGGCCCGCTGCTGATGGCAGGAATCTACGAGAACGCAACCTGTGCGATAATGACACGTGCCGCCAGAAGCGACCTGCAGCATATCCACGATCGCATGCCCGTCCTGCTGCCCAGAGTACTCGTGGACCATTATATCGCAGAGTTCGCCGTGACACAGGCAGCCATCGACGCTGCCGAGCTGCTCCCGCTGTGCTCGTACCCGGTAACACATCGGGTGGGCAGTCCACGCTTCAGCGGACCCGAGTGTATGACGCCGGTGTTGGTCTGACAGCGTATGCAAGGCTTCCTGTTGAAATCTGCACCGGAACCGTGCATGCATCCGGCATGGCTGGGCGCTGGAGCGTTAGGCAGCACTGCCGCTTAACCTTGCGCCATGGCTGCGAACAGCATACCTGCGGAGCTCCTGGACCACCACAGAGCGAGTGCGGTCCTCCTCAGTGATCTTTCCAAGATCCGGAAGATCTGCGGCTTTACTGGCTCGCGAGCGCTGCTCGTGATACGTGCGGAGTCTCAACACCTGCTCACGGATCCACGCTATGCAGCACAGGCTGATGGCGAGGTGCACAACGCCGAGGTGATCATCGGTGAGGGCAGCTTCTGCAGCGTTCTGCACAAAGCACAGCTGCTTCGCGGCGGAAGCGTACTGTTTGAGAGCGATCACCTGACAGTTGCTGAAAGCGCCGAGTGGCAGGAGGCCTTCCCGGCAGTCACATGGCTGCCCGGGAAACAGCTGCTCAGCGGCTTCATGGCGTGCAAGACCAACGCTGAAGTCGGGCTCATGCGCAAGGCGCAAGCCATTACGGAGGCGGTCTTTGAGCAGATTCTTGATATCATCAGGCCGGGACAGACCGAACGTGAGATTGCTGCCGAGATAGTATACGCTCACCTTTGCCGTGGGGCGGAGCGCATGGCGTTTGATCCTATTGTTGCATCCGGGCCAAGGTCTGCGCTGCCACACGCGCGTCCCACGGACAGGCCCCTACAGGAGCATGAAACCGTGCTGCTGGATTTCGGGTGCGTCTACCAGGGCTATGCCTCGGATATGACGCGCATAGTTGCGCTGGGAACGCCCGCAGACGAGGTGTATCAGGTGCATGAGGTTGTGTATGAGGCGCAAAGCCGGGCACTGGCGGCTGCAACAGCCCACATGTCAGCTTCGGCGCTGGACGCTGTGGCACGCAGGGTGATAACAAAAGCAGGGTTTGGCTCCGGCTTTACGCACAGCCTGGGGCACGGGATAGGGCTGGAAGTGCATGAGTGGCCGCGGGTATCGAAGCAGGCCAAAAGCAGTCTGCCTCCGGGCGCAACGATAACAATAGAACCCGGTGTGTATCTTGCGGGCAAATTTGGCATAAGAATAGAGGACACCGTAGTTCTTAGAGAGCGTGGCTGTGAACGTCTGGGGTCGCTGGCGCGGCAGCTCTTCATCGTTTAGTGGCGATTCTGGCCTATGAACACCCTTGGCAGAAGGGTCCTGGTCGTGGCGTATTACTTTCCGCCGCTGGCCCTTAGCGGTGTGCAGCGCGTGTCTGGCTTTGTCAAGTGCCTGCCTCACTATGGCTGGCATCCAACGGTCATCACCGCCAAGCCTGCCGGCTATTTCGCCTTTGATGAGAGCATGCACCGGGAAATAGAAGCAGCAGGCGCTGACATTCATATGACCTCCAGCCTGGATCCCACCAGGCTGTTTGGAAGAAAAAAGACGGTCACGCTGCCCTCTGAATCAGTCCGGCAGGCTCTGGCTGCTGCCACCCAGCTGCTGTTTGTCCCAGACAACAAGGTCGGGTGGGTGCCCTTTGTTGTACGCAAAGGACTGCAGTTGCATCAGTTGCAGCCCTTTGACATCGTCTTCGCATCTGCGCCACCGTACTCAGGGCTCTTGGCAGCAGCAAAGCTGGCAACGCGACTGACGCTGCCACTGGTGATTGACTTCAGGGATGACTGGGTCGGTAATCCCGACCACAGGTATCCAACACGGTACCATAAGCGCGCCAATGCGCATATGGAGCGACGGGTGTTGCGGACAGCCCGTGCGGTTACCGCCATCAACCGGGTTATCCGCGACTCGCTGGCAAACCGCAACCCGCATGCAAAATCCATAGAAGTGCTCCCCCACGGCCATGACATCGGGCAGACACCTCCGCCGGCTGCGCGCAGGGGCACCAGGATGAAGTTGCTCTATACCGGGATCTTTTGTGCAGCGCAAACGCCGGACTTTTTTCTGCAGGCGCTGGCCCGTATGAAAAGCATGTACCCCGACATGGCGAAGAACATCGAGGCGCAGTTTTATGGCCTCCTGCCAGCCCGGTCGCAGGAACTCATAAAGGAGCTGGGTCTGGAAGGAACAGTGAGCTTTGGGGGCTACGTACCACACGCTAAGGTGCTGGAAGCGCAGCAGCAGGCAGATGTTCTGTGGATGACCATTGGATACCGGCCGGGCGCACACGGCATCTCCACCAGCAAACTGTCTGAGTACATGGGCTGCCGCAAGCCTGTTCTGGCCCTGATCCCGCCGGGTGCTGCAGCAGAGGACCTGAAACGGTATCAGGCAGCCCGCATTGTGCACCCTGAAGATGTGAACGGCATCGTTCAGGCCATCGCATCGCTGTACCAGGAGTGGCAGGACGGAACATTGCCCGAGCCCGATTCTGAGTTTGTGGCGTCGAGGTCGCAGAAGCGCCTCACGGCAGATCTGGTACGACTGATGGAGGGGAGTCTGAACTGAGGTATGCACGTGGCGTATGGCAATAAAGTCTACCAGGAGCATCCCCGTTGCTGACGAGCATACCTTGGCGCTCATCCTGCCAAGTACGTTTGTGGCACTGGAGCAGGCAGTAGAGTCCGCACAGGAGTTTCTGGCAGCCCGCGACATCGATGAGGAGCTGGCCTATACCGTGGTGTTGCTTGTGAGCGAAGCGGTCACCAATGCGATGAAGCACGGTAACCGGTGGCAGCCTGAGAAGAGCATAACGATGACTGTTACCGCCAAAGAGAACGTTGTTGAGGTTACTGTCACGGACGAGGGCGAAGGATTCGACCTGTCACAGGCGCCCAAGCCGCTTGAAGACCAGAATCTGCTGAAAGGCGGTGGACGAGGCCTCTTCCTGATACGCACGCTGGCGGATGAGGTATGCTACGAACAGGGAGGGCGCTGCGTATGGCTCGCTGTCCGCGCTAAAGGGGCATCCCGGGGTTCTGATGCCGTCTAGGAATCTGCGTCACAGGAATTGAATTGCCTCAGAAGGGGGAATTTCAGACGAAATTGATGCACTTCGTGGGGGTTGGTTCCTATTTTGGGCCAATTATCGGCTTCAAGTGGAGAATAGAAGCTGCCGATTTTTTTTCTGCACCCGCAGGCCTCCTATATCTGGCTCCGCCGTTCAATTCAAATGCCAGCTGCAACGTCCTGTATTCTGTCCACGGCTCCGCTCCATACCGTGCCTTTCAGGAGTCTTGGGCTATAACGCGCTGCCTGGGTTTGCACCGACATGCGCTAAGTTGCAAAAACAGAACACCAACTCTGCTTACAGCGCCAGATTCCGTGTGAGTTTGGCATATAATTCCTCTTGGAAACTCATGGGAGGTTTTAGT
>JAAXGV010000078.1 GCA_012271185.1 Rhodothermales bacterium
AGGTCATCGTTTAGGGTTGAGGTTCGTGGAATCGGGTTTCCTGTGCAACCGGCCTGTAGGCGGTGGCCTTTTTCTCTTCATCCTGCTCGCTGTTTCGTTTTTACAGCAAAATAGGGACACAACCCGGCGATTGTCTGGGCCGGATGCAGTGTAGGAACGCTGCATCCGGAGACTTCATGTATCTGGCTTCGCCGTTCAATTCAAACACCAGCTGCAGCATCCTGTTATTCTACCCACGGTTCCGCCCCATACCGTGCCTTTCAGGAGTCTTGGGCTATAACGCGCTTGCCTGGATTCGCACCTACACGCACTGAGCTGCAAACCAGAACGCCAACCCTGCTTACAGCGCCAGATTCCGTGTTAGTTTGGCATGTAATTCCCTATTGAAAGGGCGTAACGTCGGGAGAAACGGCAAGAAGAACGTGAAACGGGCCACTGATGCCATTGATTTCTTGTTGTCGCCTTCGTGCTCTGACCTATGATTGGACGCCTTGATCTGGGATACGAAAGACTCACGCCATGACGTTAAGGAACGAGACGACGTTGCCAATTATGACCGGATGTTTTTCCATCTGCACCGCAATTTGATCAAGCGGCGAGGGTCAGGCAATCGTTGGCACCTTCGCCCCGACAGGCTGGTTACAGCCGACTTTGAAACGACTCTTAGTTGCCTGCGCAGCGATGGTACGTGGGAAAAGGATCCTCAAGAGGTTCTGGGTGAGGAGTTTCGCTGGATCATTCCAGAAGTGGCGACCTTAAAAGAGGTGGATTCGGCTAAGACACCATTTGTTCAGCTGGCGGACCTGATGGCGGGGATGGCTGCCTACACGCGTACGAAACCAAACGTGGTTCGGATGCTTCGCGCCCGGAGCGAGGGCCAACAGGAACTCTTCCCCGAGGATCATGCTGGTGAGTCAAGTCCCAATCGTGCTGTAAAAACGTAACAGTGTGAAAGGGACATAACCCGTGGATGCTGACAAGCACCTTTGCCCTCCGTGGGAGGCACGATCTGCCGTACGCTGCTTCCTCACGAAGGGCGCTTGCCCAAATGGTACTGCTCCACCAGCCAATGATGCATGGATGGGATAGGCACCGCAAACCTGCCCCGCAACGTTTTTGCCAGTATGCCCTTGTGCAGGATCAACTCGAAAATTTGCTGCGCTTCAGCGCGTGAATACTCTTCGGAGAGTATATCCAGCACCTCTGAATCACGAAATGAGCTATCCGTGGGCATTGTGGAGAGCGCCCTGCCGAGTACCATTCGGCCTGGTTCTGTGAGCTCCTGAATCCGGGCGAAATAGTATTTTTCCTTCCTTTGCTGCCCCTGCCGCAACACGGCTTCCAGTCCGTCCGGCGTCATCTGCCCATGGCAGGCGCGTACAACCCCGGCAGCCGGCTCTACGAAGGCAATGATGTGCTGCGGCCAGCCGTGCGTCTCCCTGGCAATAGCATCGATCCAAGCTGTTGCATCCCCTTCTGCCCCACCGTCCTGAACCAGCCAGTCCCGGATAATAGCCCGCTCCGGCTCAGGAGGCAGCCGCCCCAAGTTCACTACACATCCATCATAAAAGCGGGACACACCCAGACTGTTGAATGCGGCCTCTGAGGTCCCCAGCCCGCCAGCCAAAAGAATAGCAGAACACCCTACTTCGCCGTTATGGATCAAATTAAGCGTGCTCGTTGCATCTAACTCGTGAGGAGAAGCGGCCAGCTTAACAAGCGTCTGCACCTCATCCAGCACCAGCAGCAAGCCCCGCGCTGTTGAAGAGGCAGCCTCTCTGAGAAGCTGCGAGACATTGGTAATACCTCCTGTTTCCTTGGAGCGTGTGCTCCGGACAACTTTCAGATCGATTTCAACCTGTCTGCTTGCACGGGCAATGTATGACTGGTCCAGCCAGGATGCCATACTGGCGGGGTCATACAGTGCATGCAAATCGATTTTCGCCACCAGCCAATCGTCCTGTGCGGCTTCCTCGGCGCACCGGTGCAACAGTGCGGTCTTCCCGGCCCCAGGTGCTCCCTGTATCAGAAAGGTCGTGCCTTGGGCACTTGGGCCACCTGCGGATGCTCTTGCCCGACGGTCGGCAAACGACGACAACACCTCCTTGCGCCCATGGAAATACTTTGCCGGGCCTCGGTCGTCAATGTTGCCGGATGCAGCTGAAGCAGCCAAGGCAGCCTTCTCCGGCACGTGTGCAGTGCCAGGAAGGTCACGGGCTTTCTTCTTGAGCCCCAGCCGATGTCTGATGCGTTTCCACATGAGCTTAGATCTTTTACACGTCCCAAGCTTACAGGTGCCCTGCTACACCAGAAGGCATGCGACTGGCTGAGCCGTTGCATCAAGCCGGATGATCTGGTATGTTCGTCCCACGACTCGCGCGGTGTGCAATCAAATATCAAGCATCCGCAGATTTTGCACTGCTGCTGCATGAACCACAAGCGCGATCCACTCGCCGGGTTATACCCTCCTGTGACGCGGCTACGCAAGGTTGCGATGTGCGCCATAGCCTTAGAGGAAGTGACGTTCTGTAGCTTGGTAGAGCGTTCGCCTCCATATCGGAAATCGTATACCCGCCGCCTCGATCGCTTTACTTCCTGCTCTGCCACCGGTGGTGTGCGCCGGCCACGCGTGGATCTTTTACCTACCACACCTTACTCACCATACAACTCGAACCATGCCACCAGCGGGAAAGCAGGCCACCCACTTAAAGGCGCTCCGCTTCACCTGGCCGCAAAACCACTTAGGAGTTTTTGCGTCAGAAAAGTGTTCGGCTAGGAAGTCACGTGACTCATATTTGTACATGTACCTCAACCACCTTGCAGGCCATCATGGCTACTACGTTTCGCCCGTGCGTTCCTGACCAGCCACACCCGTTCCCGCCCAGCCCCGAGGAATAGCTGCCGGCGCAGCACCTGGCCTATTTTGTCAGTGACGCGGCAGACACCTTCGATATGACCTTACGCATCCTATCTGGGGGATGGACGGCGCAACCCCCCCTACGATCCCCGCATGATGCTGAAAGTGCTGATCTATGCCTATGCCACAGGGATCCTCTCCTCCCGCAAAATCGACCGGAGTATTGGGGAGAACAT
>JAAXGV010000074.1 GCA_012271185.1 Rhodothermales bacterium
CGGAAGGGGCTGATCCTCAGGAAGGGCTCCATCGTGGATGCCACCATTATCCACACGCCTTCCTCCACCAGGAACAAAGAGCGGAAGCGGATCCTGAGATGACTTCAACAAGGGCAAAACGTGGCATTTTGGCATGAAGACACACGTGGGTACAGGTATGCATATGTGCACTCCGTGGAAGTCGCAACTGCTGCCACCCACGATGAAAGTCTGCGCTCTCATGCAACCTGCTTCTTCGCCGCTCCGGTACTTCGCTGTGCACCGTGACACGATTGTGGCCTGTGCGTGCGGCCAAGGGCAGCATCGTATCATGTTACACCAAGCGCTGCGGCCGTAGTGTCATAAACAGGAAAACAATCACGGGGAAGGGAGTCCTGCACACGGATGGAAAACCCATGTTGCCCACTTTCGGTAGCCTGCCAGGTGAGTCCGAGTAAAAAGATCTTGGTCGCTCCGACGCATTCGATACCAAGCATTATGGCCTTTTCCCAGCATGCGCACACCAGATTGTTGAGCCGACGCCAATGCCGCACTCCCTTCCCCATGGTTGCCCTCACGAACTGATGTAACCCGAAGCAACATATCGCCTCTCGCCCGGAACATGCCATGCTACACCAGTGGACACATTCCATCCCAGCGCAGAAATAATCGCTAGTTCAGACCTTCCCTAAACATGGACCTTCCGGGTTATTTATTGCATGCAGCAAGACAGACTTTCAGATAAACAAGCAGCCCTTGCCCACATGGTCGTGCATATACAAGCAGATCAGGCACGTGAAACTTTCGAGATGGACTCTGGTTTTACAGGCGGTATGTTGTCGGGCCATCGTCTTTTGGGTAGCTGGCTTTGCGTGGTGCTCTGCACGGCCACGTTCCTGACTTCCTGTGACGGGCCGGCTGCGCCGGAGCCCGTAGATCCTGACATCGTACCGAAGCCGCGCGTGGTCCCTGAAGAAGACTATACCACGCTGTCAAGCGGCTTGAAGTACTATGACTTCAAGGAAGGCACAGGCTCAGCCGCCAGGAGTGGTGATGCCGTATCCGTTCACTACCACGGCTGGCTGACGGACAGCACACTCTTCGACAGCTCGTTCCTCAGGGATGAAGCATTCCTGTTTACCTTGGGCGCAGGGTTTGTCATTGCTGGTTGGGATGAAGGAGTTGTGGGCATGAAAAAAGGAGGCGAACGGCAGCTGGTGATTCCACCCGACCTTGCCTACGGCGAAACCGGACGGCCCAATATCCCGCCCAATGCAACACTGATCTTCGAAATCTGGATGCAGGAGATCAACCCCTGACGAAGTCCTCACCCAGTACAGCATCCAGCGTATCCGCCAGCAGATCAGCATCAGCCCTGGTAAACACCAGCGGCGGCTTGATCTTGAGCACATTCCGGTAAGGACCGTCCGTAGAGATCAGCACACCGCGATCACGCATGCGGTTGGCTGCATAAGCTGCCTGGTCAGGTGCCGGTGTCTGGTCGGCACGATCCAGCACAAGCTCCACACCAAGAAACAGGCCCTGCCCACGCACATCTCCCACGATGGCGTGCCACGTCATCAGTGCTTCCAGCCTCTCCCGAAGGTAGCCGCCCGTCTCCAGCGCATTCTGTTGAAGCCGCTCCTCTTCAATCACGTCCAGAACCGCCATGCCGACAGCACACGAGACAGGGTTCCCGCCGAAGGTGCTGAAAAACTCCATCCCGTTGCTGAAGGAGTCTGCAATCTCCCGTGTTGTGACTACACCGGCGAGCGGATGCCCGTTCCCCATCGGCTTTCCAAGCACCACGATGTCGGGTACGACATCCTGGGTTTCAAAACCCCAATAGTGCGTACCTACACGGCCGAAGCCAACCTGTACCTCGTCGGCGATGCAGACCCCTCCTGCCTGCCGCACATGGTGATAAGCCGCCTTCAGGTACCCTTGCGGAAACGCTACCTGTCCGCCGCAACCCAGCAGCGACTCACAGATGAACGCACACACCGGCTGGCCCAGCTTGCCAATGGCTTCGCGCACGCTGTCTGCATAGCGTGATGCCGCGTCCCGCGCGCGGTACGGGCCACGATACATGTCAGGAGCCGGCACCACCTGCACATGGGCCGGTGCGCCCTCGCCACCCGGGCCGCCGAACTTGTAGGGGCTGATAGCTATCAGTGAGCTCAGATGGCCGTGATAGGCGCCATCCAGAACAACGACCCCCACAGCCCCGGTGTGCGCATGAGCCAGGCGCAATGCCAGGTCGTTGGCCTCGCTGCCGGAATTGACAAAGAAACACACCTCAAGAGGGTCTGGCAACAGGCCTGCAAGACGCTGTGCATATTGTACCAGTGTGGCATGCAGATAGCGCGTATTGGTGTTAAGCACCAGCTGCTGGCGTTGTGCTGCCCGCACTACCCGGGGGTGACAATGCCCCACATGCGGCACGTTGTTGATCGCGTCAAGAAATACCCGCCCCGTCGCATCGTAGAGGTGCTGCCGGTAGCCGCGGACGATATGCAGCGGTGTACGATAGCTGAGGCTGAGGTTGTCCCCAAGGTACCGCTTTCGGAACGCCTGGATTTTGCCCGCTTCCCAAGCTCGGACCGGAAAGTACGCTTCGTCAACCCCCAGGATCAGGTTGGGGTCTGGACAGATCGCAAGCCATACCGCACGCTGACTCGCCGGCGCCACGCCAGCGAGCACACCGCCCTCCTCCACAAGATCGCCATACACCTGAAAGTGCAGGTGCGGCACCCATCCGCCGTTCTCTTCCGACTCTCCAAGCGCAGCGAACTGCTGCCCCTGGTAAACAGTGACTCCTGTCTCCAGGGCATCCACCGAGGCATGACTCAAATGCCCGTAGAGCGTGAAGAACGTGACCTCCTCAAACTCATGCCGCAGCACAAGGAGTCCGCCAAAGTCCAGTGGCAAACTGCACTTTTCCAGCCTGTGAACAACGCCATCCAAGGGAGCATAAACCGGCGCGCCGGCTTCCTGAAAAAGGTCAACACCCAGATGTATGGTCCTGCGCTCGTCGTATTCGTTGTTCGGAGAGCGAAACTGCTCTGTCGTATAAGCCAGACGCGGCTCATCGTATCGTCCAAGGCCAATAGCAGCTTCAGCCCTGCGAATCCGTGCAAAGAGCGCTTTCGTGGTCTGGTGGACATCTTTCGCAGGCACTCCAAAGTCGGGGCTGGCTACACTGACATCCAGTACCAAGGGCGGAACGCTGCGCACATCCGGCAGCACCACCGGCGCAAAAGTCCCGGCATGCCGCTTCAGCCACGCCGTGGCACGCTGCGTCACTGGACAGATGTCAAAACCGCAGGCTTCCCTGAAACGGCATTGGCTCAAGGACCTCGAGGCAGCCGTCAGGTGACGGAGGAGTGCCCAAGCCGGTGCCTCAGAGACGCGCAGGTACTCGTTGCCTGGCTCCAGCGAGGTACGATATGCGGACATCAGTACGCTGCAGCATAGCCTGGCAGCAACCAGGTCGTGCAGTACCGCCAGCTCCGCTTCTTCCAAGGGATAAGCCCGGTTATAGCCACGCACAACGTGCACTGCTGCACCCACCGGGTCCGGTTTGTTCAGCATCACGTACGTGGCGGCTATAGCAACCTCGCAGACCACGTGTGTGCGCACCATGTCCCCAAAGTCAATCAGTCCGGATATGCGGGCATCGTAGCCGGCACCGGTCACGAGCACGTTACTGTCGTTAGCGTCATTATGGATAATGCCTTTGCGTAATGCCTTGAGCTGGGGGAGCGTTGCAGTCTCAAAGCGGTCAAGCGTTCTTGCCACCAGGCGCCTCCGCTGCCTGTCTTTTATGTATGGCAGGAATCTGCGCAGCTTCACGGTATGCCGCAGGTCCCATTCACAGTAGCGATCCGCATGCACGTGCTCAAAGTCCGCCAGATCATTGTCCAGCGCGCCCAGAAAGACACCCAGGCTTTCCAGCAGCTCCGGTGTATGCGGCCGCACCGTACCCAGCGTTCGGCCTTCGAGGTACGACACCATCCATACCTGGTGCCAGGTTCCGTAGGCTGTGCGAACCTCTACTGACTGTGCCCTTTCAAGCGTCGCCACCAAGCGCGGGCAGTCCGTGCGCCGGTCCGACAGGAAAGCCAAGGCCGACTGCTGCATGTCAAGCGCCCTGTCGTCCGCCACAGCATTGGCAACCTTGAGCACGTAACGCGCCTCTCCGACATCGATGCGGAAGTTCTGATCAGCATAGCTGGGCAGCGGCGTGGCCGTGCCCGTAACACCAAAGTGCTTGTACGCCAGATGCTCTGCTTCGGAGACAGCCAAGGCAGGTGCCCTGGATCCCAAGATGCCTCTGTCTGGGAAATCCAACTCTTCGTTCATATCACAATGATTGCGCAACTTGCTGTGTGATCTTCTGCAGAAACTCTGTACCTGCTCTGTTCAGCGGCACATGTGGCGGCCGCACGTGCTGCCAGGCTGTTTGCTTTGTCAGCTGCGCCATGACGCACTTGAGCGCAGGAATCACCGGCAGGGTCTCAACGGTCCGACGAATTCCCGTTATCTGCTGCTGCAGCATGAAGGTGCCCCCGCCGGACCACTGTCGGTAGAGCTTCTGGGTGAGCCTGCACGTAATGTTTATCGTTGCGCTGATGCATCCTGCGCCACCTGCGCGAAGGACATCAACCAGGTACTGTTCCGTGCCCGCAAAAAGGCGCAATCTCGGAAACTGTGCTATCACCTCCAGCATGTGATGTACATCGCCGCTGGAATCCTTCATACCGGCAATGGTGTCGGGGTAAGCAGTGAGCAGGCGCTCGATCAGAGCATTGCTGAAGGGCACGGCGCTCATCTGCGGAAAATGATACAGGTAGACCTTCAGACGCGTATCACCCACCGCCTGAATCAGCTGGTCAAAGGCAGCAAAGAGGCCGTCGTCAGAGGGGCTTTTGTAGTAGAAGGGAGGCAGCGTGAGAACAGCATTAACTCCGTTCGCACGTGCATGACGCGTCAGCGCAATCGTATCCGGCAACGCTGCGCAGCCCGTGCCCACCATCAGGCGTGCCGGCGGCAGCCCCTCGATCAGGAGACGCTCCAGCGCTTCTTGCCGCTCCGCAATACTGAACGATGTCGCCTCGCCCGTCGTACCCATCACCGCCAGCCCATCACACCCGTGCTGAAGCAGCCAGTGTGCATGCTTCGCGTACGCTGCATGGTCGATGGAAAGATCCCCTCGGAGCGGCGTTAGGCTCGCCGCGTAAACGCCATCCCGTATCGTGTGCACCGGCGTGCAGTCTGTCATGAACGGCCTTCGCGTACTATGCCGGCTTGCAAGCCGTCGCCGAGCACATGGAAACGGGCAGCCCGATTAAACTCCTTCCTGTATGCCCTCATCACAGCATACTGGAGCTTTTCCTTCGCATTTTCCGCCACCACATTGATGGTGCATCCGCCAAAGCCTCCTCCGATCATACGTGCACCATAAACCTCCGGAGCAGCCAGGGCCGCATCCACCAGACAATCCATCTCTCTACAGCTCACCTCATACAGGTCACGCAGGCTGGCATGAGACTCGGCCAAGTACCGGCCAAAGGCGTCCCAGTCCTGCTTCTTTAGTGCATCAGCGGCCACATGGACGCGGGCGTCTTCTGTCACGGCATGCAACGCACGCCTGCGAAGCAGCGCGGACGGCAAATCGAGGACATCGCCCATATCCATAGCACAAAGTGTTTGCAGCTCAGGCCTTTTCCGGCGACCCAGCGCCAGAGCTGCTGTGCACTGCTGCCGGCGCTCATTGTACTGGGAGGTGGCGAGCTCCCGCCGCACTCCGCTATCAATGAGCACCAGGCGAACACCATCAGTACACAGCGGGATATGGCTGTATTTCAGCGTATCACAGTGAAGCAGCAGGGCATGGCCTGGCTTGCCCAGCCTCGACACCACCTGATCCATGATGCCACACTGCACGCCAGCGTAGATCTGCTCCACGGCCTGCGCAATGCACGCCATCGCCATTGGGTCAATGTCTTCACCCGAGATTGCCTCAAGCGCAAGTCCAGTCGCTACGCACAAAGCCGCAGACGAGCTAAGGCCAGCACCCAGCGGAATATCGCCATAGACATACAGCAGCAGCGGCGGCGCATGGCTGAGGTGCTTTCCCACTTCCCGCAGCATCCCTGCCGTGTAGCGCATCCAGCGTGGCGCTGAGTCCTCAGGCACGGATCCTGCAGCGAAAGTGCACGACGCCCCATAATTCAGCGAGATCACCTGATGCTCAGGACGTGAGTTTTTGCGTGCTGCCACACCAACGACACGATCAAGCGCCATTGGCAGCACATGGCCACCGTTGTAGTCGGTGTGTTCCCCAATAAGGTTTACCCGGCCCGGTGCCTGTACCAGGGTGTACGCATGGGAAGCCCCATTTATGGCTTCCAGGAGCGTGCGAACCACCGGTTCACTGCCGCGAACTGTATCAGGCATAGACCACCGGTGCTCTCATGCAACGCACACCATGCACGGGGTGGCGCATTGCGTTGACAGACCCGCTGCCCGCCCAATGTACTCGAACGACTGTGCGGACAACCCTGATCTGCAAAGCCCGTTCACACTTGATGCCCACCTCCTCATTATGCTGGACCAGCCTGAACTTAAGGAAGGTTTGAGCCAGCAACCCGCGGACAGAGTCGTTTTCTGCAAGCTCCTTGCGGATGGGTTGAACCACAGGCAAGCGTGAGCCTCAGCGAGGTCAATGGGCAGGCGGCAGCAGGAACTGTTTTTGGAAGGGTAGTGAACATCCGCCTGTTATCCTTTCTTCCGACACCGGGCCTTTAACCCTGCAATTCCATGTCACCCAAGGGGCGCAGGATTGTACCCACCGCTTCCGCTGGTGATACCGCGGGTCCTGGCTCGGCGTGTGGCCCAATGATAAAACCTGGTCTGTGTTTCGTTTGGGTTTCATTCGGCCACTCCCAAGCTGCTTGCCAATCTCTCAACATCGCATCCAACCTGCACAGCTTCATCGCTGGACTCCGTGCCGACGCACCCGAGGAGGTCAACAACATGGTCTCGAAGCACATGGACGCCTATCTTCCGTTCCGGGCCGTGTAGTGATCCGAGGGTCCCGCCTGCGCCATCCTTGACTTCCCCGCACATCTCCTGACCGCTCCATGGCACTCCGCAAGTCCCATCTCTACGCTTCGCTCTGGCAGAGTTGCAACCAGCTGCGCGGCGGGATGGACGCGTCTCAGTACAAGGACTATGTCCTTACGCTTCTGTTCATGAAGTTATGTCTCGGACAAATACGCGGGCACGGATGTCCCGTATCCTGATATCACCGTGCCGCCGGGCGGCGGTTTCGCCGACATGGTCACGCTCAAAGGGAGCAAGCAGATCGGCGACGGGATCAACAAGGTC
>JAAXGV010000070.1 GCA_012271185.1 Rhodothermales bacterium
TACAGCACGATTGGGACTTGACTGCCAGTCCGTGTCGAAGCCGTGCATATCCGATAATAATAAATAAGAAGCGTATTGTAGCCAGGGGGCGTGACGCCGGAGAAAACACAGGGCCTTTGCACCAGCTACTGTTTCCCTGGACCTGCGAATATCAGTTTACAGCACAGCCGGAACTTGACGCAGTGAATCAGCTGTGGTGCTACCAATTCCCGGTCTAGGAACAGGAGCCAGCGCGGCATACTGCGTGCGCTGACAGGCCATGCAACTCACGGGGACAACTCCGACAGGCAGGGCTCAGCAATGCGTCGCAGGGCTATTGCAATCTGAGTCGTTCCCCGTCCCACCAAGACAGAAACACGCGATAAAAGTGGTCAGCCTCCGGGCTTCCGGCCGCCCGCTCCTCAGATATCACCCCTGTTATCACTGTATCATTGCGGCGCACCGTTCCCACGCGAAACTTCCGCCCCTCCCGAAGAAAGCTCCGATCAATGAGGTAGTACGACGCCTCACCGGTCACAAGCACCACATGCAGCTCCTGAAGAGCGATACGTGCCATAAGAAACAGCTCATAAGCAACGCCGTCACGGTTCAGCAAGGCCACAGAGGTCAGGCTTCCTTCACGGTACTCGATGTGCTGCCTGATACCGGGTGGAAGCGTGCTGGGCTGCAGCTTCATCCATTCCATGATCGCAGTGGTGTTCAGTGTTTCCTGCCTGTCTGACACCTCTTCCAAGGCCACCGGCACCTCGCGCGCTGTGGCACGCTGCTGTATACCGGCTGGCGGTAGCGCACGACGGAGCTTGGGTTGAGGCATGTCCGTGAACGGCGCCAGCCCGATACTCGTGCGCGCTGCGGCACGTGTTCGCGGCACCAGCGGTCGGCTGGAACGGAGCGTCGACTGACTGCGCTGTGGCAGCTGAGCACCATGCGTTGCCAGCGCCAGCTGTGCTGGCGCTGACAAACTTGCGCGCTGCTGCAAAGAAGCACTGGCACCTGTGCTGCGCGGCATCCGTGCCGCGTCTAACTCCATGCGTCTCGGACCGGACCGGGGCACGCTGGCATTGATCTGGGGAACAGCATGACCACGCGAAAATGTCAACGCCAGAAGCTCCGGCTCAGCACGGCGAACCTGGTAGACGCCGGCAAGCGAAAGCAGCAGCAAAAGCAGAACGATCGTAAGCGCAACAGCGATCAGGCGTTCCCGGGATTGCCGTTTCATGTCGTCAGGGGGCGACAGCACACGCCAGCCCTTCTCGCTGGCACAGGTCCATGACCTGCACCAGGCGCTGCATGGTTGCAGCGCCCAGCGGCGAAAGCAGGAATGGACCGGTCATGTCTGTGAGGGTTCGCACACAGGCCACAAGGTCCTCGAGCGAAAAGACCTGGCACAGGGCGAAGCCTGTAGGCTCGCGCCTCAACGTGAGGCTTGCAGCATCAAACTGGATACGGTGGATCTGCGCGGTACGTCCGCCATCTGCACCATGTGGAAGAGGAACCTGGATCGTGGGCGCCAGGTCAGCCGTCGCCAAAAAGGCCATCAGCAGCAACAGGCCAAGATCAACGAATCGTATGAGGAACCCGTAGGGTGTTCGCATGAGTTCAGGGACTGCTTTGTGTGCGCTCCACCAGGAAAGCCGACGGAATGCCGCGAACCTCGAGAGCCCGGTAGAGTGACAGAAGGGCGTGTGCCGGAGCGCGATAGTCTGCTACCACCTCAACGCTCTGGCCGGCAGCAGCGGCCATGGCAGCAAGAGCGGCAGGTTCAACAGACTCAAGGTGGCCCGCATCGTTGTAGACATGAACTACTCCTTCGGCAGCAACCGCAACCTGGAGCGGATGAAGCAGGATGCCTTGGTCAATCAGCGCCTCACTGTGCGGTGGCTCTATTGAGTATGGATCAATGCTGGCCACTGCCATCAGACTCAGCAGCAGCAGGAGTGTAATATCGACCAGACGTACGATGAGTGCGCGTTGCATGGAGCCTACAGGGGATTCTTCTGCGTACCGCCGAGCACCAGAAGACGATACCGCACCGCAGTCGCCCACTCTTCAGCGCGTTCCAGATAGCGGCTGGTCCAAGTGTGAACAAGTGCTTCCAGCAGCTCCAGGATGATGGAAACAACAATACCCAGGAGCGTAGAGACAATCGCGATAGCGATACCTGCAAAGATTGTCTGTGCATCGCGCGTCTGGGCCGAGAAGAGCGCGTAAATGCCCACCAGTGTTCCCAGGAGACCCAGTCCGCCGGCGGTGCTGGAGAAGAAACCCACCAGACGCTGGGTGCGCCCGTACACCGCTCGTGCGGTATCGAGCACGATCTTGGATTCTTGGCCCAGCGCACCGGGCACCGGTACATTGCGCCATACCTGCATCATGCCCTCCAGCAGACACCGGTAGAGGCTGTTTTTGCTGCTGCGAAGCAAGGCATCCAGGTGTGTCACCTGCGCCGATTCAACGCGGAGCGCATGCACCCGGCGGGCAGCGTGCCAGTCGGTGCCGAGACGCACAGCAGCCAGCGCAAGCGTCAGAAGGCCGGCAAGAAGCACCATCAGAATAGGCCACTGAAACCCGCCTGCTTGCGCAAACAACGCCAGCAGCGAGCTGCCGCCCTTCACAGCGGCAAAAGTGGTGTCGGATGCCACCTGCAAGTTCATTGGCATAGGTCGAAGAGCCTGGTGACAGGTGAATGGGACCGTGTCCCGACAATGTCCTTACCGCAACGGTGGCGGCACAGCAGTGCGCTTCGTGATGCGGCAGACTCGCATGGCTGTTTCACAGCGGATCGGCTGCCCGCGTCAATGGGTCCTCGCACCGCAGGTTGTGCGGCAACAGCCTGGAACAGAAGAATCCGCCGCATGCTCAGTCCTGAATGAGTTCCACATCCACCACGCGCATGCCGGCAGGCACCAGCAGAGGCCTGGTGAGAAGCACGGTGTCATCGGCTGCGTCTTCCAGCACCAGGACATAGCTGCCATGGCGGAGGCGTAGCGCAAAACCACCATCACGAAACACGTCGGCACGCCCCACAGGTGTGTCGCCCAAAAAAGCACGAATGCGCAGGCGGGCAGCAGGTCGGTCCACCGACTGCACACGTCCCCGTATCAGCGGAATGCGCTGCAGCGGAATGTCCACCAGCTTCGTGCGACCGGGATCAGCGATGAAGCTGAAAGCGTAGCCTGTTGCCGGACGCAGCCAAGGGTCGCTGATGGACTGCTCGATAAGCTGCACCTGGTAGGTCGCATAGGGCTCCAGATACAGCGCATGCAGCACGCCGTTGTCAGCCCGGTGCAGCGACGCATGAAAGATCTGTGCTTCTACGTCAGGAAGCAGAGGCTCGCCCGCATCCGGCCGGCCGTTGCCGTCGAGGTCCTCAAAGATGCGCAGGATGGCTGCGGTTTCACCGCGCAATGCGCGCGAAGCACGAATGCCAGGCCCGATGCTGATACTGCCGTAGGCGCTGTGCCTGTGTGAACCGCTGCTATTGGCACGGGAGGCTATGCCAAACGCATGCGTACGCACCTGTACAGTGATCTGCCCTGATACCTGCCTGAGCACAGGATCGTAGGATGCCATGACCCCCAATGCCCAGTTTCGCGTGTTGAGGAGTGCTTCCAGCCCACTGGTCTGCACAACGTGAGCACCGCGCGCAAACAGTCCCAGCTGAACAGCACCACCCCACGCAGGCCAAGTCCCGGCAGCCGTGGTTTGCCAGCCTGCCAAGCCGTTCCGCACAGGCTGAATCTGCACGCGTGCAACGATGCCACGGTATCCGTGATAGGACACCGATGGCACAAGGTGCAGGTCGCGGGCTGCGGAACCGGTGACCTGCACACTCAGGCGTTGCCACTGGCCGGAGATCACCAGGTGGCTATGGCCAGCAGCAAAGGTGGCTGCTGCGCTCAGGTTGCGCCGCCACAGGCGGGCGTGGGCCTGTACCCTGTGCCCAGGCCAGGCCATGTCAGCGGAAAGCACCACAAACGGCCAGGGATTGGCAGTCACGCCGACGCCCAGGGATCCGTGGTACTGCGCGGAAGCCCGTGCTGTCAGCTGGGGCAGAACACCATAGCGTGCCTGCACGGTGCTGCGCTGGCCTAGGACGGCGTCATAGTGCAGCTGGCCTGGAGGCGCCAGTGAGGATGTCGTCAGGATATAGCGCCGCTCTTCGTAGGACTGTGCACCGCCCAAAGGCTGTACCCGGACAACGGCCTCAGTGGAACCGTAGAAGACCGGCATACGCAGGCGGTAGCGGCCATCCTGACCAGCCTGGGCGCGGTCAACAACCTGACCGCCTGCCAGGACCTCTACCATGGCATGCGGCTCCGCACGGCCCTCAAGTGCCGCGGTTCGCTGCAGGTATGGAGAAACCAGCGGGAGGTTGGACAGTCGCAGTGCATGACGGTGGCCACCTGCCATGCGCCCGAGTTCCAGCTGCTTCAGCAGCATACTGCCGGGCCGGTCATAGAGGTAGGTGATTTCCGATGTGCTTCCCACAAAGCCGCGCAGGGAGCCGCCCAGTATGCTGGAAGCAAAGTGGACAGAGGCATCGGTGTAGACGGAACGCCCCCGGTCCCAGCCTTGTGTGGCATGCCATGACGCTATGAGGCCTCCCAGGAGCCGCCGCTCCCGGCCGAAGCGCAAGGGGCCCGGGGCCTCGCTGTACAGAAAGGAGCGTGGACCCAGTGCGAACGTGTTGAAGCGTTCAGCAGCACTGGACAGCTGCAGGCTGAGGCGCGCTTCATCAAAGTGCACATCCGCCCCAAAGAGCTGGCCCAACCATTCGGCGGCCACGAGGTAGCGCCCGTCATCGTACAGCATGCTGCCGGCGAATGAGGCAGGCTCACCTTCAGGGGATGAGGCCTCCATGCGCACGAAGTCCAGCATGAACGTATGCTGAGCATCCGCGGCAGTGAGGTGCTGCTGGCGCCGGGTTACGGCATAGCCCAGCAGCTCAAACAGGCGGGCAACATCCACAAAGAAGCGGTCTCCGTCGTGATAGGCCCGCACTATGGACTGAAAGCCGGGTGCGTGGACCATCACCGGCACTTCCAGGAAGATCCCGCCAGGCTCCCCTTGTGCGATACACAGGGCACAGGGAGCAATCAGCGCAAAGCCAAGCGTTGTTGAGCGCAGCAATAGTCAGAAGTGGAGTTCAATGGGATCCGGCGCCAGGAGGTAGCGCCGCGTGGCGGCAGATACACCGGGGTATTCGGTATCAAAGTGGAGCATGAAGGGCCCGGGTGCGAGTGGCTCCATCAGCGGGATGCCGATGTGGCGCCGCGTGTAGATGGCGGCAGACACACGGCCCACGACCCGCCCGTTGCGCCGAACCGATATGCCACCAGCAAAGGGAAAAGCCGACTCGTTGATGAGCAGCAGTGCGAGCACACCGTCACTGGCATCCAGCACTTGCGCACGAAGGCGTGCAGCTCCCTTACCGCTGATAAGCACCAGCGGCGTCACCAGGCTGTATTCAATGCTGATCGCCGTAGCGATGGCCGGCACAGCGTCCGCGCTGACTGCTGCGCGTTCCTGAATCCGAAAATGCATCAGCACGATGTACCCGCCCGGCTGCAGCGCCTCGGCTCCTTCAATCAGGTAACGCACCACGCGCTCATGGCCTGCGTCCAGGAGCAGCCGTTCCGGAAAGAACGTCAGCCGGCCGGTCAGGTCGCCCAGCAGCCCGGCATTACCCACATGCACGCCCGTCAGACCTTCCACGGTGTCTGACTCGATGACGCCATACTCCGCGGTGACAACAACTTCGAGTGGTTGCGTACCCTCGTTCCGCAGCCGGAAGGCGCCATAAGGCACACTGGTCGTGAGGTAGGCGTATGCGGGTGTGACACTGAGCGTGGCCTGGCCGTGGCAAGGCAGGCCGAGGCTCAGCGCTATCGCGGCTGTCAGGAAAACTCTCATAGTGTGACGATGCGAACCTGGAGGTTACCTTCGTAGCGGCCCTCCGCTGCGCTGTCCAGCGCGATGGCACCGCCAAAACGCAGCGAGCTGCAGCCGCTCTGCCCAAGGAGGCCGGTCACCATGCGGGGGCTCACGATGGCCTCATAGCCGCTGCCAGTGCAGTCCATGCTCTGCGCCCATCGGAGGCCATAACCAATCCGGGCGCGGCTGCTGTGGAGAAACGGGCTGGTGGCCACGTCGATGGCGTAGGCCGTGCCGGCGCGGCCTGTCACCTGAACCTGCCCTACCTGGTGACGACCTGCCGCTTTGCGGGAAATCTCTCCGGTAGCCGGGTCGAGCACCACGCGGCCGGCGTTGGCGCGCTGCTGCCCGAAGTCCACGCGTGCCGACGTGACAGTCACGCGCAGGGCCGGCGGCAGCACCTCCAGGTATACCCCGACGTGCTCCGACAGCTGAGCGCACACAGGTGCTGCCAGCAGCCATGCGCCTGTGAGTGTGATGACCGGGCGCATCAGTTGCAGGACGCGCTGGTGGCGATGGAGCCTGCATAGCCACCATCGCCATCGGACCAGGTGATGCCACTGACCTGACCACCGAACCGGAAGTGGTGCGTGAATGACGTGCCGGCACCGCCGGCCGTACCTGAATAGCTGCTGGTACTGATCGAGGAATAGCCGCTGTTGGCACTGGAGGACTCAGACCAGGCACCGGTAAAATCCAGTGACGATGTCCCCTTTGTGAGCTTGGTCGGAAAGGAGCGTGACATCGTATAGCTGCTGGTGTGCTGACCGACCAGACGCACCTGCCCAACTGTGCTGGTACCGCTGACCACGATTCCGGACGAGCTTCTGGAGCCCGTCTGGGCATTGATGGTGATGGAGCCGGAGCCTGTGGCAGGCTTTTCAGCGGCGCCAAAGTCGAGGTCGTTGGTGAGGGTTATGGTGCACGAGGCACCGGGCGTGTAAAGTGTCACATCGACGTCCACCGCGGCGGACTGCGCCAAGGCCGGGAGCACCACAAGGAGGACAGCAGGGGAGAGCGCAAAGGATCTGAAAGGCATAGCAGCTGGATGTCAGTTGTCAGGACAGGCTCGTGTGATGACGCGGGAATCTTCCTGGTGTGCTTCAATGCACGTGCCGGGTTCACGAAAGGCCATGACGAAGCGCGGCCTGGCGAAACGAAATTGCTGCGCAGCCTCTGACAGACAGGCCGCGGCTGCCGGCTTGGGGCGATACCGCATGGCATCGGGGTCATAATTCCACATCTCCAGGCGTAGCCCGTCCTGGCCCTGTGACAGCCTCATGTCAATCCCGTCGCCGTCGTAGTATTCAGCGATGGCGCTGACTACGGCGCCGCTGATCGCGCCGCGCGGATCCTGCCGGCGATGGGCTTCGGCTTCCACTGAGTGGCTTTCCTCGAGCGTGGCATCCAATCTGTAGTCCGCGCCCAGTTCCCACGTCTTCATGATGTCCTGAAGGATGCGGGGAACGGCATCGCTTATCGCGTAGGTCGTCTGCGACGGGTACAGGATGACCATGTCATCAGGACCGTATCCGTTGCCGGTGAGGTCGACAACCTCCAGGTGGCTGATGGTGTCCGGAGGCGGAATAAGCAGCTCGCTTAGGAATGTGTCGATCTGTGCGGGTCGCGCCAGCGTGGCTACTGGTCGCGTGAGCTGATCAAAAGTCTGTCCCTGGACTGCAGGAGGTAGCAGCAGGCAAGCAATCGCAAGTAGTCTGTTCACGGGGCAGGCGGCAAAGGTTTTCTGTGGGGTGCACACGTCCGAGCTGCAGCGGCATGGCTGGGTACTGGTGGCCCGCAGGGAAGGGCTGGGTCCGGCACGGCACGCCACTGTCGTGTCACGTGGCACAGCGTGCAGACAAGGGGCCAGCGTCCCTCTGATCAGGGGAGCAACGCAGGAAGAAAAGGTGATGGTGCAGTGCAAGGGCGTGTGCCTGTTGTGCAGGTATAGTACCCCTGGACAGGTGCGCAGGAGACGGGCCTGGTGGTACGATGTGGACAAGACGCAGCGTCTAGACCACGATGTAGGGGTTCCGGGCAAAACGACCCAGAAAGAACCTATCCCGGTAGTAGCGTATCTTGTCCGCTACCACGGGCTGGTAGGGCCGTACCAAAAGCAGCTGTCGGTCCGGATGAAGTCGGCGAAGCTCCTCGGGCCTGAGAAGCGGCCGGCTGCCTTCGTCAAAGTCGCGCAACAGGTGACCTCCTTCGCGGCGGCTGGCCTTGCGTGTGCGCCGCTGCCAGACCGTGGTCTGTCCGAGCATCTGGGCAACCTTGCCGGCGGTAAACGGGTCCTGTATGGCGAACAGCTGGATCACATCGCTGTTGGCCACGAAAGACTCCCACTCCTCGCGGTATTCGCGCTTGAGCTGTGCCATATCCTGCAGGATGAGCCACATCGTTACGCCATAGCCGCCGCCCAAGGACACGGCTTCCTTGATGTTGGACATATAGCCCAGGTTGGCAAACTCATCCAGCATGAACAGTATGCGCTCCCGGGACCTTCCACGGTTCAGCACATTGTGCGTGCAGACATAATAGCAGCACGACACCATCAGCCTCAGCCAGGGAGCAAAAGCGGTCAGGTGCTGGCGCGGCAGGATCAGGTAGAGGCTCAGGCGGTCCTGCGTCAGCTTGTCCAGCTCAAAGCCCGTCTGTGTCAGGACACGGCGCATGCGCGGATTGGCCAGAAAGTGGGTATGGGATTGCGCCGTGGAAAACACGCCGCTGCGCTCCCGATCGGATTTCTGCAGGATGCGTCCAGCGCCTTCAGCCACCTGTTCCACACTGCTCTTGAGCATCTCCTCCAGCACCTTGTTGAGCTTTTCGGGGCGGAGCGTCAAGAGGCGCCGCACCTCGATGAGGTTGCGCCGCTGCGGGTCTTCGCTAGAGGCAGCATGCAGAATAAAGGTGTACAGCAGCGCTTTGCCCTCCAGTGTCCAGTGTGACTCTCCGGAGCTGCGTGAGCGCGGTATGATCATGTCTGCCATGCTCATGGCGGATTCCGCAAAGTCGTCGCTCTCGAGGTTGAGGAGGTCCATCGGATTGAATCCGCAGGGCGCGGCCGGCGTGATGCTGAACGGGTCGAGGGCCACCACCTCTTGCCCCAGCGTTTTGCGGCGGTAGCCTTCGGTGACGTAGTAGTTTTCGCCTTTGGGATCAGTCACCACCAGGCTTCCTGCGTGATTCAGCAGGTTCGGTATGATGGAGCTCACGCCTTTGCCGCTGCGCGTGGCCGCAACAGTTAAAAGGTGCCCGTCGCCGTTGTAGCGCAGCAGGGAACCCTTGGCCATGCCCACGAGGAGCCCCTGGGCAGCTGCCTGGAGCGCTGCGGCATTGCCCCAGTGTGTGGAGCCGCGTACGGCGCTCGCACGCAGACGCAGGAAGCTGAGCAAGGTATGCGCCAAAGCCCCCGTGAGCACCGCTCCGGCAACGAGGCACGAGGCAACTGCCGTAATCTGCTGCGTGCTGCCGCTCCTCAGCACACGCGTGAGCGTACGCATAAACACTACCGGGCTATGGAGCGGCACCAAAGCCACAACCAGCAGCACGGCCATACCGCTGGCGGCTGGCGCGCGCCACCGGGGCTTCATCATGAGCCCGCCCATGAGTGCTATTCCGACCAGACCCGCCAGGCGCGACTGGCCCGGATCCACTATGGGCGTTCCTGCAGGCGGCCCCCAGAGCAGCGTGAGGAGCGCGGTGGCCAGTGTGAGGGCTATGGCACTGCCACAAAGAAAGGCGCCCAGCAGGCCATAGGTGCTGATGTTCAGCGGCGCGTTCCATCCGTACAGGGGACTATTCGTACGGCGCATCAAAGTGCAGATCTTCCGATACGTAGATGAGGAAGCGGTAGCCGGCGCGGACCGTCACCGTTGGCACGCGCTGCATACCCTGGTGCACGACACCGCTGCCGGCCCTTGCGAGCTCCATCGCGAGTGATGCCCCTGCCAGGCTGCCTAAGAGGCCCGTCTGCGCCGTGGCATAGGTGGCAGAGCCGCCGAGGAGGGCCAAGAGCGCCGCGCTCCCCATGGTGCGCGCGCGGTGCCGGTCCACCTTGTCGGCCAGTCCGTGCTCACCCGAGCTCTCTATGGCGGGCAACCCCGGCAATGCCTTGGTGCGCCCGTCAGGAAACTCCATCCGCGCCCATGCCACCACCACACGGCCGCCCTCGCCGGGTACGATACGCTCCATCGTGCCGGTGAGCCGGGTGCCGGCCGGAATCAGCACGTGATAGAGGTTCTTGCTGTCGCGCACAGGACGCACCACACGGGCCAGGACCGGGCCTGGGCGTTCCGAGCTGAGGGCGGTCTCCAGCGCTGCTTCAATCACCGTGGATTCGCGCACCGTGAAGGCACCCCTGGAATCCTGACCAGCAGAAGCTGGCTCCGTGTCCGGCCCAAGGCCTGACGTGTGCACGAGCGGCCGGGCGCGACGCGCCTCGTCATAGCGGACACGCTGGCGCTCGTCCCGCATCTGGCGTGCCGTGGGTGGCGCAGGCACGCCGCCCCATGTTGGGGTCTGAATCTCACGTTTCGGCGTTTCCACGGTGATAGGCATCAGGCTGTTGTATGTGGGTATCTCGGGACTGGGCTCTGCGGTGCGGGGCGGCGATGAGCGGCGGCTGCTGAAGAAGAGCGCCAGGATCACGCCTACTACAGTCAGCGTCAGGGCCAAGATGTTTCTCCGCGAAAGGCGCGCACCGGGTGCCGGATCAACGAAGTCCTCAGCACCCGGCTGACGGTCAGGTTCCATCTATTTTTCCGGATAGATATGCAGCGCACGCTGCACCTGGCGTGTGCCCCGGAACAGTCGCCTCGGTGCCGTGTGGCTGACGACCAGGCGCGCGTAGTCAAAGAGGCCGTCCACCACATAGAAGCCGTGCCGGAAGGTGTAGTTGACCACACGCTCCTCGCCTGTGCGCCCTACGGTGAGCAGCGGTTGATCGGAGTGTTCGGCGAGGGCGGGAGGCTTGATGAAGACACGCGTGCCGTCGTCAAACACCGCCAGGGGCTCCCAAGGGAAGCCCTTGTCGCACCGCCATTCGTAGCCGTAGTTGAGTTCGCCCAATTCAATGCCAGGGATTGCCATATCCAGGAAGCTGTCTTCGCGGGCGACGGAACGGACACCCGCTTCGGGATAGTAAAATCTGATGTGTCGCGTGTAGTGGCCGAGCGGGTTGTAGCCACCGCGGCCTTTCCCGAGCGGCGGACTGTCCAGCGTGATGTGATACACGCGCCGATCCGTGGACAGGATCAGGTTCGTGGTGATGTCATAGTTCGTAGGCTTAACAGACACCAGTGGTGTGTTGCCGCCCTTGCCGGTCGCGGTTGGGTCAATGAGCCAGCGCTGGTCATCTCCGGTGATCATGCTGATGAGCTGCTCGCCTGGCTCGAGCTCCACGACGCAGGCCCGCAGCACTGTGCAGGTCAGCACGGGCTGGTAAATGCCAAACGGATAGATGAGCATATCGGAGAGGCGCAGCACCTCGGGGCGGCCACCGTCTTTGAAGGTTTGCAGCTGGGCGTCAACGGCCTGCTCAATCGGCTCGTTGACCTCTTTGACATGCTCCTGCTGTGCGAGCGCGGCAGGAGTACAAAGCATCAGGGTATATATGGGAATTCGGGTCACGGTACTCACGTGTCTGGCTGCAGGTAAGTACGCGCAGGGGCGCACGCAGGCGCACCGCCTGTCCTACGGTTTGCACAAGAATCCCGCACGGGCTGCCTCCTTGGGAGCATGAGTATCGCCCCCGTCCGTCATGGGTCAGTTTTCTGGTGATAGACGCACCAGACCAGGACACGTGCGCCATGACGTGGCTACACTCCGGTCCGTGCCAGGCCCATTACGATGCAGCGCCCATGGTCAGGGGCAAGCTCACTCGCTTGCCACCGAAGTATGTCATACCTCTCGGGTACTTCGCGGGCAAGGACATTTAGGCTGCCTCGGAATTCTTTACAGACCACAGTACGAGATAGCGTGGCTGCTGGAGGTCTATCGCTACCTCGTGTTGCTGTCGAGGCCGGCCCGAATACAGGCGCTGGTTTTATCCCTCATCGGATGTCTGGGTTGTGTCCCTATTTTGTTGTAAAAATGAAACAGCGAGCTCGATAAAAAGAAAAAGGCCACCGCCTGCAGGCCGGTTGCACAGGAAACCCGATTCCACGAACCTCAACCCTAAACGATGACCTATGAGGAAAATAACGCTGGACCTTGACATATGTAAGGACATGCTAACGCGGCAGGATGGCGTGAAGAAGCTCCAGGAGGATCTGTTGAATCAGGTCCTGAAC
>JAAXGV010000151.1 GCA_012271185.1 Rhodothermales bacterium
ATGCCCCGCTTGAGGTCCATCGGATTGGCACCTGCGGTCACATTCTTAAGTCCTGCGGTCATGATTGCTTGCGCGAGGACCGTTGCGGTTGTTGTGCCGTCTCCGGCCACATCACTGGTTTTGGAGGCAACCTCCTTGACCATCTGCGCGCCTACGTTTTCGAGCCTGTTCTCGAGCTCAATTTCCTTGGCTACCGTGACGCCGTCCTTGGTGACGGTCGGGGAGCCGAATTTCTTCTCAATGATGACGTTGCGCCCTTTGGGGCCGAGGGTGACCCGGACAGCTTCGGCGAGTTGGTCCACACCGCGCTTAAGGGCGGTGCGCGCGTCAGCCTCGAAGATGATCTGCTTTGCCATAATCTTTGATGTGTCTGGTTAGTGTTGGGTTACTTGATGATGCCAAGGATGTCGGATTCACGCATGATGAGGTACTCCTCACCATCCAGGGTGACCTCCGTGCCGGAGTATTTGCCGTACAGCACGGTGTCCCCCTCCTTCACGGTGGTGTCAATCAGCGTACCGTTCTCTACACGGCCAGGGCCGACGGCTGTGACAATACCGCGCTGCGGCTTCTCCTTGGCGGTATCAGGGATGAAAAGACCGCTAGCCGTCTTCTCATCGGCATCCTGCGCCTTGACGACGACACGGTCACTAAGCGGTTGAATCATGGGCGTTACCTCCAGATTGTGATTGAAATACGGATTGTTAGCACTCTCCGCTGGTGAGTGATACCTCGCAGCAGTGCATGAGGTTCCGGTGAACTTTGCAGGACCGCCCTGCGTACGCAACCAGGACACAAAAAGGGTGCCATAAATCACATGACCCCGGGCTGGCACGCGCCTGTGTCAGATCGGCAGACTTGCTGACAGAAATGACAGACAACTTTCGGTGGCAAGGCTGGTCCGCGGGCCTGGCGCTGATGAGCGTGCCCCTGGCGCTGGCGACGCTGCCGCCGTTTGTGGACGGGGCGTGGCATATTATGCTTATGCAGGCATTTGCGCCGATATGTCACCAGATTGCTGAACGATCGTTTCACGTGGACGGCGTGGCCCTTGCTGTCTGCCATCGCTGCTATGGCATCTACTGGGGCCTGTTTGCCGGCCTTGCCCTGTACCTCATGGTCCGCCGGTGGGGATGGAAGCTGTGGGCATATTCCCGTCCGCTGCTTTTGCTGGCGCTGGTCCCAATCGGCGTGGACTGGACACTGGACTTTGCAGGCCTGTGGCACAATACGCCCCTCAGCCGCATGTCCAGCGGATCGGTCTTTGGTCTGGCTGCAGGGCTTCTGGTAGCACAGGCCTTTGCGAGTATTGGCTTTGGGCCGCTCCGGAGCACCCAGGCACGGAACAGCCACTAGAGTGTTGCGCCCGCCCTGCGGCGTGTTTACCTTGGAGGGCCGATAACGCAGCCTGCTCCAATTGCCATGTCGCCATACGTCAGATCCGCCATTGCAGGAGGACTCCAGGGAGGGGTCGCCGCACTCGTGCTGGAAGTTGCAGACATCGTGATCAGCGACTTCATTGATATCCTTCTCTGCTTCGCCTTCATGGCTTGCGGCTTTCTGGCGGCCCGGCACTTCGCCATGTCACAAGGCAGGGCAATCACTGGCGGCGAAGGGGTCGGGCTGGGTGCACTTGCGGGAGCCGTGGGCGGTTTCCTTACAGCCGCCGGGATCAGTATCATGATACTGTCAGGCTTTGGGCCTGGCCAGGAAGAAATCAACGAGGCTATTGCGGCGACAGGAACGATGGAGGGGCCGGCGGCAAAAGCTGTTGAGTTCGTGATTACGTATATCCACGTGGTCATACTGGTTACGATAACGGCTATGGGGTCTGTGCTGGGCCTGATTGGCGGCGCATTAGGGTGGCGCGTTTGGCGGCCGCGTTCAGAGGAATGACTACGTGTACGCCAGCGTGTGCCGTCACAGCTGTTCCTGCGCGCCGCTCTGGTTTGTGTTTGTACAGGTTGCCGTGTTACCTTTCCCGCTCGCCACAACCAATTTTATTAAACGCCTATGCCGTCTAAATTTACTTCTGCAGTTATCGGGGGTGCTGCCTGTGCGATGCTTGTTGCCGCCTTTCAAATCGGGCAGGCGTCAGTACATGACGCGTTTGGCATCCTGGCCTGTCTGGCCTATATCGTCTCCGGCCTGATTGCCGTTTGGCATTACACGACCGAACATTCGCTGACGCTGTCCGGAAAAGAGGGCGTTCTGCTCGGCATGTGGTCTGGAGTTGTTGCCACGATTGTCGGGACAGCTCTGTACTATCTGCTTGTCGCGCTCAACGTCTTGCCCACCAAGGAGGAAGCGATTGCAGAGGCCAGGGCAGAAATGGAGGCCGCAGGCGTTGAGGGTGCAGAAACCGCTACGCAGTTCATTGAACTGATGTACGGAGTTGGCGGCCTTGCGATCGGTCTCGTGCTGGCGGTTGGCTGGGGTATTGCAGGCGGGGCCATTGGCCGTGCGGTCTGGAAGAAAGGCGGGGACGACGGCTCCTGACCCTGCCCGGTCACGGTGGAACGGATGCCGCCGCAGCCAGCAAATACGAGCATAGCGCATACCATGTCGCGGTACGGGTGCGATCGTTCCATGTAGCGCACCTGACCCTGTAATCAGTCGGCCTGCTCACCGGCAGGCCACACAGCACTGAAATCTGATGCCACCAAAAACTACTTCTGCGCTGATCGGCGCTCTTGCGGCAGCCGGCCTCGCCACGATCATTTCCTATTTCACGATGAGCGGGGGTGCTTTTGCCAACCCTGGTCTCGGCTGTATAGTCTGTCTTGCTTACATAGCCGGCAGTCTTATTGCCGTCTGGCATTACACCAATGAGCATAATCTGACGCTGTCCGGGAGCCAGGGCGTTGGTCTGGGGCTGCTTACAGGTGTTTACGCCGGCGTTATCGCGGCACTTCTCAGCTACCTGCTGATAGCCATAGGTGTCATGCCAGGAATGGAGGAGATGCTTGAGCAAATGGAGGAGAGCGGACTCCTGGACCAGCCCGGGGCCGAGTTTTCCAGGCGCATGATGGAGATGATGAGCGGGCCTGTGGGTCTGGTCATCTCACTGGTTCAGAACGCAATCGTAGGTGGAATCGTCGGACTTGCCGGGGGCGCTATTGGTCGTGCCATCTGGAAGAAAGGTGAGGAGGAGGACAATCTGCTTCAGTCTTGAGTCTGACTTGGGCCTGTCATCGCTTGGCGGCTTCGTGCCGCCGCCAGCAGCCACAGACCTTCAATACGCGTGGCGGTGTACAAACCCCCTCCACATGGTCAGCAGCATGATCTTGAAGTCAAGCGCCAGTGACCAGTTCTGTATGTAGTAAAGGTCGTGCTGTATCCGTTTTTCCAAAGACGTGTTGCCACGCCAGCCATTCACCTGCGCCCAGCCGGTGATACCGGCTTTCATCTTGTGCCGCAGCATATATCGGGGGATGCGGGACTTGAACTGATCAATAAACACGGGTCGTTCCGGGCGGGGGCCCACAATCGACATATCCCCCTTCAGCACGTTAATGAACTGGGGCAGCTCGTCCAGCGATGTCCGCCGGAGAACACGACCCACGGGCGTAGCTCTGGATTCACCCTTTTTGGCCCAGACCGCGCCAGTCCCGGCTTCAGCATTCAAGGGCATGGAGCGAAACTTCAGCATATGGAATCGGTAGCCATTCAGGCTCATGCGTTCCTGGCGGTATAATACGGGTCCCGGTGAAGAGAGGCGGACCGCCAGTGCAATAACGAGCATGAGCGGCAGGAGAACGGCCAGAAAGACCGCAGAGAACACCACATCGATCACGCGTTTAGCTACCCGCCCAAAGGTTACCGGCGCCTCATCCATGATGTGCAGTATCGGTATGCCGTCAACTTCGCTGATGCGGCTGTTGATGATGTCGTGATGAAGCAGGTCTGGTACCAGACACACGTGCACCAGGCGTGTGGAGAGCTCACCAAGGAGCATTTCAATCCGTTTGGCAGCCGCAAGCGGGAGCGCGATATACACGTAGTCGATAGGTGCTTCGGCTTCGTCCACAAGCCGCACCGTGTCTTTGGTAGTGCCGAGGACATCAGCCTCATCCCCCTTGTGATCGTCTACGAAGCCCACGACCGACAGGCCCATCCACGGGTATGCTTCGAAGGACTGCGCCAGCCGTCGGCCGGCCATGCCGGCACCTACAATCAACACCCTTCGCACGTACCGTCCCTGCTTCCTGGCTCTGCGCACGAGCACATAGAGCACAAGCCGCAGGGCGGTCATGGCCAGTGGCGTTAACATGGCAAAAAGGATGATCGTCAGGCGCGAAACGTAGAAATCCCTGTACATGGAAAAGAACGCCATCAGGACGATCAGCGAAATCCCGACAGCCTTGCCGACACTGAACACCAGCCGGATTAAGCGCTGCGCACGGTTGGGCTCGTACAGGCCGCTGGCCCAGAACACTGCGGCCGCAACGATGACAATCCACGGCAAGAATGCCAGGTAGCGACTCAGCGGCAGCCACTCCGGCAGTGCGCGTGGCCACGTGTCCAAGACCTCAAACCGCAAGAAGTACGCCGCAATCCAGCAGAGGCCGGTAACTACCATATCCGTCGCAAAAAGCAACTGCTGAAACAACCGGCTCTGTTCCTGCAACATGGAAATGAGGGGGATGGACCAGCCTGGCTACGAACTTGCGAGGAGCCTGCGCGCCGTTTCAAGAAGCACTTGGCAGCCGTTTACACAGTCTGGTGTGTTCACGTGTGGAAATCGTCAGGGGATGTTTCGCAACCCATAACATCGCAGGGATGCCATATGGTAATAGAGCGCGTGCAGCCTGTTCGGAAAGCGGTATCCGCCTCGGATCTTTGGATCTGCCTCGATCGCCCCCAGCTCTTTCATTCTGCGCAGAAAACTGTCCAATGAGCGTTTGTCCTTCCCACCCAAGCGAGCCAAAACCTCAGATCTTCGGAAATGCGTCTGTGGGGGATACGTGATCTCGCGGAGTATCGAATAGTACCGCTCACTCCGAAGCGCCTTGAGCATGCCGGGCTCCAGCAACTTGCTGCCGATCGCCTCGGCGGTTGAGACTATCCCCCTCATGACCTCGCTCTTGCCGATATTCGGGGTGCGAGCAGTGCGCCAGACTGCATCCCCAAGCTCGTGGGCCAAGACCGGTAGTCCGTCTGTGAACAGGATCAGGGTTCCGATGTCGTTAGGGGAAATTGTCGCTCCACCACGCCGGAAGTATTGCCGGTAGAACTCGAAGGCCTCGTCTTTCGACCATGGCATGATCTCGATGACATTAAAGATTCTTACCAGCGAAGGCTGCCTGGCCAGAAGCTCAATCCTCCTCTCCTCACGATCCACGAAGAGGAAGAATAACCCTGCCTCCGGTGCCGAGGTCGCGAATTCATCCATCGAGCGCTTGAACCAGCTGGCGAAAGGCACCGATCTGGACAATCCGTCGATGCCGGCGAGCACCAGGAAGACCGTTTGTTTTGGCTTTGGAAGACTGCGCAACAAGTTTCTCATGAACGGAACGAAGTCGCGCGCCAGCGCCTCCATGCTGCTGTGCGTCAGGTGGGATCAAGGGCAACGCTGTAGAGTCTGACACCCGGGGCCCGGTTACCCAAAAAGCTGATCAGCCGCTGGTGCCACGGCTTGTCGATGCTCTCGTTCAAGAGGCGGTAAAAGACCCGTCGCAGCATTTCCGGGGTATTGATGACGCCTTCCAAGTACACGTGACAGCCCACGGTATTGGAGTCCTGTTCGACCAGGCAACGTACAAACGCTGCCAGCGATCTCTTGCCGACGCCCTGCTTGCCGGTGACGAAGCCGGCGCCCACCGTGCTCCTGCGAATCATGGCCCGGAGTTGCTCGATCTCCGCGCTCCTGCCGATAAAGAACCCGGGCGGCCCCGGCTGTCCAGGACGGAACGGGCTGGTCTCAGGTTTCATCGGGCAAAGCAGTGTCTGTCGAAGTGACCCAGCTCCTGGAGCGAATGTAAAGCGAGTAAGTCAAACATGTGGTTGTGATTCGAAGCAATCAGCAGATCTGAACAACCGTCAGTTTTTCCGCTCAGCCGATACTTCACTCTGATGCCCATGTGGAACCGCCGTTCCACGCCCCCGACAACCTTAATCAGTTGCGGTGTCCGCCAGATCCTGGAGCTGCGAGGTACCAACCGCACGTACCGTCCCTGCTGCCCGGCTCTGCGCACGAGCACCAGCCGGGTTAAATGCTGCGCACGGTTGGGCTCGTACAGACCGCTGGCCCGGAACACTGCAGCCGCAATGATGACAGTCCACGGCAGGTAACGACTCAGCGGCAGCGCACGCGGCCACGTGTCAAAGACATCAAGCCCCAAGAAGTACGCCACAATCCAGCAGAAGCCGGCAACCACCACATCCGTTGCAAACAGCAGCTGCTGAAACAACTGGCTCTGTTCCTGCAGCATGGAAATGAAGGGGATGGACAGGCCTGGTTACGAACTTACGAGGAGTCGGCACGCCGTTTCAAGGAGCACTTGGCAGCCGTTCACACAGCTGTTCCAGCTGGTGTATTCACGCGCCGAATGGCTGTATCCACCCGCGGAAGGAACAAAGGCCAGGCCCGCGGGGCACAGCAGCGCCATATTCTGGGCGTCATGCCCGGCCATCGATGGCAAGGTGCGCGTAGTGAGGCCCAGGCTTTCGGCCGCGGTCCTGAAGGTGTGCTGAATGCCAAAGTCCATCTTGCGCGGCTCAACAGCTTCCAGAAACTTGAAATCCACGGTCAAGCCAAACCGCTTTGCCGAATAGACAGCCGCCTTGTCAAGAGCCGTCTCCAGCTGCCGGGCACGTGCGCCTTCACTGCTGCGCAGCTCCAGAAAGCAAGTTGCAGAGTGCGCCACGACGTTGTACAAGCCTGGCGCAAAGGTCATGTTGCCGACGTTGGCCACACAGTCCGGGAAATGCTTCAGAACAATCTGCCGAACCTGCAGCGCGAAGGCGCTGGCCCCCTGTGCAGCATCGCGCCGCCGCTTCACCGGTGTCGTGCCGGCATGGCTGGCGGTACCGCGGAAGGTGACAAGATACATGAAGATTCCGACCATGCCACTGACCACGCCAATGTCTGTGCCTGAAGACTCCAGGCGCTCTCCCTGCTCGATGTGAAGCTCCAGGTATGCCCTGAAAGCTTCATCCACGCGTGATGCGCCAAGGATTCCCGCCTTGGTCAGCCCGGCTCGTGCCAGAGCTTCCTCAAAGCCTTCCGGGTTGCCGCGCGGTTTGTCCAGGTCCCGGGCTAAGATCTGCCCGCTGACAGCCCGGCTTCCCAGTAATGACACCCACGTACCTTCCTCGTCCGTGAAGTCAATCACTTCAATGTTGGTGCTGAGCCGCTTCCCGGAATCACGCAGAGACAGGAGCACCTCAAAGGCCGCAGCAACGCCGAGTGCGCCATCGAATCGGCCTCCATGGGGCACGGAATCCAAGTGTGATCCAAGGACCAGCGAAGGCGCCTCCGGGTCGGCACAATGCAGCCACGCCGACAGGTTGCCTGCACCGTCCGTGCGCAGGGCAAATCCATTGACCGCAATCAGCTCAGCAAAGCTGTGACGCGCTGCCAGGTGCGCACGGCTTAGCGCCGGGCGGTTGAGCCCGCCTTCGGGCGTGCGCCCATCCGCTGTCAGAGCCTCGAATGTGGCGCGAAACCGCTTCTCGTCAATCCTCATAGCTGCTTTTGAGCGCAGAGTGCAATATCCAGCGCACGGACAGAGTGTGTCAGTGCTCCGCATGAGACATAATCCACACCTGTTGCGGCAATAGCCTTGGCCGAGCAGAGCGATACATTTCCGGATGCCTCCGTCGTATATCGCCCGCCAATGCGGGCCACTGCGCTCGCAAGCCGCGAGGCATCAACCGTTCCATCTGCGAGAGCGGTCACCATATTGTCCAGCAGGAGCTCGTCAAAGCCACCAGTAGTCAGCGCTTCCTCAAGCTCCGCGTCTGTCCGCACTTCCACTTCAATGCGTATCCCCTGTGCCTGGCGCTTGCGATAAGCCACGCTACGGCAGATGGCGGCCGCAACTCCCCCTGCTGCGGCAATGTGGTTGTCCTTAATCAGCATTCGGTCATACAGGCCGAGGCGGTGGTTTTCGCCGCCGCCCAGCACGACAGCCCATTTATCCAGAAGGTTCATGCCCGGCGCCGTCTTGCGTGTATCCCGGACGCGGACGGGGTGGGCGGCTTGGACCAAGGCGTGCGTAGCCGTGGCGATACCGCTCATGCGCTGCATCAGATTCAGTGATAACCGCTCTCCCTGAAGGATGGTCCGCGCACGTCCCGTCACTGTTCCAAGCGTGTCATCAGGACTCACTGCTGCGCCATCCCTCGTATTCCAGCTGATTTCGGCAGGAGGGTTCAGCAGAGCAAAGACCCGTTGTGCCACAAAGAGTCCAGCCGCAATCCCTGTTTCACGCGCCACAAACTGCGCCTGAATCTCCGAATGAGTACCGACGGTGGCCAGGGAGGTCACGTCCCCGGTGCCGATATCCGTGGCCAGCCCACGCAAAAGGAACGCGTCCAAGTCAGCCGCGGCCAGATAGGGGGGCAGCTTGCCGCTATTTGACATTGGCCAGCGCGTCACGTTTGACTCAGGCAACGGCTTCGCTGAACTGGCCGATCCTGTCCAGTCGGCGAAGTCGCTCCGAAAGGAGCTGGTCTGCGGTCAGCTCGCTGAGTTCCTTCATCACCGAGGCGACCGCATGCCCAGCTGCGTCAAATGTGGCGCTCGGGTCCCGGTGGGCTCCACCCGCTGGTTCGGGCACAATGATATCAATGACGCCCGCCTTGCGTAAATCCGTGGCAGTAAGCTTCAGGGCACGTGCGGCTTCCTCCTTGTAGTCCCAGGACCGCCACAGAATAGAGGAGCAGCTTTCAGGAGCGATAACCGAGTACCAGGCATTTTCCAGCATAAGCATGCGGTCGCCGACACCAATGCCAAGCGCTCCGCCGCTTGCGCCTTCGCCAATGATAATTACGATGACCGGCACGGTCAGAAGTGCCATCTCAAACAGGTTGCGGGCGATTGCTTCAGCTTGCCCGCGCTCTTCGGCTTCCATACCAGGGTAGGCACCAGGCGTATCCAGCAAACACAGGACAGGCTTCCCAAATTTCGATGCCATGCGCATCAGGCGACCAGCCTTGCGGTACCCTTCCGGGTTGGGCATGCCGAACCGCCGGTATTTGCGTTGCCGGGTATCGCGCCCCTTCTGGTGCCCAACCACAAGGACTGTGCGGTCTCTGTACCCGTACGTTGTACCGCGGAATGTCGCAAAGCCGCTTACAATAGCCGGGTCATCGGCATAATTGCGGTCACCACGCAGCTCCACAAAGCCCTGGGTCAGTGCTTCAATATAGTCCAGCGTATATGGGCGCAGCGGGTGCCGCGCAATCTGCACGCGCTGCCAGCGCGTGAGGTTCTGGTAGATGGAGGCGCGGAGCTCGTCCACGCGCGCTGCCAGCGCCGCGATATCCTCAGACAGGTCAGCTTGGCCGGCACCCACCGAACGCATGTCAGCGAGCCTCTTCTCAAGCTCAATCAGCGGCTTTTCAAAGTCCAGCAGATATTGCGTGCGGTTCTTCGGCATGGATGCAGATTTACAAGAATATGCCAGCCAGGTTTCCCAGGTGGATGACCGGCGGAGCCTTGTTCAGCCTGGTCTGGCGGAGCGGACCGCGAATGCGCTGATCCCTTGCTTTGCCCAGGCTGTTAGCGCATCATCCGGACAGCGCGCAGAACGATCCGCCAGTCCATGAGTGCAGACTGACGTCGCACGTAGGACCAGTACACCTGTTCGCTGTCACGTTCGATGTCACGCTGCAGGTTTGCATTGCGCGGCCCCAGCGAGTCCGTGACGGCAAAGATGCCTGGTCTCAGTGCCCACTCTTTCGGCGGAATAAAGTTGTCTTCTTCGCTGTACCCAACGATTGAGGCGTGGCCGGACAGGATTTCGGGCCACCGGCGTGTACGTGCTGCCAGCGCCTGCCAGAACGGCTTGGCCTTGGTGACACGGGACGCGAGTACTACTGCCGGGTGCAATGCAGCCACCAGAAGCGCCATTGTGCCGTTGAACAATCGGTAGGAAACGGCACTGCGCATGTAGCCCAGTGCTTCCTGCGTCTCCAGGAGGGCCGCGCCCGCCAGAAGGTCTACCGAAGCCTTGCCAATGATGTGTGACTGACTCTGTGCAAGGATCCGGGTTTCTACCGGCAACCCGCCGAGCCGGCGCGTCAGCGTGAAGATGGTCTGGTTCTGAAGGCTGGCTGACGCAAACACCACAGTCTGCACCTCATGAGCCTGCACAAGCGCGCGCAAAGATGTCAATGACCCCAGGCAGCGGATCCCTTCCGTCTCCTTGTCGGGGGTGTCTGCCGGGACATAACCCACGATAGCAAACGGAGGTGGCTCAAGTATACCCTGCGCCTGTTGCAGGCGCTGTGCATCGGCCGCCTTGCCTACGACAAGCGTGCGACGTGGAATCACAGCCACTGGAGCATGCAACAGCCTGCGACCGGCCAGTGCAAGGATACTGGCCGGAAGGCTTGCCAGGACCACTGCCCGCGAGAACGCTATGGACTTCACGAAAAACGATGCGGCGGACAAGAGGAGCACTGCCAGTGATACACCTGCAATCACGGTGCCCAGACGGCGTCCCCGTCCCTGATAGCCTCCCAGAACGCCAATGGTGCCGGTGGCAATGAGCGCAAAGGATGGCACAATAAGCCAGTAGAACAGGCTTGGCAGCTGTACTCCTAGCTGCATCGATCGGACCAGCCCCAGGATCGTCATGACCAGGAACACGAGTGCAAAATCGTGCACGGTTCGGCGCTTAGCTGTGCGTTTAAGGGCAGACAGGCATCCGCGTCCCACCACTGCGGCACGCAGGAGCCAAAGGAAGCCTGGGAAATACCGGCTGCGCAGGTGCTTTTCCGCGAAGCGTATCATGGCGCCATAGAAGAGGCGCACGTACCGCAGCTGGTTCTTCTTGGTGCTTTCGCCTTTGTAGTGGATGATCGAGGTGTCGGGCGTATAGAAGATCTGCCAGCCGGCCTGCTGAAGCCGGTAGCACCAGTCCAGATCCTCACCATACATGAAGAAGCCTTCATCGAAGACACCGGCGCCGTCCTGGCTAGCGACATTGGCGATCAGCGCATCCTGTGCTGCCTGCTTATCGGATTCACCCAAGGCGCTGTAAGCAGATGCAGAGAACGATATCGCGGCGCGCCGCACCATCATGCAGCTGCCACTTAGTGCATCAACCTCTGTCACCTGATCCTGGGGCAAATGCCCCAGGTTGTACCGCCCGAAGATGCGGCTGCCAGGAAACAGACGGCTCAACCCCGTCATCCGGAAGAAGGCTACCGTAGGCGTGGGAAAGGCACGCCTGCTCTCCGGCGCAAATGATCCGTCCGGGTTCAGTATCTGACAGCCTACAGCCCCCGCCGTCGGATGTGAGTCCAGGAAAGACACCATCGTCCCGATAGTAGACTCCCCCACGATCGTGTCGGGGTTCAGTATGAGCACATGCCTTCCCCGGGCCAAGGCAATGGCCTGGTTGTTGGCCTTGGCGAACCCAAGGTTGTCCTTGTTCGCAATCAGGTGCACGTCAGGGAACTCCCTGCGCACCATTTCACACGAGCCATCGACACTGCAATTGTCTACGACGAAGATCTCTGCCGACAGTGCTCCGAGGCTCTTCTGCACGCTCCGCAGCGCCTGTTCCAGAAACGCGCAGACGTTGAAGTTGACGATGATGACGGATACGTCCACACGGGCAGCCAGCAGTAGAGAAGCGGGTCTCATCCGGCGTAAAATAGGAGTCTGCCCCATACTGCATACTTAGCCATGTACGATGCGGCTCGCGGCGGTATGGCAAGAAGGCATGGCATCCGGCTCACCCGCGACCCGGTGCCTGTCTCCACTGGCATGGGCGTATCAGAGTGTGCGATATCGGGACCCTACTCATCACGAGGATGCGGTGTCGCTGTACGGCCACGAAGGAAACGGTCCCTGTGGGGTGCGCGTGTTCCTCCCTCCAGTGAGCAGCGAGAGATTCACCAGGATCTGCCCCCTTTTGTGGTCGGCAGAAGATGTAACGGCGGTGAAGGGTCTGTTCGTGGACCGGATTGGCCTGTATCTGTATGGTGTGTCCTGCCGGCAGACACAGTAAACGCTTCAAACGGGAACGTTACTGCGTTAAGAGGCAGACGCGAGCCGCATCGATGGGCTGGCACCTTCTTTCTTCCAGCCGGCATCACTTGGCTCCCACACGTTCATTCGAAGCCTGCGGGCCGTCTGACAACGTGCGCCCTGCTAGGCAGTTCGATCAGCGCTGTACGGTCTGGTTCCTGGGGGACATGCATGTCCGCAGCTTCGCCCTGTACACTGCGGCACGGCTTTAAAAGCTGCATTGCGTGCTCACGCCCACTGATTTTGACCAGCAGAAGCATTCAGATATACTGGCCACAGGAGAAGATGCGCCATTTGTAAACAGGATTCCTGGCGCTGGATAACGTGGTGCGTATCAGAAAAACGATCACTGATCTGCTACCTGCCGGATGTATGACGACCACCTCTCAGATCCGGAGCACATGTGCCTGCCGGTTCTACAGAGTTTGAGACGTGCAAAACGGTGGACGCACTCGTCAGCCGGTTTGTTGAGCAGCTTTCGCCTGCTGACACCGCGCAGGACTCGAAGTAGTGGCACCTGCCAGTGTGGCTCGCTGCACAAGGGTGCCGGATGCGTCGCCATGTGCACCTGAGCATCCAGGAGCGCCCTCGCACTCGGATTGTCACGCACGTCAGGGCATACCGGTAAAGGAACGGTGGGCACCGGCGCAGTACCGGGTGCAACGGCTGTGCTGAATCTGGCATGGAGTGCCGGAAAGGGAGGCTTCCTGTGGTGCTGCCTCTTGCATGGTCGGCTCTGACACAGGCTCATCGCCGCTCCGGAAGCATTCCAGGGACCACTGCACGCTTCCTGTCGCCGCACACAGATGCTCTCAGGCCTGCCAGTGCGGCGCAGACACTGCTGCCACATTGTGTACAGATGCACGTGTACTGCGTACTTTTAGTGTCGTACCCGAAATCGCCAGTGAAAACCATCGCACTCCTGTTGGCTCTGGGCGCCCTCCTGTCTCCAAGCCACGCCCAGGATCGTGAAACGATGCGTGAAGAGCGCCGCTCAGCACGACAGATGCTGCGCAAATCTGCGCCGCCCTCATACGCCGTGCAGGCCAGCCCGGCAGACTCGCTGATACTCGTAGGCCTTTACAACGCGACACAAGGTGCAAACTGGGTCCAACGAGCGGGATGGCTCACGGACCCTGTGAGCGACTGGTATGGTGTGGGGCTGAGTCCCTCGGGACGCGTGATTGGACTGGACCTGCAGTCCAATGGTCTCCTGGGCAGTCTCCCCGATTCGCTGGGCCGGCTGGACTCGCTGCGGACGATGTACCTGGCTGACAACTTCATTGCGGGCGCTATACCTGAATCGTTGGGACAGCTCTCGCGGCTCGAGACGCTAAGCCTCTGGAGCAACAAGGTCGCGGGCACGATTCCCGAATCCTTGGGACAGCTTGGGCGCCTGCGGGACCTGCTGCTTTTTGACAACACCCTGACGGGACCGATACCCGACTCGCTCGGCAATCTCGCGGCGCTTGACAGGCTGTGGCTTGACTTCAATGCGCTTGATGGCCCGGTGCCTGTGCAGCTGTCAAATCTGGCAGTGCTCACGGAGCTCTTTATGGACTTTAACAGGCTTACGGGCACGCTGCCGGCAGAGCTGTCTCTCCTGACGGGTGTGATCTCGCTCTATGCTGGGGCGAATCGTCTGACCGGCCCTATACCGCCGGAGCTGAAGTCAATGACGGCGCTCCAGAACCTGTCGCTTGCCTACAACAGCCATACCGGTGCGCTTCCAACGGAGATTGCAGAGATACCCAACCTGGTGAAGCTGCACCTGAGCGGCAACCAGCTCACGGGCAGTATCCCGGTGGCGTTTTCGCACCGCGAAAAGCTGACCACCCTGGAGCTGTCCAAAAACAGACTTACAGGCTCTATCCCAATGGAGACGGGAATGATCCGGGAGCTCAGGATCCTGGACCTGAGCGGCAACCAGCTGACAGGCGAGCTCCCAGGCTCGCTGGGACAGGCCACCGCGCTCCGAACGCTGCGTGCAGCCGGCAATCAGCTGACGGGGACGCTGCCATCGCAGTGGTCCAACCTGACACGCATGGAGACGCTGGACCTTTCGGACAACCTGCTGGAAGGCAGCATTGAACCGGTCTACGCCATGACGCGTCTGCACATGCTGGATCTCAGCCAGAACAGCTTCACAGGAGAGCCCCATGAAGGCTTCGGGTTCATGCCGCTGCTCACCGAGGTCAACCTTGCTGACAACGCGTTTGGCGGTACGCTCGACGCCATGTTCAGACGCCCCACACCAGTCAGAACCTTGCGCCTTGGCGGCAACAACCTGGGAGGCGACGTGCCTGCGGATATCACGCAGTCTGTGCAGCTCCGGGATTTGCGCCTTTCGCGCAATCACCTGGAAGGGCTGCCACCCCTTTCGGCCCTGGCCCAGCTGGATACGCTGGATGTGTCGCACAACCGCCTGACATTTGAGGATCTGGAGCCGAATGTCGGCGTGGCACGCGGGCGGTTTGACTATGCTCCGCAGGATTCTGTTGAGACTGCAATCATGCAGGACGGCACAGACCTCGTTTTTGCTGTCAGTGTCGGCGGCATGCACAGTGTGTACCAGTGGTTTCGCGACGGCACGATGATCGCGGCAGCGGCGGACGACACGCTCCGGATTGACTCCTCGGCGCCTGATGCCTACTATCACTGCGTAATAACAAACGCCAGTCTTCCAGCATTGACTCTCGCCAGCCGTCCCAGGCATTCCACCGACAACCCGACGGCGCGGCAACCCGCAGAAACGCTGAGGTTTGCATTGCATCCCAACTACCCCAACCCCTTTCGCTCCCTCACCTTCCTCACTATTGAGGTGGTGCGCGATACGCATACTAGCATCACGATATACGACCTTCTGGGCCGGCCGGTTGTGCGGCTCCTGGATGAGCGGCTTGCCCCGGGCCGTCATACCGTGCCAGTAGACGGCACCTCATTGGCTCCAGGCACCTACTTCTATCAGGTTACGGCCGGCAGCTTCAAAGCCATACGCGCAATGGTGCGGATCCGATGAACCGGCGCACGTTCCTGTGCCAGGCTGCTGCCACCGTGCTGTCTATGCTGCGACGCGGCGAAGCGGCAGCGGATGTGGTGGTCATTGGCGGCGGGCTTGGTGGGTGCGCTGCCACACTGGCGGCGCTGAATATGGGCTGCACGGTGCTGCTCACCGAGCCCACGGACTGGATCGGCGGACAGCTGACACAACAGGGTGTGCCACCTGACGAGAACCGGTGGATAGAGTCCTTCGGGGGCACGCGGAGGTATCGGGCCTGGCGAAGCATGCTGCGAACGCACTATCGCCTCCGATACAAGATGGTGCCCGACAACTATGACCCGCTGTACCTTAATCCAGGTGCATGCCTTGTCTCCCGCCTGTGCGCAGAGCCCAGCGTGGCGCACCAGGTGCTCAGGTCGATGATGGCACGCTATGTGGCGGATGGACGGCTGCACATCATCCTGAATGCCAAGCCCGTTGGTGCGCAGGTGGCTGGTGACCGGATTCTGGCGGTCCGGGTTCGCCACCGGGAGGGGAGCGATGTGGATCTGCAGGCACCTGCATTTCTGGATGCATCGGAAGACGGCGCACTGCTGTCGCTGGCCAACGTGGAGCACGTATCGGGTGCCGAGCCTGACACAGGGGAACTGCATGCATCGCCCAACCCTTCTCCCGACAATCAGCAGGCCGCGACATGGTGCTTCGCCCTGGAGTATCGCGAGGGAGAAGACCATACCATTGCACGTCCCCCGGAATACGATTACTGGACTTCTTACGTCCCCCGGCTGCAGCCTCCGTGGCCGGGCAAACTGCTAAGCCTGACGTACACTGATCCAATCACGCTGGAGCCGCGTGAGGCGAGTTTTGATCCCAGTCCTGGTGCAGAAACGCGGCACTTCAACCTTTGGACCTATCGCCGTCTGATCGCTCCGGCTGTGTTTGAAAAGGGTCAGTTTCACGGGGGGATCTCGCTCGTCAACTGGCCGCAGAACGACTATATGGAAGGCAATCTTGTTGGCAGCACCTTGCACAGGGAGCGTGCACGTCACCTGAGCCTGTCGCTGTTGTACTGGCTGCAGACAGAAGTACCACGGGAGGACGGCGGGTTCGGTTGGCCGGGCTTGCGCCCGTGTGGTGAGGTGCTTGGCACCCGCGACGGCCTGGCCAAAGCGCCCTACCTGCGCGAGTCACGCCGCATCAAGTCACTGTTCACAGTACGCGAAGACCATGTGGGCAAAGAGGCGAGGTCGGCACCAGAGGCGGCGAGCTTTGCGGACTCGGTCGGTATTGGCTACTACAGGATTGACCTTCATCCGTCCACAAAAGGAGACAACTACATTGACGTCGACTCACTGCCGTTTGAAATTCCGCTGGGGGCGCTGATACCCCGGCGGGTGCAAAACCTGCTGCCTGCCTGCAAGAACATCGGTACCACCCATATCACCAACGGATGTTATCGCCTGCATCCTGTGGAATGGAACATTGGCGAGAGCGCAGGCATTCTGACTGCCTATTGTCAGCGTAGGCGTACCAGCCCGCATGCAGTTTATGAGACACCGAGCCATCTTGAAAGCTACCAGAGATGGCTTATGACCAGCGGTGTGGAGCTGCACTGGCCGGCGGATCTGAACCGGCAGTATTGACGGGAGCAGCCCCAAGGGTCAACCGTCACAGCTGGTTGTATTCCCGTGCAGTTCTTTGTCGCCTGCCCGGTCAGGAGAGCGCCGCAGCGCAGACGGATAGGCGCCAGCGCCCGCCGTGCGGGAAGCCTGTGGATGTCATGCGCTAAGCCCATGAGACAGGCAGTGGCGTGACCTCACCGGGCAGGTTTGCGGGTCGGCTGCAGGGCTTCTGCCTGTGCCTGCAGGCTGCCGTCGTAGCGTGGTACGGGCCTAGGAAGCCCCGCCTGTTTAATGCTGGCTCGGAAAAGGCCGCTCGATGGCGCAAGAGATGATCACCTGCGCCGCATCCTGCTTGTCGCTGTCTGCTGAATTGTTCTGGTGCAGGAGAAGACTGTGCTTGTGCGTGTGACACCACATATGGACATCCGACAGTCCGGCGATGTACAAGGTGCCGCGGACTTGGCCCTGAGCTTGTCCGCAGCGCGAGACCGAATGGGTTCAGGGCAGCATATCAGCGTTCCCGCAGCGATGGAACGCTGCGGCTCTTTTCGCCGCCTTGAACCTGCGGCAGGAATTGCGAGACCACCCTGCATTATTTGCGCCAGCAGTCGTGAGCTGTTGCAGTCCGGCAGCCCTTGCCGGTGCGTCGCAGGCAGATGAAGAGGAAAAGCCACAAGACAGGCCAGCCTCCGGTGCCTGCTCGCAGACGCAGTCCGGGTCCATGCTGCAGAACACCATAACGCTAAGGGCAGTTATATGGCAGACACCAACACACTCGTACATGAGGAGGTGACTGGCTGCGGGGAGCGACAAGCAGCTCAGTGCCTTCTGTAACATTCAGCACTTTGCCATACCAGCCTTCTTGGAACAGCATGGGTAACATCAGATACCTTGGTGAGTGGAAAGGCAGCCATGGCAGCTATCTGCGGGTGCAGCTTCGTTTCGGTCTGCAGCTCACCATGACCTGAGCCAAGGCCAGTTCCGCTCAGCACGATGACGCGTCGACTGCGCAAACGGTATATCCGACTTCCCAGGAAGCAGCGCCGGCTGGTGGCTGTGCTTATGGGTGGCTACGCCGTGCTGCTGGTCAACAGCCTGCTGCTCTACCTCTTTCAGCGGTCTACGGCGCTCATCTACATGAGCAACGTGCTGCTCCACATCGGGCTGGGAACACTGTTTGTTGGCCCCACAGCGGCATTTCTGGTACTTCATCTGGCCAAGATGCCGATACGTCTGAACTGGAAAGCCACCGGCGCAGGGATTTTCACTGCGACATCGCTGCTGGTGCTTTTGTCCACGGGCTTTGGGCTAGTGTTTCTGGGTGCCAGCTACGCTGACGGGACGCTCCTTGTCGTACACGTTATCAGTGCCGGCAGTGCCATGCTAGCCTTTGGTCTCCACGTGTCCATGAAGCAAGGCATCCGCTATCGCTTCCTGGAGTGGGGACAAAGCTTCCGGCAAGGATATGCTAGAGCCTGGAAGCATCCAATGACCCTTACGCTAGGCGCTGGGCTGGGACTGATTATATTGCTCTTCGCCGTGCAATGGTTCGATGATCGTGGCATGCTCTATCACGCAGACGAGCCTGGCAACCCACTGAGCGGTGCGGAGGCGCTGCTGGTCCACGGTGGCTACCTGGACGATGATGATCTCACGCGCTCAGAAACCTGCGGGCAGGCTGGCTGCCATCCGGACATCGTTGCGCAATGGGAAACGTCAGCACATCGCCTGTCGTCGTTCAACAACCAGTGGTACCGCAAAAGTGTTGATGCTATGATTGAGCGAAGTGGCAATGGCCCTGCCCGCTGGTGCGCATCCTGCCATGACCCTGTGGTGCTTTTCAGCGGACGCTTTGCTGACGACGTGCTGCTGGATATGGATCATGCCACCGCACACGAAGGTCTCACTTGTCTGTCGTGTCATGCCATCACGTCGCTGCGCGACATCAGGGGCAATGGCCGCTATGTGATGGAACCCCCGGACGAGTATCCATTCGCACGCGCGGCCAGGGGCGTGCCACGATGGATGCATAACACGCTTGTGCGCGCCAGGCCGGAGCCGCACAGGGGCGCCATGTTAAAGCCCATGCATCAGACAAGCGAGTTCTGCGGAACATGTCACAAGGTGGGGTTACCGCCCAACGTAAACAACTACCGCTGGAAGCGCGGGCAAAACGAATATGATGCCTGGCAGTCCAGCGGCACCTCAGGGAACACCGTGCGCTCCTTCTACTTGCCAGATGAGCCCAAGACATGCGTAGACTGTCATATGCCCTATGTGCTCTCCGATGATCAGGGAAATGACAATGGGCTTGTGCGCAGTCATCAGTTCCATGCAGCCAACACCGCGCTGCCCTACATCAATGGACATCATGCACAGCTCCGGGGTTCACAAGAGGTTCTGGCGGCTTCAGCGGCTGTTGACATCTTCAGCGTAACCGTAGATGGCCGCACGTACGATCCGCATGAAGCCGTTCCCATGCTGCGCTCCGGCCAGGTTGTGGAAGCTACCGTCGTTGTGCGCAACATGTCTGTGGGGCATTTGCTGCCAGGGGGAACCAATGACTCCAATGAGCTGTGGCTTGAATTCACCGCTGAGGGACCGGATGGTGTGCCTGTGCTCATAAGTGGACAGCTGGATGCTGATGGGCGCGTGGACAGTACTGCGCATTTCTGGGGAGCGGTACAGGTTGACCGGGCGAGTCAGGAGATTGCGCGACGCAACGCGCAGGATTGGGTATCGACCGTGTACATGAACGCTATAGCGCCTGGTACAGCACATACGGTACACTACCAGTGGGTTGTGCCGGAGGGCATGTCAGTGACTGCACTGACAGCGCGGCTGAAGCACAGAAAGTTCAAGTGGTATTTCAACAACTGGGTGTTTCGAGGGCATGTAGCTGCGGGACAGCCGGATTCGCTTGCGCGGCCAGAGGTAGACCTTCGGCGGTGGGTCTTAGGCTCTGAGGTGGCACCGAACCTGCCTGTCACCCTGATGGCCTCGGCACATCGCCCAGCAGGCAGCGTGCCCGCGTTCGGCCGGCCACTTTGGGAGCGCTGGAATGACTACGGTATTGGTCTCTTTCTGGAGGAGGACACACGCGGCGCGCTCAGCGCATTCAACGAGGTGAGACGCATTGCGCCAGACAGTCCGGAAGGGCCTATCAATGAGGCCCGCGTTCACTTGGCCGAAGGCAGCCTGGCACATGCGGCAGCGGCGCTGGCGGAGGCTGAGCGGCGTCAGCCAGCATACCTCAAAACTGCATACTTCCGGGGAGAGGTGCACAAAGCCAATGGAGCATACGATGATGCACTGCAGGACTGGGAGCGGGTCTATGAGGCGTACCCATATGACCGCATGCTTCTGCTGAATATCGGGCGTGTCCACTATCTGGCAGGTCGCTATGAAGAGGCAATGGTGTGGCTGGACAGAGTCCTGGAGATTGATCCGGAAGATGTCGGTGCGCTCTACAACCGGATGCTGGCCTTAGGTGCCTTAGGGCGTACAGAGGAGCTTGCTGATACGCAGGCCCGCTACGAGTATCACAAAGCCGACGAGGCGGCCCTGGCCGTGACAGGGCCGTACAAACAGCGTCATCCCATGGCAAACCGCGAGGCGCAGCCCATTCACATTCATGAGCTGTGGCCAGTGCGGTAGGCGTGCCTTGGCTATGCTGAAATCCCTCAGGACACAGTCTTCTGCTAATGTGCTGTGTCGCCAGTTTTAAGCTGAAGTTACCCCCTTCAGTGCACGTGTCAGCACATGGACACAGGTCTTTTCGGAGGTGAATTCAGGGCGGTTTTCGTGGCACAGCCCGATGGTATCAGGCTGTACGGCCGGAGCAAGGTGGTCTGGTAAGACCTTAGCAGCCCGTGGAAGAAATGGGA
>JAAXGV010000091.1 GCA_012271185.1 Rhodothermales bacterium
AAAGGCGAAGTGCCCACATACCCTGCACTCTGGGGGCACCGTGCCGAGAAGGAGCGGCAGTTCACCGTTCAGCCAGACACCTGCGGCGATGTACGTCCGGGCCGTGGCGACCAGGCAGCCTATATCTGGTCCACGGCCACACGCCTGCACAGCAATAGGGATTTCCGGCTGACCTCGCAGAGCCTGGCCATGTGCATCACACCGGAGCGGTGCATTGGCGGAACCGCTTGGCCAAATGTGAAGCCCCACCGCGCAGCGCATGAGATCCCGCTGCTCCTGTGGGCCAACTCCACGCTGGGCCTTATCCTTTTCTGGTACAAGGGCACACGCCAGCAGCAGGGCAGGGCCCGCCTGACCATTTCTCGTCTTCCGGATTTTCCTGTACTGGACGTGCGTACCCTTTCCGAGGTGCAGATGGAGACGTGTCAGCGGATCTTCGAGAAATTCAGCCGGCGAGCCTTTTTGCCTGCCAACGAGGCCTACCATGACAAAGTGCGCAAGGATTTGGATGTTGCATTGTTCAGTATGCTGGGCATCGACGAGTCACGTCTGGAGCTGCTGGACCTGCTGCGGCTTCAGTGGTGCTCCGAGCCCAGTGTTCATGGCGGCAAGAAAACACGTCCTGCATACCGGTGAGCAGGGACACACAGACAGGACAGGGTATGGCGGCTGGTCTGAATCCGCGGTATGGCAGGCTGGTCGGCCAGCGAAGGACGAGGATGCCTGAGGGAGTGACCGCGGATCACGGCGACGCCTTGGGTGCCAGCACAGCATGCGCCCAATACTTCCAGGTTATATTGCTACCTTGCAGTGCTGGTCGGAAAACACATTCGTGATGCGGCAAGGCCGGGGCTGAGGTGCGCTTCGCACGAGAGGCTGTGAGCCAGCGCAGCAGTGCGGGTATGCGAAAAACCCATCGGGAGCCGCTCATAAGTCCTCTGCAGCCTGGTGCAAGGATTTCAACGGGATGAGCACGCTCCTTAGTCCGTCAGATCGCGCGATGCTTGCTGGTGAGCATGGTCCGGCTTCGCAGATGGCCATGCGCATCCTGGAACGTATGCGGCCCATCGTAGGCGCAGATGCTTATCTGGATATCACCGCGGCACACATCGACAGTGCATTATACCAGGGCGATGCCACGCTGGCGTTTGCCGAGCGCCTGGCAGCGCTTGGTGCGCGTGTAGCTGTTCCAACGACGCTCAATGTCAGCGGCGTCGATGAGCAGGGGTGGCACGCCTGGGCCGTACCTGAGGATTGGGCGGAGAAGGCCCGGCGGCAGATGGTGGCCTACCAGTCCATGGGGTGCAAGCCGACGTGGACATGCGCACCATACCAGGAGAGCCAGCGGCCCGCCCTGGGTGATCAAATCGCATGGGGCGAATCCAGTGCCGTGGTGTTTGCCAACTCCGTGCTTGGCGCCCGGACTGCGCAGTACCCGGACCTCCTGGACATCTGTGCAGCCATCACGGGACGCGCACCGGCGGCAGGCCTGCACCTTGAAGAAAACCGGGCAGGGCAGGTGCTGTTTCGGCTGCAGGGTGTCCCGTCCGGACTCATGGAGTCAGATAGTTTCTATGGCGTGCTCGGTCACCTGGTGGGAAAAGCGGTCGGGGATCGTATCCCCGTTATCGATGGCTTGGAGGCACGACCCACGGAAGATCAGCTCAAGGCGCTGGGCGCTGCTGCGGCATCAAGCGGGGCTGTGGCCCTGTTTCACATGATTGGCATAACTCCTGAGGCGCCCACGCTGGAGGCGGCCTTTCAGATGCGCAGGCCGGAGCGGGTCATGGATGTGACTATGGAACTGCTGCGCACTGCCCGGGATGAGCTGTCTACGGCGGGAGAGACAAAGCTGGACATGGTTGTTCTGGGGAGCCCGCACTTTTCGTTGGCTGAGTTTCGGGCACTCGCGCCGCTTCTGCGAGGCAAGAGGCGTCACCCTGATGTGCAGCTCCTGGTTACCGCCAGTCGCGTCGTCAGGGCACTTGCTGCCAGGGACGGCAGTGCGGCGGCCATCGAGGCGTTCGGAGGCACTGTCACGGTGGATACGTGCATACTGACAACGCCCATGCTGCCGCGCAAGGTGGAGACGCTGATGACGAACTCTGCCAAATATGCCTATTATGCTCCTGGCCTGCTCGGGACCCGGATTGTGTACGGAAGCCTTGAAGACTGCGTCTGCTCCGCTGTCAGTGGGCGCATTGAACGTGATGACACGCTATGGGGTACGTGATTGATGGGCATCCGCTGGTGCCAGGCGCTGCCTGCGGGGTTGCCTTGGTGAGTACGGATCCGCTAAGCTTCTGGGGTGGGTACGACCAGAACACCGGTGAGATCATTGATCGGCGCCACCCGCTCTCCGGAAGCAATGCGCGGCAGCGGATACTTGCCATCCCGGGAACACGCGGGTCCAGCACCACGACGGCCGTGCTGCTGGAAGCGGTGCACCAGGGTACCGCGCCGGCGGCGCTCCTGGCCATGGGAGTGGATACCTTCCTGGCGCTTGCCTCGGTGGTAGCCGATGAGCTCTATGGCCACAACCTTCCGGTTGTAGCCTTGGCACCTGAGGACTTTGCGCTCCTGAGAAGCGGGCAGCACCTCCGCATCGAAGCCGACGGACGCGTGCACATAGACAGCTAGACAGAGGGCTTTTTTGCAGCCAGCACCTCGCGTTTGCCTGGCGGTCCTGCGCGTCGCTCCACCTGGTATCCCGCATCCGTCAGCGCGCGTCGCACGTGTCCCGCTGCCGAATATGTTGCAAGGATGCCAGCCGGAGCGGTTGCGTCGTAGAGCTTCTGCAGAAAGGAGGCTGTCCAGAGCTCCGGATTGGTTCTCGGGCTGAAGCCGTCCAGGTACACCGCGTCGTACTGGTGGCAAGGCAGTACGGTCTGCGTAGCATCCCCCACCACAAGCGTTAGCATACAACCCGGCAGCAGCGCCCTCTCGTAGTGTCCATGGGGCACGACCTGTGGCAGTTCCTGACGCCACCGTACCCAAGCCACCGCCGCATCGTTCGCGCCATCGATGCTGTTGAAGCCAAGCGATACAAGGTGTTCGGCTGCAGGCAGGTCTTTTTCCAGGCCTGTGTACATGAGCGGCGTGCCGGCAGCCAGGGATTCTGCTGCGGTCAGGAGGAAGCGGAGCCCGGTCCCGAATCCGACTTCCAAGACGTGCAGAACCGGCCTTATGGACAGCATCGCCCGAATCTGTGCTCCTTCGAGAAACACGTGCCGCGTTTCCATAAGCGCTCCAAAGGTGGAATGGTATGCTTCGGCGTAAGCGGTGCTGTACAGCGTGTACGAGCCGTCACCTGTCCGGCAGGTATGTCGCTGCGGAGCGTCGGGATCACACATGGCTGGATGCGGTTGCACACCGACAGGTTACGTACCGAGACGATGCTGAGTGCCACGGTCGAAAATTATCTCAAAACAATCTACAAGCTTCAAGATGACGGTACGGTTTCCAAGATCAGTATCGCGCGGGCCATGGGGGTATCACCAGCCTCGGTAACTGGCATGGTGAAGCGCCTGGCCCGGCTCAAGATGGTCAAACATCAGTCGTACAAAGGCGTGCGGCTGACCAGGGCTGGCGAGAAGATTGCACTGGAGATTGTTCGTCACCACCGCCTGCTGGAAACCTACCTCAAGGAGATTCTGGGTTACTCGTGGGCAGAGATGCACGCGGAAGCAGAGCACCTGGAGCACCACATCTCCGAGGAGTTCGAGGAAAAGATTGATAAGCTGCTGGGGTATCCGGAGCGGGACCCTCATGGGCACCCTATCCCCACCGCTGACCTGGTGATAGCGCAGGCGGCCACCATCCCGCTGTCGTCCATAGCGGCAGGAATGTGTGTGCAGGTACACTCCGTTTCTGATGCCGATACCGATGTGCTTGAGTATCTGGAAACGATCGGGCTTCTGCCAGACCGCATAGTGAGCGTTGACTCCAAAGCCCCGTTTGATGGTCCGGTCACGGTGACAATCGGTGGCCGGCAGCATGTGATCGGTCACCACGTGGCGAGCCAGGTCTTTGTCACGGAAGACGATCTTCTATAGGATCGTTTTACCCAGGAGCGAGGCCAGGAGCTCTGCCGCCAGGGTGGCCGTACGGTTGCGGACATCGAGGATGGGGTTTATTTCCACAACATCAACGGAGCCCAAGCGCCCGTCTTCGGCGATGAGCTCCGTCAGCAGGTGGGCCTCGCGTGTGCTCAGCCCTCCTGCGACCGGCGTCCCAACACCCGGGGCATAGTTCGGATCAATACTGTCCATGTCAAAGCTGACATGGATTCGTGCAAGGTGCTTAAGGCGGCTTAGTGCTTCCCGGGTCACCGCTGCCATGCCGCGCTCGTCAATCTCACGCATGGTGTAGAGCCCCATGCCGCTTTTTCGCAGCTCTTTCCGTTCGTGGGCATCCAGGTCACGCAGCGCAATGAGCATCACGTCTTTCGGGGCCACCTTGGCGCCCGGGCGCCCCACGTTGATCAGCTCCGACGTGCCATGTCCGGTTAAAATCGCCAGAGGCATGCCGTGGATGTTGCCACTTGGCGAGGATACTGGCGTGTTGTAGTCGGCGTGCGCATCAACCCAGATCACCCCTGCTGGACCGGCATGCGTGGCGCCCCCGACGCTGCCTATCGCAATGGAATGGTCGCCACCCAGGACGACTGGCAGGTCGCCGGCAGCAAGGGCGATGGACACCTCCTCGTACAGCATTGAGCAGGAGGCGCGAATAGGTCGGACAAAATCCGATTCTTCGCTGGAAACCAGCGTGTCACGCACCGGGACGGGTACATTGCCACAGTCCAGCACGTTATAGTTAAGCTTCCGCAGTCGCTCAGTCAGCCCGGCATAGCGAACCGCGCTGGGTCCGACATCCACACCGCGCAGGCTTTGCCCGAGGTCCATCGGAACCCCAATAAGCCTGATTGTTCGTAGCATGGTCTCCGCCAAACAACAGCTTTGTATAAGTGCCTTTTGAGGTAATGTATGAAGCAGGCTTTCGTCGCGTAACGTTCCGCAGCAGGTACCGTTCCGCGGACAGCCAGGCCTCGGTTGCGCCACCAGGCAATCAACGTATCTTTCGCGAGTGTCATGAGTGTAAAGTGCGCTGTAAAGTGATAGGAGGAGCGTTGCAGCGAAAATGCCGGTATGAGCCGCTATCCGCACAGCCGCAGGTCTTGGCCCTGTGTCAGGTCCAGACCAGTCAGGTGCGTCAGATGGAGCAGTACATCCCCGTGATTCAGGAGGTGTTCCGGCGGAACGGCTTCCCGATTGATAGAGCCGGAAAGGTTCAGCAGGTCACCTTTGAAACCGGTGGTGGCGCGCCTGTTCAGGTGTTGGAACAGCAGCGCTGGGAGTACGAGCCAAGGAAGGGACGTGGAGCATTCTTGTAATGCACGACAGCGTGACCATGCAGACTCCGGCGTACACC
>JAAXGV010000069.1 GCA_012271185.1 Rhodothermales bacterium
GTGGTGGGGCGGATCAGCGTCCCATAATCCAGATCGGTCGTCGACAGCACGGTGCACGACGCTTCAGGGTCCTGTATGGTCAGGGACGCGCCAACGGTGATCTGTGCAAAAGCACCCACCGGAAGTGCTGCCGACACGATAAGCAGTGATACAGTTCGCATGGTGCTGTTAGGTTGCAGAAGGGTAAGTATACATCCCGCCGTCTTGAAAAACAAGCCCAATCCGCTACCCTGGAGTACACTTCGCGTTCACACTGAACGTACCCGTGTATTCCCCCGTGGTGCTATGCGAGATGCCGCTCACGGTACCCCCTAAACGAACACGAAATGTAGCCCTACACCGACCACCAGAGCAATTGGTTATGCGTTGGGTTGTAAAACTATTACCTGAGGTTACTGTCCGCCACGAGGCGCCTTGTGCTAACATGTTTCTTACAGCCCAAGCGTCACTATATGTTAACGTGTTACCCGTTCCCGACGTAAGTGCTGTAGGAAAATTGACTGTGATGGTCCATTTATCCCTTGGAGTCGCCACATCGGAGCTGGCGACCATCGCTAATAATATTTGGCCCGTGGGGGTACTTGGCGGGTACAATGCCGGGGTCCATACGATGGTCCACGATGGTCCGGGATTGATTGTGACAGAATATTGTTGACCGTCGTCGGGCACGTTCTCGGTGCCGAAATCAAGCAGGCCAGAGGCACCCACGGGCACGCCAGTGGGACCCGACACGGGTGTAAGCCGGACGTCAACGTTGCTGCACTGTCCCCAAACGCCCGGGGCAAGGACCGCGCTCATTAAGACTAGAATGGCTTTCCGCATTTCTGCAAAAAAAAAACGTGAACGGTCAGACACAACCGGCCCAAACTGTGATACTGCCTTCATAAACACCGGTAACACTGCCAGGCAGTATACCCCCTATAGTACCCCCGAATTGGAAATACCGATCCAAGGAGGTTGCCCTGGCAGTACCCGCATGGGAATAGGAGAAACCCGTGATAGAAGTATAAGACCCAGAGGAGGTCTCCGCCTGAGCCCAATCCACGTCATAATCCAGCGTTTCTGTGCCTTGGCTGCTGTGGACCACCTCCGCATCGAGAAAAATACTCACTACGTAAGACCCTATATCAGTTCCTGTGAGTTGCACCTGGCCCACCGTGTAGGTTCCCCAAGTCGTCACGTTATTCGCACTACGGGCTCCTGTAACGGGGCTCACCGTAACAGACCCTGTTGTGCCGCTGGAAGGCAGCCCCGCGCTCCCGAACACCAGGTTATCGTTGGAACTGAAGGTGCACTGGGGATTCGCAGTGGAATTCACAAACAGCTTAGCGAGGACAAATGCATCCGCGGTCTGCCCCCATGCTGTTGGCGCGATGCAGAGGCTGAAAAGGGTTAGAACGGCGACTTTCATGGGTGCATTACATCAGCTACAGGATACGGCGACAGTGATTTCGCCGTCGTATGCGCCGGTGGGGAGCGTAGTCTCGATGCCACTTACGGTACCCCCAAACCGGTAATGCTTGGTAAACGAATGGCCCGTGCCTGTGCCTGTGTTCGTATCGCTGGTCTCGGTGGTGAATTCGACGTATCCACTGGAGGCCGCGTCCGACGAAGCCCACTTATAGCTGTAAGTTAGTGTATCGCCCCCGGATTCTTCCAGTGCTGTCGGAAAGACTGGCTCCACTACGTATTGGGTACCATGGTTTCCGGCAACTTCCACCTGACCCACCGTGGCGCTACCACTCACTTCGTCCACATCCTCGTGCGTACGGTCGCCCGTGGTGGAAGAGATCGTGACTGACCCGGAGCTGCTTCCCGGCACCACGTTGCCGTAGGAAAGATCGTTCGTTAGCGTGATGCTGCACGAAGGCGACGGCGCCGCCAGCGTGATTTCGACGTCTACCGTCTCGCTTCCGCTGCTCTGAAAGCCCCACGCAGCTAAAGCAGTGGAAAAGCCCATTAGGACTAAGATTACGGTCTTCATAACAGAATTTGCTGTGGTATACATGAACCCCGGCATAAGCTCAAGGTTGAGCGCTTGCCATAATGTAATACATTGGCTGTTTCCACACCATAGCAGCCCGTGGAAAAATGGAGTTCCAGCGTACCGGGTGAAAAAGAGGCACCAGCACCGAGACAGGAAGAGTTCGGGCCCAAAACGGATCCTGCGGCCTGAAAAGCCGACGAGGCGGTGGAAAATGCGCGGTACAGCGGAACTGACATGCCTTGCGAGCGCAGCTTGCGCCGCCGCGAGATCCCGCAGAGTGCGAATCCCGTACCGCTTGCACATCAGGGGACCGTGGCTGAAGGCAGCACTTGGCCGTTTTTGTATATCCTCCTGTACGCGAACATAGATCCGACGCAACCCTCCGGTCAAGAGCAGGTGCGCAAATCCTCTCGCGCTTTCTTGTCGTGCCGACGCAACAAACGCTCCCCTGGGTCCGCCACCAGCTGACACAGGTTGGATGCTGCACGCCACGGCGTCCCCGGCGGGGCTCGCTGATGTAGCTTCGTAGCCCTCGCGCCCGCACACCCGTCACAGTCTGATTTGAGTGGCAACCCTTGCCGGCTACCACGGCTTGCGCCTCGGCTAGGGGCGGGGCCGTATCTCCACCGTCCATCGCCTGCACCACTCCGGCCGCCTGCTCGAATTGGTGCGCCAAGTGAACCCTGCCGCCCTTCATCTTCGTGGTCCGTGCCTCCGGGTGTGCCCGTTCCTTTTTCGAATTATTGCGGCCCAGCTTCGCGAGATCCTTCCGCGCCGGCGCTCCGATGCCGGACGCCTGCCTCAGCCATGCCCCGCAGCCGGCGCAACGCACGACCGTGCGCAACGTCGTGGCGTCCACACCCAAGGTTTTGCTGCGCGGCAGATCCGACTCCTGTGGCAGGGCCAGCGCATGGCCAAACACCGCCTCCACGCTCAGACGCTTGCGCGTCTCCGGCAGCCCGCGCCCCGGATATAGTGGAATCGTGCCCGCACACCGCCATGTTATTCCGCGCCTCAAGCCGATCCCCTCCATCATCATCCGGAAATACACCCCCGGTTTTCCGCGCGGAGCGCGCGGCACGTCGCCTCCGCAGAGGCGTCAAGCCCGTGCTGCGCCAGCACCCGACAGAGCGAATTGCCTGACGCGCGAATCTCTCTGACCACCAAAAACAATTCCTGCTGCTGCCTCTTACAGCGCCTGCCCATTGCCTCGCTGAGGTTGATGTCTGCCTGTAATGTAACGCATCCGAAAGAATTTTCCAAGAGTGGCCTTATCCGCGAGCTGCCAGATCACGCTCAATCTTTTCGAGGGGCACGCCTTTGGTTTCAGGCATGACCGTGATCACCCAGACCAGCTGCCCGACCATGCACAGTGCGTAGAACGCAAAGATATGTGCACCTGAGATCTCAGCAACCACAGGAAACGTGAGCGAGATTGCTGCTGCCATGATCCAGTGCACGAAGCTCCCCAGCGCCTGCCCACGCGCCCGCAGCGCATTGGGAAACACCTCTCCAATGAAGACCCAGATCACAGCGCCCTGCCCGAAGGCATGAGATGCAATGAACACCACCAGGCTGACCAGCACGATCGGCCCCGTAGCGTTGGTATAGAAGGCGATTGCTGTGGCGCTAAGCGATACGATGTAGCCTATGGATCCGACGAGCATGAGCTTCTTGCGCCCGAAGCGGTCTATCACAGACATCGCAAGCAGGGTCATGATCAAGTTGGTGCCGCCAATGATGACAGACTGAAGGAGCGCCGAAGTGCCATCTGCGCCTGCCATCTCGAAGATGCGCCGCGTGTAGTAGATCAGTGCGTTGATCCCCGAGAGCTGATTAAAAGCCGCAACAGCTATGGCCAACAGGATCGGCCTGCTGTACCTGCGCTGGAAGAAGCGCTCATTCAGATTTCTGTTGGCGCCCCGCAGCGACATGTGAATCTCGGCGACTTCCTGCATGACACTCTTATCATGGACACCGATGGAGGCCAGTACGATCGCAGCATCGTCAGAGCGGTCGTTGGCAACAAGCCAGCGCGGGCTGCGCGGATTGGTGAAAAGCAGCAAGGTGAAGGCCAGCGCCGGCGCAGCCTCAACACCGAACATCCATCGCCATTCCGCTGCACCCAGCTCCATGCCGGCGATAAGGTAGTTGGAGAGATAGGCCAGGAGTATGCCCAGGACGATGTTGAGCTGCACCATGGCAACCAGGCGCCCTCGGTACCTGGCCGGTGAGATTTCGGCAATGTACATGGGTGCGACAACAGAGGCGCCACCGACCGCCAGCCCCCCTATGAACCGGAAAAGGGTGAAAGGCCAGGCTCCCCACGCCAGTGCGCTGCCGAGCGCGCTCACCAGATAGAGCAACCCAAGGAGCATGAGCACCGGCTTCCGGCCGTACCAGTCTGCCGGCCTGGCAAACACGACAGCGCCGATGATCGTCCCAATAAGGGCGCTGGCAACCAAGAAGCCATGCCAGAAGGTGCTGTTGCCCAGCATGCCGGTGCCAAAAGCGCTGGCCATCTTGTAGTAGTCCGGTGCGAACAGCTCCTGGAGCGCGCCCTCCGCTCCTGAAATCACCGCCGTGTCAAACCCGAACAGCAGGCCGCCCAATGCGGCTACGAAGGAGGCGGCAAAAAGTGTGCGTGTCATAATAGGAAGCCGGCTGATCCGTGCCAAAGGTAACGCACCCGGTGATGGTTTCCGCTTGAGGGTGCGGCACGGTTCAAGTATCGCATCAGCTCGCTGAAACAACCTTCGTGCCAAGAACAAAAGCCATCTCACCTGATCTATGCGTTGAAGTCAGCGCAACTGGACAGGAAGCAGGTAGGCGCGGCATCCGGACACTCCGCCCTGCTGATACGCCACAATGGGGCCCGAGCTACGTGCGGTGTGGCGGGCTGCAGGTGTGCCGCTTAACCAGCGTGGGCTGAAGCACGAGGCGCGATGCCTTCGTCCGCTTGCCTTCCACCAGGTCAATGAGAATGTCGGAGGTCTGATAGCCCATGCTGTATATGGGCTGCCGGATTGTGGTCAGCGGCGGAGTAGTGAATCGCGCTGGCGGAAGGTCATCGTAGCCAATCACGGAAACATCCCGGGGCACTTGAAGGCCTGCTTCGTAGATGGCCAACATAGCGCCCATTGCCAGCGCATCAGACATGCAGAAGACCGCCGTTGGCCGGCGCGAGAGCAGCCGCTTCATACTCTTGTATCCGGTGGTATGTGAAAACTCCCCCGAGAGTATCAGGTCCTCATCAACCTCCATGTTGTGCTCTTCGTGCGCCCGGCAATAGCCCTCCTTGCGATCCAGTGCCTCCTGCGACTTGATGCGTCCCCCAACCAAGCCAATACGACGGTGCCCAAGCTGCATCAGGTGCTGTACGGCCTTGTATGCTCCGCCTACGTTGTCAACATCCACCGATGGCAGGTGAGCGTGGACGATGTCGTTCCCCAGAACAATCATCGGCTTGCCCAGCTCCTCAACAGCCTTGACGGCCTCAGCGGCCACATCGTGGCCAATCAAAACATAGCCGTCCATGTCGTGCCCATGCAGGATACGGCGCTTGACAGAAGGGCTCAGTTCTTTCGAGATAACACTGAGTGACGCAAAGTATCCCCGCCGGATGCACGCTTCTGACAAGCCCAGGAAGGTAAGAGACCAGAATGCGTTGGCAAACACGTGGTTCCGAAGCCTGGGTGCAAGGATCGAGACCTCGTATGACCTGCTGGTTGCCAGGCTGCGGGCCGTGGAGCTGGGTACATATCCCAGGCGTTCGATGACTTCCTCGACCCTTGCACGGGCATGCTTACTCACGTTGGGGCGGTTATTGAGAACGCGCGAAACAACAGACCGGGATACGAACGCGGCTTTCGCGATGTCATCGATTTTCGGCTTGTTAGGCATGGCATCTGTGGGCCTGTTTTCGGGGCGCCAGCGTACACAGCCAATATAGAAGGCGGCCCGTATAAATGCTGGGCACCGCGCGTGCCTGGCCAAGAAAATCCGCTTCGCCAGGCCCCTACCACTTCCCTGTTGAGGCCAGTGCGAAAGGAAACACCTTGCCGTTGCCAGCCTTTATCAGTTTGCCGGCGGCATAGGTGAAGGACCAACCGTACTCCAGCAGATCATTGACCAAAATAACGGAGCCATCCGGTACCTGCGCTGGATCGACCTTCAAGCCGGTGGAGTAGCTGATTGCCTGCCCAAGGCTGTTCAGGCTCATGCGCCAGAGGGGCTTGCTGCCCGGGAAGAGCATCACGGCTGTACAGCCACTCTGCTCCGGTCCATGGAAGTTCCACAATGACAGCCTTTTAGCGCATCCCAGTCGCCCTGCTATTGCGGTCAGATGCTCTTCGGCCAGTTGATGCTGTTCGGGTCGGCAGTAAACTGCGATGCGGTCCGCACAGACCAGCTTTTCCTGGTCAAGAGCCCGGCTGAGCTTACGATGCAGTGGCCTTTCCCAGGTGACTGCATGAGGATCTTCGGGCGTTGTTACAAGGCCCACGAGATGCGTTTCGCCTGGTTTCAGGTCCCTGTGAATGTCGCGGCTCCATGCATACCTCAACGAGTCCAGAAAGGATAGGTCCAGCGCTGCTGCCAGCCGCTTGGCAAAGTTCCTGATACGATCTGTTTCAGCCTGGACCGCAGACGGAACATAGGTAACCGCGAAAGCCTCCATCGATGCACGATCACGCAAAACACAGTCCGTCATGGCCTCAACAAGGCTCCCCTCAAAGTGCTGCTGCTCGAGCCCCTCGCGAACCGCTTCTCCCAAATCGGAGCGGTAAAGCTCACACAGTACCTGTCCGTGTTCTGCCTGACCGCGCCTCGGGATAGCTATCTGATCGGGCCATATCAGCCGTGTGTGTGGCCGCAGCCCGCTCTTCCAGCGCCTCAAAAGCCCGTTGACACTGGTTACGGCCCCGGCGTCGCGAACAGCCTTCGGCAGGGGCGTCAGACCTGGCGGCTGGAAAGATTCAATCTCGCCATCCAGCGCCCTGACCAGAAACTCCATGTGGCCCGACTTGAGGCGTGCATACTGCTCCATCTGCTGCAATTCTTTCTTGCGCTGTTCCAGGACGCGTGCCTTGCGTTCCCAGAAGCTCTTTTTTATAGGTTCGCCCGTTGCCACCCACAGATCCCCACCGCTGTAAAAGCTCGCGCTCCGCGTGGCAATGCTCTGCACACTCGGATCGTAGCTGCTCCTAGCAGCACAGACAAATGGTGCAGGTTCTTCGGTGGCCAGAATCTTCATCCAGTTTTCGAGTCGTTTCTGATCGATGCCTGTCATGTTTGCAAGCTGCCACAAGAAGAGGCCGGTCACACCGCTTGGCGGCTCCCACGGCTGATCCCCCACGGCTGTCCCATTCAAAGCGCCAGTGATCTTCTCCACATCCTCCCGGCTCGGAAAGGCCTTGTCCATGAACCATTTTGTGATTCGAGTATCCTCCTGACCGCACAGCATGACGGCGTGCGCTTTTTCCAGCGCTCGCCCTGCACGGCCGACCTGCTGATAATAACCGACAACGGATCCTGGACGCTGGTAGTGGATCACAAAGGCCAGGTCCGGCTTGTCAAACCCAATGCCCAGGGCAATAGTGGATACCAGCGCTTTCACGCGGTTGCCAATCAGCCATTCTTCCAGAACCCTCCTGCGCCCAGGATGCGCCAGGTCAGTATTGCCAGTGTAAGCCTCAACCCTGTGTCCGCACCACTGCAGCCAATAGGTTACCCGCTCCACGTCCATCTTGGATGACGCGTAGATGATGCCGGAGCCTTCGATTTCGCTAAGCCGCTCGGAGAGCCAAGCCATCCTCTGAGCAGGTTTGGGTAGCCAGATGTTTTGCAGCATCAGCGATGGTCGTGCAAGGTCTCCCGTGATCTCCTTGAGATCCTGTCCCAGGTAGTTGCGCAGATCCTGCTTTACGCGGTTGTTCGCCGTAGCTGTTGTTGCCAGGAGTCTGGTGGTCCGTGGCAGCTTGCGTATAAGGCTTGCTATCCGCCGGAAATCCGGGCGGAAATCATGCCCCCAGTCCGATACGCAGTGCGCTTCGTCGACAACCAGCATAGGTATCCGCCCAGCTATCTCACTGAGGATCGCATCGTTGAAGTACTGATTGCCCAGACGTTCTGGTGTGATCAGCAAGATGTCGCACGTATTCCGGGTGGTTACCTCGTCTGCGATGTCTTCCCATTCATCCTCATTGCCGGAGCTGATGTAGCGTGCTCTGACACCCATCTTCCTTGCATTGCGCTCCTGGTCCCGCATCAGTCCCAGCAGCGGAGAGACCAGAAGAACAGGTCCCGGCACTTCGCCGTGTTTGACACCCCAGTCGCGAATCAACCGGGCTGCAATGAAGTAGACAAAGCTCTTTCCCCAGCCCGTCTTCTTTACAACAAGCAGGCGCGAACCACGCTCAACAGATACTTTGACCGCCTCTGCCTGCCCTTTTCTGAACTCTGCTGTCGGGCTTCCCACCCCTTTGCGCAATAGCGCCAGCGCACGCTCATGGTCGTAGATCATTGCCTCAGGCACACTCACTGTGGTCGTCGGGAAAATAATTGCGGATAGTACTGCGCCTGGCAGCATGAAAAGTCCGCCGCGCAGTGGTCACTCATCGTCGTCCAGGTCGTCGAACATGCCATACTGCACCCAGTGCTCAGTCACGGGTTTCTTGTCTGCTGGTTTGCTGTCCGGCTGAGCGCCTTTCTCGGGGCTGCTGTCTGCAGGCACGTCCGGAGCGCTGCCATGTGGATGCTTCTCATCGGGCGTATGCTCCTCACTTGCATCCAGGGGGCTTTCATCGTCTTCCAAAGCGTCCCCGGGCGACATATTCGGATCCATGTGGTGACAGGGGCACTGGGCCTCGCCGCCCAGCGGCAGCCCGACGTCTTCTTCACTCTCCTGCTCTTCTGGCGGGTAGAGCCCGTAATAGGCTTCCGGCATTTCAGACTCCATGATCTGCCGGAAATGATCCGATCTACGTGGATCTGGCCAGAGCGCTGCCCCTTCGCGGCGCAATGCCGCAAGCCCTGTGCTCCCGGAGTCTCGCAGGCATACAAAAATCGCGAGCTTATCCGGGTACCGCAGCTGTCTGGCAACGTTTTCCTGAATCTGATCGTCAGCATCAACGACCAGGAGCGTGTCAGCAAGTGTGTACAGGAGCCTGCTCGCCACAGCAGCCTCCGACTCATCGGGGATGGAGACAGGATCCCAGGGAGAGCATGCCACCAGCTTGCGGGATGCAAATCCGGGGATGAAATAAGCATCAAGCACGGCGCTGCTCAGTTCGCCGGGAAGCACAGCAACGGCCCTGCCACCGGCGTCCAGGGCACCGCCTATGGCAGACCGGCCGATACCCTGCGCGGTTCCTGCCATAACGGCATAGCCTGATTCCGCGGCCAGCCCTGCTGCCTCAAAGCTGTACTGCAGCAGCGCTTCATCCCGACACTCACCTGGGCCCATCACAGCCAAGCCGCCACAACCCAGCAGGTTCTTTTCGCCGCGACCGTAGAATACCGGTGGCGCCTCGGACCGAAATCGCCGCTTAACAGCCTTTGGGTAATCGGCATCCGCCCGGCTCACAACCCAGATGGCTCTGGCAGACCACTGCTCCTGCGCCAGGCTGAGCAGAAACCCCCGATTAAGCAGCCGAACAATCCGTTCCTGCCACGAGCGCATCCCGCACCGGTGCAGAACGTCATAGACATCAGCTCCCAGCAGGTCCGCCGGTTGGCAGCCGTTCCGGTGCAGCAGCTGTGCGAGGTCTCCGTATTCCGGCTGGGACAGCGGCTTGGCATGGCTGTGCCGCGCCGCCTTGCCGAGCGGTTGCGTAAGGAGCAGGATGGCCTGTGTGTTTTCTGACAGCTGGCTGATCATCTTCTCCTTGGCATATAGCCCGCTATGCGCCGCAGCACACCTCAGGTCATGCGTTAACCGGCCGGGATGTCCAGGCGCAGGGTGCAGAAGATGCGGCCTTCCACCGCCTCACGCCCCAACAAGGCCGCTGAAATCCGTGCCTGATGATGCTCGTACGAAGCAGGCTAAGCCTGCGATCCGGGCCGCAGCACTGCGTGTTGGCAGCCGGCGCTATCCCACACGGTTTCCCCCAGCTGTATCATCCGGGTAGCAATCAGGCCTGCTGCCAAGTGTACTAATCCCATAAGCAATCACCATTTGTACACAGATGCACACGACTTCTCCCAAACCTCGTCGCACGCGTCGCATAAACATTACGCTGACGGATGCCGAGTACGAGAGCATAGTACGCAATGCCGGGCTGACCGGCCTCAGCCGCTCCGCTTACGTGCGGGCGGCAGCGCTCAACAAAAGCATTGGACGCAAGTCCAGGGAAGAGGTTATACGCAGGCTCCTCCAGCTTTGCCGTGCGATCGACAAAAGCACACTGGATGAGAGCAACAAACTCATAGCCGAAATCCGCAAAGCCATCAACCGTGCCGCAGAGGCGGCGCTGTGATCGCAAGTCCAACTGCTTCAGTCACTGCCACGCTATCTGTGGAGCAATTGTCCTGTGCAGGCAGATCGGGCTGAGCCTCGCAACCCTGTGCGCGCAAGCACTTTTGGGAGACAACCGTGGCGGCATGCGCATGCAAAGGCCTGCGATCACCGTGCCTGGCTGGAACAGCGGCTGTAGCATGGAGATACAATGAAGGTCAGACAAACGGGTATGGGCCCAGACAGCGCTATGAGGCCGGTTCTCACGGTAGTGCTCGCTTGCGGGTTTTTTTTCTGGCATGCAGGGTGTGTCAGTACACCGGCAGGCGTCACGATAGTCTCGCGTGCGCCAAAGGACAGCACGGACCTTCCCCCGCAAGTGAAGCGCGCCTGGATCTTCGTCGAAGGCGTGCAGCAAAGCGCCACACCCGCGACAGTGACCGTGCGCCGCTCCTTCGAGATCACCAACGTGTCACTTCATACCGGTCCGCAGTTCGAGAAAGTCCGGCATTACGAGATCGAGCGCAATGTGACTGGCAGCCGGCGAATGCTCGACTATTCTTTCAGCGGATCATTCCAGGGCGGATACCTGACCTACAGCACAGGAGAGTTAAGCCGGGACCGGAAGGGGCGCTACATCATTCCCTACTTTAACGGTCCCATCCAGATCATTGACCACGAGTATGACCTCGTCCTCCTCGTGCAACAGTAGAAAGGCGGAGCGTGTGCACCACGCATGAGAGGTCGCCCCTACATCCTCGGTGAAACGAGCTGGCAGGCGGTCAGGGACACCCCCTACAACGTAGCCGTCCTGCCGTGGGGCGCCACAGAGGCCCATAACTACCACCTGCCGTACGCCACCGACAACATCCAGGTAGCATATGTCGCCGCAGAAAGTGCGCGACTGGCCTGGGACCAGGGAGCCCGCGTCATTGTGCTGCCCACCGTACCGTTCGGCGTAAATACGGGGCAGCTCGACGTTAAGCTGGACATCAACATGATGCCCAGTACACAGGCTGCGCTCCTTGCCGACATCGTGCAGGTACTGTCACGCCAGAAGATTCGCAAATTCGTGGTGCTGAACGGGCACGGCGGCAACAGCTTCAGGCAGATGATCCGCGAAACAGGCGTCCGGTACCCGGACATGTTCATCTGTGAGATAAACTGGTTCAAGGTTCTGAAAGGAGCTGAATACTTTGACGAGCCAGGCGATCACGGCGGTGAGATGGAAACCAGCAATCTGCTCTGCCTGGCACCAGAACTCGTGCTGCCTCTTTCCGAAGCAGGATGCGGGCATGCCCGGAAGTCTGCACTGGCGGGCATCCGCGAAGGATGGGTGTGGGCAGAACGGCGGTGGCCGGAAGTCACTGAAGACACGGGGGTGGGCGATCCCTCCTTATCCACCAGAGAAAAAGGGAAGCGGTTCCTTGATGCGCTGACACTGAAATTTTCGGATTTTCTCGTGGAATTGTCCAATCAGGACCTGGAGGCGCTATATGTGTTGCCCGATGGCGACTTTCAGCATCCCTCCGGTCAGACGCATCCAGATAGCTTATGAAACTTTACCGGGCGCTGCTTCTTTGCCCGCTTCTCTTGTGCGGGGCGGCAGCTGCACAGCACGAGATACGCCTCCAGATTGAAGGCCTTGACCGCCTGCTTTCGGGAGCGTTTCAGCACAGCGCGGCCGCTGAGGCTGCATCCGACATACCTGAAGTCAAGCGCCATACTGATAGCGTGTTTGCGGCCATCTGGGGACAGCCCTCCGGACTGGCGAACGCCTCCGGCGCAGCCGCCATGCATGGATGGAAGACGCGCTGGCAGACCACTGGCGAAGCGTTCGATGAGGCCCACGCCAAGCGCCACGGGAAAGAACCGCCCCGGGTGACAGATCCCGCGGAGCTGGGCCTGATGGGTCGCGCCCGGCACCTTCGCGGCCTGCTTCAGGCGCAGTATGACGCTGATGCTTCGCAGCGCCATCTGCCCCACGTGATTCACTCGCTCAATAACGTTATCGGGTGGATGCGGCTGGATAACGGGGTAACCAAAGCCGAAAACCAGCCGCGCATAGACCTCACATACCTGTGGGACGCACCGAGTGAGTTCTGGAACACCAGCGCGGATACCGGCTGGATCCATGAGGCCTTTGCCCAGGCGCTGAACATCCTCAAGACGGACTACCAGGGCGATGTAACGATGGCCCGCGAGCATGCAGCGGCCATGACCGCCATCCTGGTCCGCTGCCGCAGCGGCGTGGACGCCAATGGGGATGGAACCATCGCACCTGAGGTGATGGAAGGTGGTCTGGATACCGCTCTCGAACATGCTGAATATGCCGGATTGTTGAAACTATGAGTCGCACAGCTTCCCTGATCCTGGCACTTCTTGCTGGGGTATACCCTGCCTTGGGGCAGGATGGATGGCAGACGCTGTTTGATGGAACCAGCTTTGAAGGCTGGAAGCAGGCGGGACCGGGCGGGTTCACTATACAGGATGACGGCACTATGGTGAGCCACGGCGGCATGGGCCTGTTCTACTATGCAGCGCAGTCTTTCAAGAACTTCGAGCTGGAACTTGACTGGAAAGTCAACAAGCACACCGCCAATGCGGGCGTGTTTGTGCGTTTTCCGGCAAGTGATGATCCCTGGGTTGCAGTCCGCGAAGGCTACGAAATCCAGATAGATAACAGCCGCGATCCAGATCATGTGACCGGCAGCATCTATGCCATCTCCGCACCCTTTCGGGTGACGGCGCATGCCGCTGGCGAGTGGAACACCTTTCGTATCCGTGTCACTGGGCAGCGCTATCAGGTGTGGCTCAACGGCGAGCAGGTCAACGACTTCGCAGGCAACCGGTCCCTGGAAGGCCATGTGGGGGTGCAGAACCATGACGACAGTTCACGGGTGGCTTTTCGCAACGTGCGGATCAGGGCGCTGGAAGAGCCGGGGCCGGCGAGCCTGGCTGAGCTCGCGCCCGCCTCAGAAGACAATGAAACGATACATGTCCTCATGGTAACGGCCACGCATGCCTTCCGGCACGGCGCAGCGATTCAGGCACAGAAGGAAGTCATGACAGCGCTGTCAGCAACGACCGAGCTGCGTGTGGACACCACAGAAGACCTCTCGCAGCTGAACAGGGACAACCTGGCGCAGTACGACGTGCTCTTCTTTGCCAACAGCACGCTCCGGGCGCCGCGACCCGAGGGCGCTCCGGAAAAGGAAGAGGTAACACTCGATGGCTCGTTCGCCAACTATGATGTGGAGCTTACGCTGCCGGACAACAATTTCACCGGCAGGCTGGCGCTTTCCGGAAGCGCCGACAGCTTGACAGGAGCCGTCGTGTTCCGGTTGTTTCCGGATGTGTCAAAGCTTGAGGATGTAATGCTTCAGGGCGATTCGCTGACATTCCATTGGGAGGTCGAAGGGGCGGGTACGCTTGCAGCTGCCCTGGCAGCGCGTGGTGACAGCCTGTCGGGCACTGTGACGGTCATGAACATGCCAGTGCCTCTCACTGGTAAACGTGCGGCACCGCCCGCTGCGGTCTGGCAGCTCACAGTCAGCGCACCGCAAGGGACTATGCAAGCAACACTGTCACTGTCGCTTGCTGACGAAGAGGGCACGATCACATTCGCAGACGGCCTGCTGCCGCTGGAGAACCTCGTGGACTCCGGCCGCACCGTCACCTTCTCCTTCGACAGCGAAGAATTCGGCACCATCCAGGCGGAGGCCGAAATAACCGGTGAAGTGCTGTCGGGCACATTCTCAGCAGGTGGTATCAGGGTGCCGTTTACTGGCGAGCCAGCCGGGAAGGATGCCGACGAAGACACGCCTACCGTTACTCCGGAGCAACAGGCTGCCATAGTGGAGTTTCTGCGGGACGGCAAAGGGATTGCAGTCGCCCATGCGGGGCTGGACGCCTTTTACAACTGGGACGAGTATCGCGAGATGGTTGGCGGCGGCCTGTTTGAAGCACACCCGTGGACCCAGAGTGTGCGCATAACGATAGATGATGCTGACAACCCTGCCGTTAGCCACTTTGTAGAGGATTTCTGGATTCGAGACGAGATCTATGTGCTGGACGAAAACCCCCGCTGGAGCAGCCGGGTACTCATGTCGCTGGATATGGACAGCGTAGAGCTGGCAGGCGATGTGGCCGGTGACGAGCGGAACGACTACCCCATAGCCTGGATACGCAACCACCTGGGCGGCCGCGTCTTTGCAACCAAGCTGGGCCACTTTGCAGATGTGTGGAAAACGCCGGCGTTCCAGGAGCACATCGTTCAGGGGCTGCGCCTGGCAGCCGGGCGGACCAATGCCGCATTCGACGGACATCGCACCAAAGAGGTGATCGCCCAAGGGGTCTGGCCGGATGACATTGCCGTTGACGAGCGTGGCAATGTGTGGATTGCGGAGCTGCGGGGAAAGGTCCACCGCTATGACGCGGCCACAGGAGGCACGCAGCTTGCGGCGCACCTCCGGACGACGGACCCTACGAACATCGAGCACGGGCTTTATGGTATTGAGGTGGACCCGGCTTTTTATGATGGAAGCCCCTACATCTACCTCTACTATGCGGAGCCGCATACGTTTATCAACAAGCTGTCACGATTCACTTTCCGGCCTGGCGCGCCGGAAGGCGAAGGGTTCATGATGGAGTCCGAAGAGGTGCTGCTGCGGGTGCCCACCGAGCCGAACTGTTGCCATCAGGCCGGCGATCTGGAGTGGGGGCCGGACTCGACACTGTACCTCTCCACAGGAGATAATGGTATGTCCGAGGTGCGCCCGGAATGGGAAATCACCAAGGATCAGATCGAGACCTTTCAGGAACACCATGAGCTGAAGGGCTATCACTGGGCGCGCCTGGTGGACTCAGAGCGCTCCGCACAGAATCTGCAGGATCTACGCGGCAAGATCCTGCGCATCAACAGAGACGGCACCATTCCACACGATAACCCGTTCTTCGGACAGCCGGGCGTGCGCTGGGAGATCTATGCCTACGGGCTCCGCAACCCGTACCGGTTCAAAGTTGACCAGCAGACCGGTGCGCTGTACATCGGTGTCGTGGGCCCCGATGCTTCCTTCGACTACGACGAGTACAACATATCGCACCAGGGGGGCGAAAACTTCGGATGGCCGCGCACGCTGGGAAGACTTTTCTACAATGAGTGGACTCCTGACATGATATCCGGGTACCGGCCGCCGGCCTGGGAATACACGTACGAAGGTGGTGGACGTTCTGCGACGGTAGGCCCCATCTATCGCCATGAAGGTGGCGGAGCATTTCCAGACCTGCTGCAGAACAAGCTGTTCGTTTTTGACTGGGCACGGCGCTGGATCAAATACGGCGAGCTTGTTGAGAGCACCTTCGAAAGCGACCGCAAAAATGATGTGCGCATTAATGTGCCCGACATCATCATGCCCGCTGTGCGCCTTGTAAACATAAAGACGTTTGACAGGCTGCAGTCGACGTCGCCCATCTCTATGGAGCAGGGCCCGGATGGCAGCATCTATGTGGCAGAGTTTGACGGGTTTTGGGATCCCGGGCCGGATGCCCAGGTTACGCGCTACCGCTGGGTGGAGCACAACCGCCCGCCGCTGGGAGATGCTGATGTGATCCACGAACGGGAGCGGCAGTACCGGTTCAGTGCTCTGGATATTTACGATCCCGACCTGGATCTGCTGACGTTCCTGTGGACCTTTGGTGACGGAAACACCAGTACGCGCCGCGTAGCACAGCACACATATACTGAACCGGGTACGTACAACGCCCTGCTGACGGTTACCGACGCACGAGGCGAGACGCTGACCATTACCAAAGCTGTACATGTTCCATCGGCCAGGTAGGCTTCATGCGAACGGGATTACGGGTAGCGCTGATTGTTGCTGGCATCGCTGCCGCTGCTGTGGCAGCGATGCCAAGGTCAACGGATGATGGCGAGAAGATCTACTTGAGTCGCTGCTCGTCATGCCATCAGGCCGATGGCATGGGTATCGCCGGAGTTTTTCCACCACTGGTAGAGACGGACTGGGTTACCGGCGACAAGGGCCGGCTCATCCGCATCGTGCTGGGTGGCATGATGGGCGAGGTCAAAGTTAATGGTGTGATATACTCCGGCGCCATGCCACCCTGGAAGTCTTTTATGACCGACGAGGAGGTTGCCGCCATGCTGACGTATGTCCGCAGCGCCTGGGAAAACAGTGCTTCCGCAGTCACCGCCCACGAGGTCAGCCAAGTCCGCAAGGCCACCGCAGATCGCTCAACCTCTTGGACGGCAGAAGAGCTGATGCAGAAAACCAATCAGGGTATCCCAGGCTCGCTAAATGCGCTATTCAGCCCGGCAGACACCACTGAACATCGCTAACGCCATGACTCGAGTTTCGCCGGCGCTTGTCCTTTGCCTGGTGCTTGCTATGTGTTCTCCAGAGGCTGGCCCTTATGATACGGTGGGCACAATTGAGCGTCTTGATCCCCGTATGGACACGCTGGTGCCCCCGGGCGCAGCACTGGAGATCCTCGCGGATGGGTTTGAATGGTCCGAGGGGCCGGTCTGGGTTGGAGATGCGGTACTGTTCTCGGACATTCCGCCAAACGCCATTTACAGGTGGAGCGAGGCGGACGGGCTCATGCTGTTCCTGCAACCCTCCGGATACACAGGAGATACGCCTCGCGGGGGCGAGTCAGGCTCAAACGGGCTTGCACTGGACTCTCAGGGCAATCTGGTGCTTGCCCAGCATGGGGACCGGCGCATCGCCAGGCTGGCGGTACCCCTTGAATCCCCTGCC
>JAAXGV010000015.1 GCA_012271185.1 Rhodothermales bacterium
AAATTCCGCAGCGCAGACTCCTAGGCATCCAAGCGTCTGTCATAAGGAATCACTTCGCCCTGCTCAACGTACCGTTTGAGCAGGCGCAGGTACATGGCCCAGCAAAAGCTGGATACGCGGAAGTGCTCGCTGACTGACGGCCAGCCTGTGTGAGCGAAGCTTACCACAGTGTGTCTGTTGACCTCGCGCAGCAGGAAACGCAGGCGTGTGCCAACCCAGTCCGGATCTGCGACCGTGAACCTCCACTCGATGTGGTTTGGAGCCTGACAGCATGCAACGGCTGCCCGCCATGCATAGCCGGGCCCGAAGTTCAGCCCGTATATGTGACCCGCTATCGGCACCCCCTCGGCCTGCAGAGTCCACCAGGCACTGAGACCATCGGGTGTTGAAATAGCTTCAAAAACGCGATCCGGTGACGCGTTTATCGGAAACTCGTGGTAAATATCTTCCATAGTGATACTGAGATGGGACGGACAGCACCTGGGTCCGTCAGTTTTTGGCTGTGCTTATGCTTTTACACATTACCAATGGAGACGGTGCCGCTGCGCTCCTGGCCGCAGGTGGCTGTGCAGGCAAAATACTGCCTTGGCGTGATGTGCTGCACGAAGGGCCCGTGCCACGCCTGGATCTGGAGGAGCTAAGCCAGTCTCGTGCACACTTCCTTGCCAGTCGCGACTGGGGTACTCTGCCCAGACTGCGTGCGTCGTTTGCCGCGCGGGACCGTACGCTGAAAAGCTTCAGAGATTATGATGAGGTTGTACTGTGGTTTGAACACGACTTGTACGATCAGCTCCAGCTGGCACAGATCCTGTCGTGGCTTGCGTATGAAGACCTTTCGGGATCCAGGATAACACTTATCTGCATTGATCGGCACAAGCATGTGGCACATTTTCGGGGGCTTGGCGACCTCGAACCCGATCATGTTGTGCCATTATTCCAGACACGCAAAGTGCTTTCCGGTGCGGCATACAAGGTGGCCTGTGCTGCCTGGAATGCTTTCACCAGTCCGGACCCGCGGGAGCTGAACCAATTCCTGGTCCGAGATTCATCGGCGCTGCCGTTCATGCGTGCGGCCCTGATGCGCCATACCCTGGAGTTCCCTTCAACCTTCAACGGCTTGGGCCGCACGGCGCAACATGCACTGGGTGTCGTCGAGGCAGGTTGTACTGAAGCGGTTGCATTGCTCAAAGCGCACTGGGAGCACGAGGAAGCGCTCTTCTTGGGGGACTGGTCCTTCTGGCACCTGCTCCTGACGCTGGCTTGCAAGCCAGCGCCGCTGGTGACGGTCAGAGGCGCTGCCAGTTCGCGGGATCTGCAAGGTGCTGAGCTTGAGATCACAGAGACTGGACGCAGCGTACTGACAGGAAGACTGGACGCTGTTCACCTTCGGGGCATAGACCGCTGGTACGGGGGCGTGCACTTGAAGGGGCACCGCGCTATGTGGCGCTGGGACGAGTACGATAAGCAGGTTGTACACACCAGCAAGGCAACACCGGGACGTGTCTCCCGGTGATGGGCACCGTATTTACTGCGTCTCTGTCCATCCTGCTCACTATCTTTGTCACACAGCAATAATCAGCTGAGTTCTTATGCACCCTGTTCTCCGCACGATTCTGAGCATGGTGGCCGGGTATGTGGTGATGGCAGCCGCGCTGATGGCCATCTTTACTGTAGCCTACTTGGGGCTGGGCGCTGACTGGTCCTTCAAGCCGGACTCCTGGGAGCCCTCTGCCCGGTGGATTGCCCTGAGCCTCATTACAGGGGGCGTGGTGGCTTTTGCAGGCGGCACCGTCACGCAGCTTCTTGACCGGTCAGGCAAGGGCGCCCTGGCGCTGATGGGCTTGATCCTTGTTCTGGGGATTCTGACGGCTGTGCTCACATTGACTGGAGGCGCACCGGCTTCATCATTGCGAACCACAGCATCGCCCGGCAACATGGAGGCAATGCAAAACGCCATCCAGCCGATGTGGCTATTCTTCGTCAACCCCTTGGTGGGATTAATCGGCGTGTTTGCAGCCACGAAGCTGGTGCGCAGGCGACACGGTTAGAGTTCGACCAGCCAAAGCTCGAGCAGCTGCCGCTGACAGGGGAATTGAGCTCAGGAACCCAGCACCGCACAGCCAGATGTGTATCTATCAGCTTCCCTGAAAAGCCAGTGACCTTTCTGTTCTGGCGCCTTGTGACGTGGCCACTTCGCTTCATAGCGAAAAGTTTTCAGGCACTGGGGGCCAGCCTCGTTGGATATGCAACGATGGGTGTCATGGTGGCAGCAGGCATTGCAGGTGCTTTTCATCTGTTCGGCACTGAATGGTTATTCCAGCCCGCATCGTGGAACGTATCCGCCGGCTGGATTGCTGTCAGCATCGTAACTGGTGCAACCGGAGCATTTGCGGGGGGATTGTTATGTCAGCGCTTAGACAGGTCCGGCAAAGGCACCAAGCTTCTTGTGGCTGCCATCGTCATAGTGGGCGGGGCTGCACTTTTTCAGGCAGGTGAAGCACCCACAGTGGTGCGGGGGGACGCAGTCGAACGGGTGGAGGTGCTGCGCAGTGCTGTACAGCCCTTGTGGGTCAGCGTGCGTAACTGCGTGCTGGCTGCCATGGCCGCACTGGTTGGGTCGAAGCAAGCACAACGGTCCAGGCAATAAAGTCACGAACCTGCGGACCTCCTACCTATCCGCCCCAGCTCTCGTATGTGATCAGGGCCAGCGGGGCACCGCTTGGATCCTGGATATGCGCCATGCGCCCTACACCTGGCAGATCGAAAGCGGGCGTGTTAACC
>JAAXGV010000013.1 GCA_012271185.1 Rhodothermales bacterium
CAGGATAAGCCGTCCGCATCGCAGCCGGCGCTCTCAAAGCATATACGCGACCGCTTGGCTGCTGAAAAAATCTCCACTGCCATCGATAACGTGGTGGCTCAGCTGCTTCCCGACCAGGCAGTACTGCCACACGGTGGCACACTCCCACTCTCATTATGGGATTGAACTTGGTGTGACATACCTTGCCGCCTTCGCCCGCGTACCGCACAGTGGGCGTCATGCTGACCGGGCGGCAAGTGTAAAGGAAGGTCAGAACTAGGAGTCTGCACTGCAGAAAATATCGGCAGCTTCTATTCTCCACTTGAAGTCGAAAATCGTCCCAGTTGCAAGCTACAATAGGGAACCGAGCTCCACCAAGTGCACCTAAACTGGCGTAATTCGTCTGAAATTTTCCCGTCGGGTGACAATTCAGTTCCTGTGACGCAGATTCCTAGATATGGATCTGAAGAAGCAGGGTATCGCGAGGATCACGCCTTACCGGAAGAAACGGGCCGACCAAAGACGCAGAGCGGGCACCGCCTCCGAAGATGCAAGCGATAGTGAATCGTGGAGCGGTTCTTCGTTTGGGTTTAGTGGGACCGGAGCATCCTGGTCCGCGGGGAGTATCACGCCGAGAGCTTCCTTGGATCCGCCCAGCTGGCCGCACTATGCGTCTTGCTTAAGTCGCTTTATTATTGAGACAGGTTCTCGTCAGAGGTCTCGGAAATGTCCAACCACACAAGACCACCCACCACAATTGATAGCGCTCGCGAGTGGGCCAACCGCCGGCTCGTTGAGATTGAGGAGATGCTCAATGCAGATTGCCTCACCATCATCTCGCCTATCCGAAGCGGGGTGGAGTATAGCGTTAAGGTCGCTGTTGAAGCACGGGAGAGCCGCCGAGGCACGCTGATCGTGATCCTTCACACTGAAGGAGGCGTCGTCGAAATTGTTGAGCGTATTGTCCGCGTGTTTCGGAAGCACTACAAGGAGGTCAAGTTTCTCATACCAGATCAAGCAATGTCGGCTGGAACAGTGCTAGCCCTGTCCGGGGATGACATCCTGATGGATTACCATTCCTGCCTCGGTCCCATCGATCCCCAGCTCTTCAAGGACGGTCGCTTCATTCCGGTGTTATCATACCTGTCACAGTACGAGGAGCTTATCGAAAAAAGTAAGACAGAGACGCTTTCGGCAGCAGAGATCGTGCTGCTGTACAAACTCGACTTGGCGGAGTTGGAGCAGTTCCGCCATGCCCGCGATCTCTCGATCACCCTGATACAGCGCTGGTTGACGGAATATAAGTTCAAGGATTGGGAAGTAACCGAGACCCAGAAAAAGCCTGTTACGCAGGAAATGAAGGAAGAGCGTGCGCGTAGCATAGCAAGCCAGTTGAACGACCACGAGCGGTGGTTGACCCATGGTCGCGGGCTTGATATGCAGACGCTGCAGAACGAGCTGAAGCTGAAGATCACGGATTACAGCGAGAATCCTGAGCTGAAACAGGCGATATGGGATTACTTTTTATTTCTCGATGATTATATGAGACGAACCGGACAGATGTCGTTTGTTCATTCGCCGGACTACTTCTAACCCCCGGAGGCCCCCATGGCAACCAAAGAGCATCGCCCCCACCCCACCTCACCCATCATTGATAAAACTGTGATCGAACGCAGCAACCAAGTGATGCGGCAACTTGCGGATGCCGGGATCAAGGTGGGCGGGTACAGCTTGGGTCGCAAGCTGGACCGAGACGCCCCTTCTCCTGAAAGCCCCAAGCAAGGTCCTCTTGGAACCCCTACGCAGCACTCGCAACTCTCAAAATGAGAGGAGAGGCTGGCTCTGGTCTCTGCCGGAGCTATCCGGGCTCGGGGGCACAAGTGTGGGCAGCCAGCAACATGCGGAAGCGATGGTGCGCCCATGGATCATCGGTCGCTTTTCGTCTCCAGGAAGTCGGCTCGAACGCCATGCTGGAGACGCATAGATCAGCGTTCCATGGCGCAGAGGATCCAAGCCTGTCTTTCCGCTTGGAGCAGTCCTGCGAGTTACCCTGCTCTCGATCTCCGTTGTCCAAACTGTGGATCGCCTGTTCTATCTGGTGGCAGACGGGCCGCTGAGTTCGGGTACGGCGGAGATGTCCAGAGCTCACTCAACAAATCTGGCCCAGCGCCTCCAAGCTACGCAACCATCCGTCAAAGTGCGGACATTTCCGTCTCATGGCCTGTAGGCCGATCCGGGTTGCCGCAAGGTTGCCGTCGGTGACCTTCTGGTAGTGCTCGGCCAGTGACCGAATGCGTTTCGAGGGCGCAGTTGTTTGGCCTTCGTCAATCTCTTCGGGCGTCGCAAAGTTACCGGTGGCCTGCTGCAGAGCGCGGATGATGCGATGCGGCCGGTCATCGCGGGTGAGGACTTCCCCCAGGATCTTTGGCTCAGAGAACAGTAGCGCCTCGAATTCGTGCAATTGGATGTAGGGCATGAGCCGGATTTGGCCGAAATCATCACCCAGCGAATCCATGATCCTGCCCAGCATGGCCTGTTCCAGGATCTTCGCCTTCTCACCGGGTGACTTGCTGGCAACCGCTTTCCGTTCCGGCCAGTCACCAGGCAATCCGTAAAAGTCGAACATCGTTGTCACCCATCGGCCAGAATCTTCCTTAATTAGGTGAAGGAGTTCCTTTTTAGCCTTGCCCCAGCGCGGCACTCCACCTGAGCTCCGCCGTCGGCCGTGCGTAGTCGCTGAGATTGCGACACCGTGCATGCCGAGCATGGGCGCGAGTAACCGACGGACGAAAGTTTCTTCGGTCTGACCTTCCACCAGAGCGATAACCCGAGTTATCAAGGCCGCCCCCCGAAGAGGTTCTTTTCCCACAGCTCACCCAGGGAGTACTCTTCCAGCCATCTCGAAAGGTCAGATGGATCCAGCCGATGGCACCTGGTCCCCTTATCTCCATCTGCCTGTAGCACCAATATTTGGTGCGGCTCGAACTCATCAACTAGCCGGGTCGACTGCGTGGCCAACACCACCTGAACTCTCTTGGCTGCGGCTCTCATCATCGCCGCGAGGACACTTATTGCGTATGGGTGGAGCCCCAACTCGGGTTCATCCAGCACTATTACTCTGGGCAGCTTCTCCAGCGGCTGAAGAAACAGTGTTGCTAAGGCCATGAACCGCAGGCTTCCATCCGACAGCTGGTGCGGCCCGAAGATGAGGCCTGAGCGATCCTTTTCGTACCAGTTGAGGAGAATGTATTTAGCTCTGGTGGCACTGGGAACCAAGTGGAAATCTCCGAACGCCGGAAACGCCAGACGAACGGTTTCCACAATGCGCCGATAGCAGTTCGGATGGATTTGCTTCAAGGCGTAGAGGTAGGCGCCTAGGTTCCCCGCGTCGTGCTGGAGATGCCAAGCATCCTCGCTATAGTGATTCCTTCTGATATTGGCTTGGGGAGAGGTGTCGTGAAAGTGGTAGACACGACAGCCCCGCAGCAGTTGGAGCAGGGTTTTACAGGTCTCGTCCCCCTTGCTGGCTTCCGCTTCCAGTTGGCTTTCGCGATGCCCGGATCCCAGCGTGACTTCGTGCGGTTGGGGAAACCCGGACTGCCGATAGCCAGCACGCTCATCAAGAAATATCAGGGTGTCGGGTGAAGCGTCCCCGAGCCGCATCCAGTAAATCTCCCTGTGCTCCTCTCCAGCGGGATCCTCTCTGACGAACTCGACTGTGGCACGCAATAGGGGAGTCATTCTTCGCCCGCCAAACAATATCGAGTCGGAATATCCTGCGCGGCCGATGAATTCTTGCAGCGAACCTGTGCTGAGGAAGCCAAGCATCTCGAAGAAAGACACCAAGTTGCTCTTGCCCGCGCCATTGGCTCCGAGTAGCACGGTTACGTCGCCGAAGTTGACTTCTTCCTTCTGGAAAGACTTATAGCCTTCAAGCTTGAGACTGCTCAGCCTGGCTGAGTAACCCGAGTCTCTCGTCGGATCATCGCCGTTTTCTCCTATAGAAATCACTTGCTCTCTCAAGGTACCTTCACGATATCGGAAAAGCTTCGTCGGGCGCAACGACCTCCCATCCGTGCGCACTCCAGCACTCGCCGCTGCAAAAACAGCGCGACAAGCTGGGGGTTCCGAAGGGACTTCTCTCATCAGGTCGCAATGTTCATCACTACATGAGCTGGCTTCCCCGTCTTAGCAGCCAGACTCGCCCGCGGACGCATGGAGCCTCGGGCTGCGCAAGTCCTATGACCCGTACCTTGAGGAGGCGTGGAGTACGGGCCAGAACTGCTTCACGATGGAGGAATACCATGAAGCGCTCCAAACCCGCCGCGCGGCTCAAGCTTCCTTCGCCATGCGGCGGACTCCTGCTGCTTTCCGCGCCAGCGGAAAGCAAATTGCAGCACAACTGGGACTTGACCAAGAAACGGGCTTTCAGAATGCCTCTCTTCACCCGGCGCTCTGGGACCTCGTTTTTTCCTTGGATTGCCAGGGTTGTGGTGCCTGCAAGAATATCAGCTAACGGCAGGACCGGCCTCCAGCCGCTTGCGGGCAATGACCAGGATCGAAACGCCGGCGGGGAAGTTAAGCCATTTCAACAGGTGCTGCTCCAATGAGAAAACCCAGTAGAGGAGCTGGTTGAGGCCACGCAAGCCAAATTTGGTATCACTGCCTTCCTCTCCCGCGCCAAGGAGGCGTCGCGCAATGCGAAATACCGCCAGGGGCACCAGAAGAAGCGAGTTGAAATAGGTCGCGCGCTCAATACCAAAGCCGTATGTACGCAGCAGCCTGGTCAGGGGCCGCAGGCGATACCGCCGGCAGTGTCCGACAGCGACATCGTGCGCCGTCCACAGCAGCATATAGGCTGGCACTGTAATAAGAAGCACGCCGCCATCTGTCAGCCGCTCGCGTATGCCCGCAAGCACAAGGCCATCGTCTTCAGTGTGCTCCAGCACATCAAGCATCGCTGCTGCATCAAACACCTCGCTGCTCACAGGCGGCGGAAGCTGTTCCGCAGTGCCCACGTACACTGGAATGGGCCCCCGCTTCCTGGCAATGGCGGCAAGGTCAGGGCTCGGCTCTATGCCGCACAGCACGGCATCTTCGGGGTATATGCTGTACAGGTTTGCGCCGGAGCCTGTACCAATATCCAGGATGCGGGCGCCTGCTGGAAAGGCTATGCCTCGGATAACCGTGCTGAGGATCCTTCTCCTGGCACGATACCACCAGTGAGTAGCCTCGTCGTGAGCAAAGCTGTCAGTGTAGTATGCTTCGTGCATATGCTGATGGCCGGTCAGGCCCGGTTCGCTGCTGGTGGAGGCGTAAGGTGCAGCGGCAGTTCACCAGAGATGCCAAGCCCAAAAAACGCATAATCGTAGCGCGCGGGATCTTCCTGGCACAGGTCGCGGCATGCGAGGGTCAGCTCCTGAGCCGCCTGCCAGTCATTGCTGTTTCTTGTGAGCACGCCTAATGCCCGGGCCTGCCGGCCCGAGTGCACGTCCAAGGGCAGGACCAGCTGATGGGGGCCGATAGACGTCCACAGGCCCAGGTCCACCGGGCCCGGGCGCACCATCCACCGCAGATACAGACATAACCGCTTTGCGGCGCTGCCACGAAGTGGACGGGCAAGGTGTTTTTGCATCCGCGGCGGTGTGCCTGCCAGCGCATTCATCATGCGCTCACTAAAGTCATGGATGGCTGGCCCCGTGTCCAGAGCCCCAAGCGCATGGCCGGCAGCGAAGATTGCCTCAACGGTTTTGTACTGATGCAGGAGGCGGCTGAGGCATGCTGTGAACCACACGGCATCAACCGAAGTGAATGTGCGATGCCTGAAGCCATCCAGGCGCGTGACATCGCGGGACCGGCCAAAGTCCCAGACAAATGAGTAAGGACGCTGCTCCATGCGGTCACAGAGCTCATCCAGCTTGTTCAGAATCGTTCTGCGCTGTCCCCAGGCCAGCGTAGCAGCATAAAGACCAATGACCTCCTGGTCGCGCGGGTCGTCAAACCTGTGGCACACTGCGATAGGGTCACGGGCAATGAATGCGGGCCGCTCGTAGTGAGCTACCAGGCTGTCAAGGAACGGCTTCAGTCTCCGAGTTCGACACATTGTCCCCGGCGCTGCAATGACTTGCGTACAGCTTCCAGCACCCGAACTACTGCGAGACCGTTCTTTGCATCCGAGCGGGGCGCCGTGTCCGCCTGGACAGACTCAATAAAGTGTGCGCACTCCGCCCTGAGCGGCTCCACCACGGGAATCTTTGGAATATGGATATCGCCTGAGCGAACAGCCATGGATTTGCCAAAACCCACGTACGGGGCTGATTCGTCATCAACGCCTTTATCGTAAACACGCACTTTCTCGCTACTCGTCGTATCGTCAATCACTGCCATCTTCTTGCTTCCCACCACGGTTACCTTGCGCACCTTGTGCGGGTCAAGCCAGCTCGTGTGCATGTGTGCTATCGGACCTCCCTCAAAGTAGACGGTGGCGGTGACGATATCTTCGATGCCAGACTGCAGAAAAGCCTGGCCGTTGGCTGCCACTGCCACTGGTTTCTGATCAATGAACGCCAAGGCGACCGACACGTCATGCGGACCCAGGGAGTCAAACGCATTTTCGCGCTGGCGGATAATACCCAGGTTGACGCGCACGCTGTAAAGGTAGTAGATGCTGCCCAGTGCACCGCTGCGGACGAGACGCTCAACGTACACGAACGCCGGATGATAGAGCAGCACATGACCTACCATCAGGTGCTTGCCGGAGTCGGCAGACAGCTGCATCAGGTGCTCTGCCTCAGCCACGGTTTGCGTCATCGGCTTCTCCACATACACGTGCTTGCCAGCCGCCAGTGCAGCCAGCGCCATGCGGTAGTGGTGCTGCGTCTCGGTGGCAATGATGATGGCGTCAACAGAATTGTCGGAAAGCAGGTCGTCAAAATGCTGCGTGGTGCGCAGACCGGGCGGGTAGTGGCTGGCCACGCGTTCCAGGGTGGCCGACTCTATGTCACATATCGCTGTGACATCAGCACCGGGCAACGCCATGAAGTTGTGCAGCACGTTGCGCCCCCAGTTCCCTACACCGACCTGGGCAACGCGTACAGGCTCACTGGGCATGGGGTGGGGCGGCGTCTGGTTCTGGTGGAGTTCGGTAGAAGTCCTTGATTGCTTGGGCGACAAACTCCTGCTGCGCCACAGTAAGTTCGGTATGCATGGGCAAGGACAAGACCTCGTCTGCAACACGTTCAGTGACGGCAAGGGGGCCGTTGCGCGATCCACCCTTGCCAAAAACAGGCTGGCAGTGCAACGGGACAGGATAATATATTCCGCAGGGGATACGGTGCGCCTGCAGGTGTTTCACGAGCGCATCGCGGTTTGCAGCGCGCACGGTGTACTGGTGGTAGACATGGCGGCTGTATGACGCCTCGTGAGGTGTAGCAATCTGGTCCACGCCGGCAAGCAGTGCATGGTAGCGTTTGGCTGCGGCACGACGTGCAGCTGTAAAGGACCCGAGGTGGCGCAGCTTGACGCCCAGGATCGCGGCCTGCAAAGCATCCAGGCGGCTGTTTACGCCCAGAATCTCATTGTAGTACTTGTGGCGTCCCCCGTGGTTGGTGATCATCTTCATGCGTTCATACAGTGCGGCATCCTGAGTGGCCACCGCGCCGCCATCACCAAAAGCGCCCAGGTTCTTGGAGGGAAAAAACGAGAAGGTGGCGACAGTGCCGAGGCTGCCGGTCCTGCGCCCTTTATACTCGGCCCCGATCGCTTGCGCATTGTCTTCAACCACAGCTATGCCGTAGCGGGCGGCCACCTCGAGGATAGGATCCATGTCAGCAGTCTGCCCATACAAATGCACAGGGATGACAGCTTTGGTGCGTGGTGTTATCAGCGGCTCAACCTGGTCCGGATCCAGGTTGCAGGTCAGCGGATCAATGTCCGCGAACACGACCGTGGCGCCGACCAGCGCAGCCGCTTCGGCGGTGGCGATAAACGTAAAGCTTGGCATGATGACCTCATCACCAGGTCCGATACCCAGCGCCATGTAGGCGATCTGAAGAGCATCGGTTCCATTGCCGACACCATGCACATGCGAGGCCCCAATGAACCGGGCCAAGGCCTGGTCAAAGGCGCTGACGACGGGCCCGCGAATGAACCTTGAGGTGCCAAGGACTCCTGCAATGGCCTCGTCAATCTCCGGCTTCAGCCTCTGATACTGACCTTGGAGGTCGACCATCTGCAGGTTCATGGGCAGAGACGCTGCTGCTACTGGTTTTCGAGTAACTGCGCTTCCGGCACGTTGCGGAAGAAGCGGGCCGGATTGCGTGCCCAGACCTGTCGTGACGGTACATCGCGTGTAACGACACTGCCACCGGCAATCAGCGCGTCTTCTCCAATCTCTTTACCGGGCAGGATCACTGCTCCAACACCGATACGGGCTCCGCGGCGTGCAATGACGCCTTTGTAGTGCTTGTAGCGTTCCCTGGTGCGTCCTGCGAAATTGTCGTTGCTGGTCAGGACCCCTGGGGCAACAAACACGTGATCCTCCAGCGTGGAGTATGCCGTGATGTATGCATTGGTCTCCAGCTTGCAGCGCGCTCCTATCGTGCACGCATTCTCTACGGCTACGCCGCGCCCAATGATAGTGTGCATACCGACTGTCACCTCCTCGCGCACTGTTGCAAGGTCCGCCACCATCACGTGTTCATCGAGGGTGCACCCCTGGTAGAGTACGACCCCAGCGCCGATCAGGCAGTGCGCCCCCACCTTCAGCGACGCGAGCGGCCCGCCGGCTCGCAGCGCGCTGTTGGATGCCCGCATAGGTGCTGCACCCAGCGTGGCGTGGTCGCCGATCCGAACACCTTCGCCTATGCGCGTGCCTGCGCGCACCACTACATGATGACCCAGCCGGCATCCGCGCCCGATAGCAACATCGGACTCAATGACGCAGAAGTGCCCGATTGTAGTGCCGCTGGCGATCTTCGCGAACGGGTGGATGGCGGTTCTTGACATGGCTGCTGTGGCAAACAAAAAGCCCGCCATCCTCATGGATCGCGGGCTTTTTGGGTGGGATGTCCAATGCGTTGCTACAATGTCGACAGATAGTGCTCTGCCGATGGCTTGTAGGAACCATAGGCAGCGTTTTGAAACGCTGCTTTAGCGTTTTCGGTATCGCTCATGCGCAAATACGCTTCGCCCATGGTGTAGTAGATCTTGGCCTTATCCGTGCGCGAGCCGTTATGCAGTGCCAGTGCCTGATTGGCTGCGGAGACGGATTCAGCGTTGTTGCCCTTGGCCAGCTGTGCCACAGAGTAGTAATAGTAATAGTCGGAGTTCGGGTCAACATACTCCGTGGAGCGCGCCAGGGCTGCCAGAGCGCGATCGGCGTCACTGGCAGAAGGCGAAGATCTGCTGACAGCCGACGACGCCTGATAGTTGAAGTGGTCGCGAATCGCGTTGGTGGCTGCCAGCGCGGTCCTGCGATCCTGGGTGTTGTCCAGGATGCCTTTCCACACATCCAGTGCTTCTTCAATACGGCCCAGCTTCTTCAGAGCCAGCCCTTTTCCGTAGTGGTTCTTGATGTATTCCGGGAAGATGGTTGCACCGTTAGAGTAGTGCTCGAGGGCATCCGCCGCTTTTTCGGCCTTCAGGGCTGCATTGCCCCGCCGGTTGTCGATCTGAGCAACGATGTACTTGGCTTGGCGCGCGACCTCGTCGTCGCCAGCTTCTACGGCGCCAGTGGCAGCCTCCGCGTACTTTGCCCGCGCCGTGGTAAAGTCCTTGGCGAGGGCGGCTTCACGCCCAGCGTTGAAGGCTTTCTTGTACTCCTGTGCCTCAGCCGTGACAGCCAGTAGCGTTAGAACGGCCAGAAGCAGGGTGGTCTTACGAAGTGCATTCATCTGAAATTGGATGCAGATTGGTTTGGTGGAGGAAATAGCAGGCAAGGTCAGACTTGCTGAGCGCGGTGCTGTGGAAACAGCAGTTAAAGCGCAAGGGCGCGTCATGTTTCACGCCAGGCTGGCATTCCCAGTGCACGATCTTCGAGCCGCCAGGTTCCCCGCACAAGCCAGGCGGATTATATATCAACAGGCTTCTTCTTCAGGAAAAAGACTCCCTCACGGCCTGAGGTCACAACGATCACACCGCTCCTGAAGTATGGGTAGTTACTCCAGGCACCCAGCACGGGCGAGTTGTCATTGGGACCATACGGGACCGTGTCAAAGTGTCCTGTCTCAACCGGGTTCTCGGGGTCGGTGATATCAATCAGGCGGAGCCCTTCCACGTAGTTGGTCTGATACATCGTGTTGCCGCGAATGTACAGGTTGTGGTCAATGGCGCTGGACGGGCCGAGGTATTCGCCAGCAAGCAACGGGTCGTCCAGGTCGGCCAAGTCAAAGATCAGCGTGCGTGTGGCATCCACCAGACCGGAGGCTTCATCGCCCTCATCGTTCAGATAGAAATACCGGTGATCCTCTGTAAGCCACCCCTGATGCGTGTACGCCACGTTGGGGTACTCCATGATGGAAATAGCGACAGGGTTCGCCTTGTCTGTGACATCTGCTATGGATAGCGCGTTACCATTGGAGCTCAGACATATTTCCTGCCCCCGGTAACGGGCATCAGGCCCTATGTAGGTTACGCACTGCGCGTCGTGCGTTGCACCCGTGCCGCGGCGCCCTGTGCGCGTGTCTGCAAAGCAGCCTGCAAACACCGGATTGACCGGGTCCTGGATGTTGACCATGTGCAATGCGCCCCCGCAGGT
>JAAXGV010000068.1 GCA_012271185.1 Rhodothermales bacterium
TACAGCACGATTGGGACTTGACTCATGACGCTGGGGGAAGGGCACGATGTGCGATTTGAGGGAACGCTGTCGAAAGTGGTTTCATCGGTAGGGCGCACGGGCCAAGAAAGCACGACAGGTCCGCTCGGAATGCTGCAGAACGCTACAACAATCACCAGCAGCAATGAAACAGACCACTTCAGCGGCAATGCACGCCTGACTTGGCGCAAAAGGATATTGCCGAATGGCCGTAGCCTGGTGGTCACAAGCACGGTTGATGTGCGGAATGCGAATGCGGTAACCAAGCTGAACACGGAGACGCAGCTCTACAGCTTGGGGGATATACAGACCCGTGACGAATTGCATCAGGAGCAAGAATTGCAGAGCAACAGCTTCCGGCATGGTAATCGACTCGAATTCTTACAGCCCTTGAAAACAGGCCGGATACTCTCAGCATATGTGCAGCACACCGCCACCGATCGGAAGCAGGACAAGGCGTATTTCGACATCATTGGTGGACACAGCGTACTGAACACCTCCCTCAGTGAAGAATTTGGGCAGTACTACGAGTATTGGCGCTCCGGCACCGACTTCTCGCATCAATCTGATGATCAGTCTTGGTGGATCTGGAGCACTTTGGAAGTGCAACACTCGCGCCGCAGAGGCACGATCAGGGAGCTTAGCCAGACTATCCGGAGCCGGTTCACACATATGCTGGCGAGCGTGATGACAATTAGGGATCTGAGCAACGATGGCAGTGTGAGAGTGCACTACGAGACCCGCACGCGCGAACCTTCTTTGCGACAGCTGCAGCCCTTTACGGACAACAGCAACCCGCTGCGCATCTACATCGGAAATCCGGCACTTACGCCCGAGTACCTGCACGATCTGGGCGTGCGGTACCATCGGCCGGGGAACGGCTATTCGGGAATTTCGCTGCTTGTGGACCTTGGTGCGGTTTATACGCACAACAGCATTATCCACGATCGTACGGTGGATGCCCAGCTGCGCCAAACATTGCGGGCGGTCAACGCGAGGTCGGCCTGGTCTGTGGACGGCCGAATCAGCTTTGGCATGCCCACCCAATCACTGGGCATAGAGTGGGACCTCAGTAACACTGTTGATGTAGAAACCGGTACGGAATTTGTCAATGGCGAGGAAAATGACAGTCGGGTGCTGCGCAACAGGTTGCGCCTCGACATCGACCATTATCACGGTGACGTGGTTGGCATAACTGCAAGCGGCAGCATTACCTACAACAGGATACACTATTCATTGAATGAGGATCTGAATCAGAGCTATATCAACAGCACCGTGGGTGTGGAGGCCTACTGGCATCCAGCTGACCTTTGGTCGCTTGAGTCGTCGCTACTGCACCGCACGTTTGACCGTGACCTCGTCGGCACCAACCAAGATATAGTTCTGCTGAATCTGTCGCTGTCGCGTCTGTTCTTCGCAGGCCGTGGCAACCTGCAGCTCGAGTTCAACGATGCGCTCAACCGAAATCAGGACGTAACCATCACCAATGCCGGTACCTCCATCCAAGAGAGACGTGTTGTATCACTGGGGCGCTATGTGATGCTGAAGTTCACCTTCAAGCCCCGGCTTAAGTAGCACCGCGGCTGTATCGTCGGGTGCCATCTCTCGCGGCAGTGTGCAGATCACGCTTACCACCACGTTGGCATCCTTGCGTCCGGTATCAGGCTGGCGCGCCGGCAAGGAGTCAAGTCCCAATTGCTCTGTAACTTGGTTTTTGCTGGTGCGAAGAAGCAGCAGGGGCCCCGACCTTGTCCGAAACCCATGGGTCTGCCCCGGTTGCCGCTGCAGCCTGAGTGGAAATCGCAGCAGCGCCTGTCTCCGCGCAGCTAATCCCGCTTGCTGAGCTGCTCCAGAATGGCTTGAAGCACGCGTACTGGCTGCTCCTGGTGGATATATGACCCACTCTCTGCCACGACAAGGTGCGTACCACCAATGGCCTCCACCCAGTCTGCATGCAGCGTCGCCCATGCTTCGCGTCCCTCTCTGCTCTCCCCGATCCACAACGGCGTCTCGGATACGCGACCCGCGGTAAGCACCGTGACCGGCAGGTCCAAGGGCTCGTGCATGCCCGGCATCGTCCCGGAGTCGATAATCTCGGCATATGCGCGGAACTCAGCCTGCAGGCCCACGGGCAACTGCTGATGGAAGGCTTTGCGCTGCTCCCAGTACCGCTCCCACAGCGAACCGCCCAATGCGCGCCACATACCGGCCTGGGTCTCTATGTGCGGATCCACAAGAATCATGCTCTGTACAGCATCCGGGTAGATGGAAGCAAAACGCCGTGCATACAGCGCCCCTTCCGCATGCGCTACCAGCACATAGGGAGGCATAATGCCTGCCTCGCGCAGCAGCCCGCGTAGCTCAACGGCTATTTGCTTAGGCGTGCGGGCAGCTTCAGAAGGGCCGGAACGCCCCTGCCCTGCCCGGTCATAAGCCACTACCCGCACATGCTGTGCCAGCAGCTTCTGCAGCTGCTCCCATGAGGTCAGGTTGTCGCCCAGCCCAGCTTCCAGCACCACCGTAACCAGGCCATCACCCGCCACCACCAGGTTCACCGTGCGTCCAAGCACCGCCACCGCCTGGCCACGCGGATACAAAGCGCCCAGGTCCGGGAGCGTGTCAGCCGGCGGAGGGTCCGACCAGCCTGCTATACTCTCTATTGTCTCGTCATGCAGCCTGACAGCATCCAGGTCAGAGCCTGGCGGAGCCATCACGATGCCTCCAAATCCGCCCCATGGATCCATGCACGCGCCCTGGTACACACCATCTTCCAGGCGGGCCAAGGTGCATGCAAGCTCAAATGACGGCTCCCACGTAAACCGCAGACTGTCACGGGTAGCCCTGATACGCTCAAACTCAAACGGACCATAGCCCTGAACAACCATGGTGATGCGCACACCCTCCGGCTGGTTGCGAACCTGGTATACCACGTCCATGCTGCGGCCTGTCAGGTGAATGACACGGCCTACCCAGTCCCCGTCCCTGATATGCTGAGCCGATGCAAGCTCAACAGCAAGGAGCAGGGCCAAAAGAATGCAAACCCTCATACTGTCCTGCTCACGTCCAGGAATCCACTATTCCTCTGATGCAGCATGCCTGTCAAGCTGCTCAAGGTTGCCCCGCGCGGTGGCGTTCCCAGGCTCCACGCCCAGCGCGAACTCCCATGCACGGCGCGCTTCATGCGGCCGGTCCTGATTCACATAGGCCACACCCAAGCCGACCCAGGCGGCAGCAATCGTGGAATCGTTGAGCAGGACCATCTCAAAAAGGTCCTCCGCCTGCTGCGTGTCACCGTTCTGCAGGTGCAGGTACGCAAGGTTGTTCTGTATCGCCAGCCATACCCCTGCGGGCATATCCCGGGCAGCAGCATTCTTTAGCGCCTCGATGGCACGTGCATACTGCCCGCTTTGCCGAAGCAGGTCTCCAAGGCGGATCCAGTTGTCCAGCATATCCGGGTCCTGGTTGATCGCATCCTCCGCTTCACTGATGGCTTGCGCCTGCTGCTGCGCTTTATCCGCCCTGGCAAAATACTCACGTGCCTCCTCCTCACGCCCCAGCCGCATGTAAACCTGACCCAGATTCGTTTGCGCACCCTGATGCCAAGGCCAGGCTTGTGCAACAGGCACAAGGAAAGGCAGCGCCCGCTCCGGCTGCTCCAGCCGGTGATACTGCGTGCCTACGATGTACTGATAGTCGAGATCATCCGGCATCAGTGCGAGTCCCTGCAAAGACAGCTCCAGCGCCTCCGCAAGGTCTCCGGCTTCCTCAAGAAGCTGCCCCAGCCACATGTATGATGTTGCATGCGTGCTGTCCAGGGCGATGGCCGCTTCGTAGGCCGTGCGTGCGCTGTCAGGCTCACCCAGCTTGGCGTACGCACGGCCCAGCTCGTGATACAACGTGGCAGTGCCTCCAACCAGCGACTCTTCTTCCCGGTAGAAGCTGATCGCGCTGCGAAGCTTGCCCCGCCTGAAGGCATTAAGCCCCATGTTGTGCCGAGCCCCCGGATACCTGGGATCAAGCTCCAGCACCGCCATATAGGCAGCCTGGGCTATGTCCGGACGGTTAAGCCTCGTGTAAACGGCACCACGAAGGAAGTGCAGGTCCGCCAGGTCGGGAGCGAACGCTTCAACGCTGTCGGTATACGCCAGCGCCATGTCGTACCTGCCATGCTCATGAGCCCGCTGCCCCTCGATAAGCCACTGCGCAACGTGCGGTGGCAGGCTCTGGCGCTGCGCCTCCGTGACGGAACGATGCTGCTGTTCACAGCCGGCCGCCATGGCGGCGATCCCTAATAACAGAGCTGCGCGCATCCTGCCAGAGTGAGAGTGCTCAACCGGTATCAACCGTTACTGCAACCTGTTAGTTCGATTCAGCCACCTGGCGGGCAATCCGGTACGCTTGACGCGCTTCCTCGTATCGGCCCGCCTGTTCGTAAAGCATAGCCAACACCGTCCACTCATCCCGGCCTCCCGGCGCATGCTGCACAGCAAATCTGGCCAGTATGATGTCCGCAGCCAAAGCCTGCAGGCTGTCAGTGGCCTCCAGATACCGGGCAGCCTCATCCGAGCGTCCGAGCGCCAGCAGCGTGCGCCCAAGATTGTAATGCGCACCGGCGTGCCATGGCTGCGCTTTGATAACAAACTCAAGGTGGCCTATGGCTGCTTCATAGTCTCCTGTGCGGTACTGCAGCGCTCCAGCGAGGTACTGATATGCGGGGTCGTCCGGAGCCAGCCTGACGGCCTCCTGCACCTGCATGAGCGCGTCACTCAGCCATCCCGCATCTTCCGAAAGCTCCGCCTTCCACATCCAGACCTGATCATTCGCAGCATCGTGCCGCAGCGCCTGCTCATATGCTTCACCCGCACTGTCAGCTGCGCCCAGCCGCGCATACACGCGCCCGATCTGCGCCCAAACCGCACTCAAAGCAGCAGAGTCCTCACCTGCTCCTGACAGGCGCGCTTCCTGCCGGTAGAACGCCAAAGCTTCGCGATGCTGCCCGAGAAAGAAAGCGTTGCTGCCCAGCCGGTACGCTGCGCCCTGGTAGCGTGGAGCAAGCTCCAGCGCGCGCAGAAAGGCTGCCTCCGCCTCCTCGAAGCGATAGAGCGTGGACAGCACATCTCCTCGAAGGAAATGCAGCCGCGGGTATGCGGGCGCAAGCACCAGAGCACTATCAAGCAGAGCCAGCGCCCGGACGTAGCTTGCGCCTTCATGCGCCTCCTGAAAGTCCCACAGCAACACCCTCACCTCAGGGCCCGGAGATTTCCCGCCAGCATGACATCCGGCGAGCAGCGCCAGCACTAGGCACAGCACCATTCCCTGTCGCATCGATTCAGCGCTCCACGATATGAACCACCTGATTGATGGCCACCGGCCCCGCCCGATGCACCGACCCGCCAGGCCAGTAGACCCACAGACTGTCCACCTGCAATGCCCCGCCCAGGCCGAAGTGCGGCCACTGCTGTGACTGAGACAGGTAGCTTGCGCCAGCGCGCACCTCACGCTCCTGACGGCTTCCATCCGCCATCACCACCACACGCGCCCCTATGCCATCGCGATTGGATACGGTGCCCTGCAAGCGCACCTGAAGGTATCCGCCGCCCGGCGTGTCGTTACGCCACAGGTGAACCGCACCACCATTCTCAGTGAACAGCAGGTCCAGGTCGCCATCGCCGTCGTAGTCACCATAGGCGGCACCACGCGCAACGTACTCACGCGCAAGCAGGGCATGCGAGGTCGGGGGGAGCTCAGCAAAAAGGCCCGCCCCCTGGTTGATATACAGCTGTGGCCGCTGGCGGTATGTGATGCCTGCCTCCACAAGCCCGATCTCTTCGGTGATGTGCCCATTGGCGGTAAACAGGTCCAGGTCCTGATCATGGTCCACATCAAAGAGGAACAGGCCGAACGTCAGCGTACGCAGACTGGGACGCCCGACCTGAGACACCGCGGCCCGATCCACGAAAAAACCATTCCGGGTGTGGCGGTACACACCCACCATCTCAGCAGAGAAGTGCCCCACAAACAGCGTGACTTCGCCGGTTTCATCAACAACTCCTATATCGAGCCCCATGCCGGCACGGGCCCGTCCGTTTTCGTCAAAAGCGATTCCGCTATAGACACCCTTCTCGACAAAGGTGCCATCGCCCTGGTTCTCAAAGAGCAGATCACGCTGCGTGTCGTTGGCCACGATCAGGTCAGGCCAGCCATCACGGTTATAGTCCACACTCACAGCCCCGAGTGTCTTGCCTGGAGCAGTATCAAACACGCCGGACCGGCGCGAGAACGTGCCATCACCATCGTTGCGGTAGAAAGCGCCAGAGAGTCCGTTGTACAGCTCCGGCGTACAGTACGCCTTGCGGTCTCCAACACGGGTGCACACGATGTCTTTATCCGGTCCCCAATCCACATAGTTACCCACATAGAGGTCCAGAAAGCCGTCTCTGTCCGCATCAAAGAACACCGCCGCAGCGCTCCATACGGCCTCGTCGGCCAGCCCTGCTGCTGAAGCCACATCCGTAAACACGCCACCATCGTTACGCAGCAGCAGGTTCTCGAACAGCGCGGTCACAAGCACATCCGTATCCCCATCATTGTCATAATCCGCGGCCGTAATACCAAACGCATACGAATGGACAGACCCAAGCCCCGCTTCGGCTGTGACCTCTTCGAACGATGTGCCGTCAACGTTACGGTAGAGCCGCAGCGCTGGTGGTGCAGGCTCGTTTCGGGACGGGAACGGGTTGCCGCCTACCAGCATGATATCCAAAATCCCATCACCATCGTAGTCCAGGAATCCGGCCCCGGCACCCATGGTCTCGGGAAACCACTTCCGCCCAAACGCCCCCGTCATGTGCGAAAAGCCTCCCAGACCAGCCTGCATGGTCACCTCTTCAAAGGCAACCGCCGGCAGCGCAGGCGCTGCCGCAGGAATGGGGTCACCGTCTGGAGGCTGGCAGGCCGCAAAGATGGCCAGAGCAAAACACAACCTACTCCACATGCGTGCTCCCCTCCACAATAAACACTTCGCTGCCGATTGTTACGGACCCCAGGCGGTCTGTTACGCCGCTGGGCCAGTGCACTACAATGCTGTCGGGTACCAGATCCTCCGCAAACCCGAAGGTGGCCACCGGCTCCAGGTGTGAGAGAAAGCTTGATCCCGCCCTTATCTGCCGGTATTGGCGCAAGTCACCGCTCGTTACCACTATGCGCGCTCCATACCCGTCCCTGCTGCTGCGACGTCCTTCAAGGCGTACGCGCAGCCAACGCCCGCCTTGCGCATCGTTGCGCCAGAGGTGGGCCGGCCCGTTATTTTCTGTGAGCAGCACATCCAGGTCGCCGTCACGATCATAGTCTCCATACGAGGCACCGCGCGCCACCATCGCTTCCCCGAGCGGCCCGCCAGCTGGCGCCTCTGCAAAGCGACCATAACCGTCATTCAGGAAGAGCTGCGCCGGCTGCCGAAACGTTATGCCCTCGACGATCCGCGCAATATGTGTCTGCACATGCCCGTTGGCGACAAACAGGTCCAGGTCCGCGTCCAGGTCGACATCAAACAGAAACAGCCCAAAGGTCAGCGTCTTCAGGGTCGGGCGCCCGACCAGTGATGCCGCAGCCCGGTCCACAAACAGCCCGTCACCAATGTGGCGATACACGCCCACCATCTCCTCCGAAAAGTTTCCTACAAACCAGGATGGCTGCCCTGTGGTATCTGCGACACCAGTGTCAATGCCCATGCCTGCGCGCGGTGTTCCGTGCGGGTCAAAAGCGATGCCGCTGCGGATCCCTGTTTCCGTGAAAGTGCCGTCCCCGTCGTTTATGAAGAGCATGTCCCGCTCAGTATCGTTTGCAACCGCCAGGTCAGGCCAGCCGTCACCGTTGGCGTCAAAAGCCGCAACGCCCAGCGTCTTGTCACGCTCCGCATCGATTCCGGCAAGAAAGCCCGCTTCTTCGGTCCGGAGCGCAAACGTGCCATCGCCCTGATTGTGGTAATAGCGTCCGGCAATACCATCATAGAGCTCCGGGGTGCAGTACACCTTCTCCCCTTCAAAGCCGCAGTAGAGGTCGTTCCCGGGTGACCAGTCCACATACGTGCCGACATACAGATCAAGCCACCCATCCCTGTCCGCATCAAAGAACAGCGCGGAGCTGCTCCACTCACTGGCGCCACCAACGCCTGCTTCTCTTCCTGCTTCGACAAAAACCGCCCCATCGTTGCGGAGCAGCAGGTCCCGATGCAATGTTGTCACATAGATGTCCGCGTCACCATCATTGTCATAATCCCCCACCGTTATACCAAACGCGTAGGCCGCCAGGCCGGCCAGGCCCGCAGCCTGCGTCACCTCCTGAAACGTTCCATCACCCTGGTTGCGGTAGAGCCGAAGCGCAGGCCCGCGGTAACCAGCCTTCCCTTCAAAGGCCCCGCCCGCCACCAGTATAATGTCCAGCTGCTCATCACCGTCATAATCCAGGAACCCGGCTCCTGCGCCAACGATCTCGGGAGCCCACGCCTCGCCAAAGCCACCATTGGTGTGTGTGAAGCCCGCCAGGCCCACGGCCTCGGTAACGTCCGTGAACAGGGTGTCTGG
>JAAXGV010000026.1 GCA_012271185.1 Rhodothermales bacterium
TCGGTGAACGTGCCGTCGCGGTTGTTGTGGTACAGCAGATCACCCTCGCCGTCGTTGGCTACCACAAAATCACTCCATCCGTCCCGGTTATAGTCAAATTCCGCCACGCCCAGCGACTTGCCGTATGCAGAGAACACACCCGACTCCACTGTCACATCGCGAAACACGCCCGTTGCGCTGCCCAGGTAAAAGCGGCTTGGCATGCCTTCGTAGTCTGCGGGCACACAGTACAGCTTTACCTGCCCACCCTCCGGACAGAACTTGTCTGTGGCCGGTGTCCAGTCCGTGTAGTTGCTAACGTACAGATCGAGCCACCCGTCATTGTTGGCGTCAAAAAAAAGCGCCGAGCTGCTCCATTCGTCATAGGCTGCCAGCCCGGACGCGGCACCCGTCTCCGTGAAATAGCCTCCCTCATTCCTGAAAAGCATGTTGTGGTTCAGGTTCGTCAGCAGGAAGTCCGTATCACCATCGTTGTCATAGTCCGCGGCAGTCATCCCGATAGTATAGGCGGCGACATCCCCCAGGCCGGCTTCATCCGTTCGGTCTTCAAACGTCCCGTCTCCCAGGTTTCTGAACAGCCGCAATGCCTGGTAGCCAAGCTTGGGTGCGCGCGCCCACTGGCCGCCTCCCATCAGCAGGATATCCTGCCATCCGTCGCCGTCGTAGTCTATCCAGCCGCCACCGGACCCCATCTGCTCGGCATAGTACTTGTCGCCAGCCGCGCCGTTGTCATGCACAAAAGCACCCAGTCCTGACGCTTGCGTCACATCAGAAAAGGCCAGCACGGGAGGCGGCTCTGGCGGCGCACAACCCCATCCGGGCAGCGTGCACAGTATACCGATGCCAACTACCCGCCAGTGCATGCTTACGCAAAGAAGCGGAGAACCCGGCAAGTCGCCGGATCCTCCGCTCTTGTATCGCCGGCCGGCTGTCGCCGGCCGCCATTTCCTTGTGACCTACAGACCGAGGTTGATACCTATCCGGTGAACAGCACCAAAAAGCCCGAAGTCTGTAAAGGCATAATCAGCACCGAAGGCCACGGTGCCAGCTTCTATGCGCACGCCGGCCCCGGCACTCAAGCCCTGCTCTTCGCTGACAGCCGCCTGCTCAAAGCCGCCTCTTAAGGAGGCCATACCCATAAAGGTGTACTCCACTCCGAAGCGGATGTGCTCCGCGAAGTCGCGCGGACGCTGCGCATCGACGTGGAGCTGCAGCCGGTGCATGCCAGGATCCAGGCTGGTGAAGTCCACCATATTCATCGAAGCGCCAATCTGGAAGGTCAGCGGCAGCTCAAACCGCTCGCGCACATAAGTATGCTCAGGCGCAAAGTTGCGTGCCATCATGGCAATGGTCAGACTGCGGAACCCCGTTGAGTACAGCACACCGAAGTCATACGCCATGGTACGTGCACTGTAGCTGTCGGTAGCAATAACGGCACCGGTGTCAAAATCCTGGCTCGTGGTGAAGTCACTCCCCAGGTCCTGGAATGCAAGCTTGATGTTGGCACCGGCCGAAAACCGGTCGCCAAAGGAACGTGCATAACCCAGGCCGACAGCCATCGCCGTTGGAGAATAAACACCCGTATCAATGAAGCCAAAGTCGTTATTGGCTCTGATGGTTCCCAGGAATTCTCCGTAATCCACCGAAACCACTGAGACACCCACAACCCCGAAGTTGCCGTTTCCGGGTCTAAACGCCACACTGGCCTGCGTGTAGCTGATGTCAGCGATGAACTGCAGGATACCGCCTGCAGCAGAGAATGACCCTGGCATGAAGGCCATACTGGCCGGGTTGTAGAACATGGAGGTGGACGATCCTGTAAACTCGGCCGTGAGTGCTGAGCCCAGTGCGGATGCCCGCGGATCAACGGACGTGCTGAGAAACTTCATCCCCGTCTGTGCAAGCTTGTCCGTGGTGACCTCCGTGTCCGGCGTCAGCCCCTGCTGAGCCCATGCGGACGGCACAGTGCTCAGCAGGAGCGCCAAGGCCATAGAGGTTATGCAATAGCGCTTTTTCATAGCAGTTTTTTGTCCTGTGTAAGGTGCCCTGGCGCAAAGACCAGGTCCGGTTGTTAGCGTATGACGGTGAACTTCAGCACAGATTCCTCCCCGGTGGCGTTGTCCGTAATGACGGCGATGTAAATGCCACTCACCAGGAGCTGCCGCGACGTAGTCGTAAGGTTCCAGAGCTCGTCCCCACTGCCATCGTCATGGATAATGGTGTGGACCAGCTCTCCGATCTCCGTAAAGATCTTGATCGTGCAATCCCCCGGAATGTTGAAAAACGCCACACGATCCTCCTGCTCAAACCTTACTGTATTGTCCGAGCCCAGGTTTACGGGGTTGGGGACAATGCGCGCATCCGCGACAGTGCCCGAGCTTCCGTAGGGTGGACGCTTGAGATTCACCGGCTGATAGGTCTGCGTGAGCGAACGGGAGCTCCGCAGCGCAACACCGCCTGGCGTGCCAGTGATGCCATCCGGGTCATTAGGCTGTGGAGCGCCGACAGCCTGCAGGTAGTAGTAGTAGTCCGTTCCGCGTACAGGCTCCGTGTCCTGATACGAGGTCGCGTTGGCATCCAGCCCGGCTATGAGCTCGTAGCCACAGCTGATCTGGCCGCGCGAGCCATTTACTACACCGGAGAAGTTGGAGTCCTCGGTACAACCGGTACTGTACAGGTGGTCTTCCCAGAGGTCCGTCCGGTAGAGTGCCCACTGGGTTCTTGAGGGCCCCCCTGTCGGAGGTGTCCACTCGATGTCCACCTTGTCCGGCCGGCCGAACACGCTGAATGTCAGCGGTGCGTGCGGGGCCTCGGGGATCGGGTACGCGGACATGTTGTTGCTTGCTCTGTACAGGTTGATGCCGCGCTGCAGTGTTGTAAAGAGTGAGTCCCTGGATACCATGACCCACTGGTTCTTGGTCATCTCCTCCAGGCCCCAGCCGAACGTGTCAAACATGCCGTCGCCATCAGCATCAACCTGATTGATCGCATAGTTGAAGTCGCCCGTCTGAATCGTGCCGTCCTGGTTGGCATCAAACCGGATAAGTTTGGTGTCGCGTCCTGATCCGCCACGCTTGTATGCTCTTCCAATCTTGTAGTCGGCATCAAATCCCATACCGCCAACACCCTCCACAATCACTATGCGCACGCTTTCGCCAGGCCCGATGTTGTACGGGCCGTAGGCCGTTGTGACGGCATGACCGCCCTGCTTTCCGGTTGAGGCATCGTTTTTGGCCTCCCAGAAGACGCCGCTGGGCTCAATGCGGTCCGCATAGTGCGGGAACATGTGCTGCGAGCCGCCGGTGATGCGGTCCGGGTTCTCCCTGGTGCGAATGCCCCACTCGTAGTAGTCCTCGTGCGGCGAGCCATCCGCGGTAAGCGCCTCGTCCGAGTCCATGAAGCCCATCGTCCTGGGCTGGCAGGTGGAGATCGTGCTGGGTGTGCATCGGATGTAGGTCGCGTCTGACGGCGAGTTATCCGCATGAATCGTGGCGCGGCCAATGAAGCTGCTGCCGGACAAACGCCCAAGCGAGTCGCCAGACGCGGTCCAGTTGCTTTCGTTGAAGAGGGGTCCGCCAATCCTGTCATACTGCGACTGGGCTTCGGGATCAACGCCGATCCACAGGTACTGCGCAGTAAAGGAGATCGGGTAGTCGGCATGCCCGTCGCCAACCACGTCCACCATGCTGAACTTGCCCCAGACCTGACCGCCGCTCACGGCCCAGGCACCCTGCTCGGTGCCGCGCCAGCGGTGAATACGGAAAAAGTAGGTGTCCTTCAGCGTCTGACTGGGCATCTCAATCTCATCATCATCATCGCTGTTGCCCGTATTGGTGTAAACGTACTCAATGATGTGATAATCATCATGCACCTGGTTAACCCAGCCATACGCCCTCCGGTCAACAGTAATGCCAATCAGCGTATTGTGGATGTTGTGCACCATGCGGTCGGCAGGGAGGCTCGGGTCAATCTCATCAATGACCGCCACGTTATCGAAAGACAACGCGCCGTCCACCTCAACGATGGTGTCTTCCGTCCTGCTCTTCAGAACATTCTGGACCGGAAAGGTGACATCAGCCCCTGCTGTGCGGGGTCCGATACGGGCCACAAAGTAGGGCCAGTTCTGCCCGTTGGGGTCGGTCCAGTCCTTCGTGCCTAGCCAGAGGGCTTTGGCGCGAAAGTGGCTGCTCCAGCGGAGAATCGAGGGCCACTCCATGCCGTCGGAAGCCGAGGAGTTGCCCTCATGCTGCGCACCGGACTCCGTATAGGTGCCGTGAAAGGTGCCGATATCCAGCCACTGTGCCGTGAACTGGGCCTGCGCCACACCCGCCCCAAGAAAGGCGACGAGCACGCTGGCGAGTAAATAGCAAGAGCTTTTCATATGCCTGCTGTTTGCTTGTTTTTGGGTAGCCCCCGGCGGCCGCCGGGGGCCTAGTCTCATTTAAAACGTGAGTCGAACGCCCATCGTGACACGACGGATGTTCAGGAACGTGTTGAATCGCAGGTTGGGCATATCGATGTATGCCTTGTCCTCGAGCATCTGGGCCACCTGATCCTCTGGCACCAGCTCCCAGGCTGTCCCGTTCCAGCGCGAATATGTGTCGGTATCCGCAGCCCAGTACCATGCACTCGCATTGGGATCACCAACGCTCTCCAGGGACCTTACTGCTTCCACAGGCTGGTAGTCCACATCAGGATGGCGGTATACACCCGGCTTGTCGTTGCCAGGAACCCAGATGTACGGAAGCCCGCCTGCATTGACCTTCTCGAGGTAGCTCGCTTCCGCATCAACAGCGTTGAGCTCATCGTAGATATCCTCTGGCAGGTGCAACGACCACATGTACCGGTCAAAGTCCCGGTTGTCCGGGTGGAAGCCCGTGGAGCTGTAGAGGTGGCGCCGATTGAAGACGTTGTCCACATCCAGGAACAGCTGGGCCGCACCAAGCTGTGTGTTGATATGCTTGGTGAAACGGAGGTCAAACCCGATGTAGCTCCGCCAGCGCACGTTCTCCTGCAGCTCAGGCGGCGCCGAAGCTCCGCCTGACCAGGTCCACTGCGTTCCTGCGCGCCACTCGCCAAGCAGGCTGACGCGCCAGTCACCAAACAGGGCACCGTTCAGTACGCCTGGCACAAACGCTGCCGGTGTCAGAATCAGCAGGTTGCCGCGGGCGAAAGGCTCGGCCAGCGGCGCACCCAGGCGGTAGTCGGTGGATGTCCGCAGGTAGTTGCGCTGCTCAAAGGTGTTTTCGTTGAACTGGCTGTAACCGAAGTTGCCGCCCTTGGTCTGCAGGTACGTGTAATTCAGGAACCCGCGAATCCAGGCGCCCCGGCTCTTGGTCAGCGTGATCTCCGCACCGCGCACATCCGCATAGTTCCAGGGTTCTCTGGTGGAGTACTGTACCACACTGCCGAGGGAACGGTACGTCACGCTGCGTGCCTGATCCCTGATATCCCTGTAGAAACCGGAGATGCGGAGCAGCAGCTGGTCTGCAATGTTCTGGTCAAAACCCAGCTCATAGGCCACCGTGAGCGGCATGGGATGGCCGGGGTTGCCAATGACATCAATACCACCGTTGCGGGACTGCTGAATGCCGAAGATGTCAAACG
>JAAXGV010000067.1 GCA_012271185.1 Rhodothermales bacterium
GTGCAGACCGCTGTCCAGCTGACGCTTTCCTTTCAGGATCACCGTCCACACGCCATCCTCGTAGGTGGCATAGCGCTCCAGTCCGATGCCGCTGTCTGTGATGCCTGCCGCACCTCGGCCAGTCAGCACCGCAGCGGTGTCGGTGGCAAGATCTGCAAACCAGATGCTCATGGCGTTCCTGGCATCGCCAAACATGAAGTAGGGCCTTGCGAGGCCTTCCGGCGTTTCCGCAGGCACCATGAAGGCCACCGCATCGGAGAACGGGCCCGGCACAGAGTCGGGGGCTGCCGGGTCAAACAGCGGCACCGCCAGGCCGGGGTGATTGGCTCCTTCCCGCTCGGCAGTCATATCGTGCCACGTCAGCAGGACGGCGATCTCGTCCCGATTATAGACTGCCTGCACCTCTATCCCATTGACCCCGGGGTAGAATGAGCGCCCTGGCTCAATCAGCTGGCCCACGACCGGAAAGTATGCTGCCGGCGCATCAGCAAAGAGGGCTCTGCCCTGCGAAACATCCAGCACGCCGGCGGTTCCGACAGCGGCAACCACGGTGCCGTACTCCGGATCATCCCTGGAAAGGGACCAGACGTAATCCACGAGTGCCCAGCGATCCTCTTCGCCAATCGTCTGCTGATACGACGGCATGGGTGTACCGTTCAGGCCTGTCGTAAAGGTCCGGTAGATGTCCTCGCGGGTAGCGCTGGCGCGGAACGTCCAGCGCTTGGTCATATCAGCCGGCCGTATGGCATAGCCCCACTCGTCCTGCAGCTCCAGCGCCGACGGACCATTACCCCGACCGTTTTCACCGTGACAGTCCGCACACTGATTCAGCGCAAACACTTCCCTGCCACGCTCTAGTCTGGCTTCGCTGAAGGGTGGTGCCTTCGGGATGTCAATCACCTCGGGATCACCGTAGGGGCCTTCAAAGTCCCGGTTGAATGCCTTGAGGTAGTAGGCAAGATCTGCAATCTCCGAGTCCGACAGGATGCCCTTCCAGGGCGGCATGCTCGTGTAAGGCATGCCGTCTCGGATGCTGCGCTCAATGTCTTCGGTGGTAGGCAGCTCACCACTGCCGGTGGTCCGGAACTTGTACTGCCCGGAGGTGAAGTCGCGTGGTGTGGGCCGCAGGTATGCGGTTGCGATGCTGTTGGCATCCCCGTCAGCGCCATGGCAATGTGCACACTTGGCGTCGTAAAGCACCTTGCCGCGGCTTCGCTGTGCTTCCGTCCCGAGATCCTGGGCGGCAGTCGCGTACCCCAGACTCAGTGCTGCTGTCAGCAGAATCAGTCGCTTCATGGCTTAGTGCGGCATACCCTGTGCACGGGGCTCGTAACCGGTGAATTCATACAGGAAAAGGATAACATCCCAGATCTCCTCTTCGGTGAGGAAGTTTTCCCAGGCGGGCATCGCGCTGGACCACGGAGTGGCCTCTGAAGGCAGCCCGGGCGCACCCTTGGCAATACGCCAGAACAGGTAGGATTCCTGCAGCATAGCGATCGTGGTAGGATCGTTGAAATTTGCCGGGATGGGATCGTACCCGTGTGCAAACATGCCGGCACCCTGCATGTTGTCCCCGTGGCAGTAAAAGCAGTTCTCAAAATATATCCGGCGGCCATTCTCCACATGCTGTGCAAACGCGGCCTCGTCTGAGTGCTGCAGCTCCCGGTACGGGTTGTTGGCTGTTGACAGCGGTATCGTCTTCCCCTTGAAGCTGATCGAAACCGGCGGGGGCGGATGGATGGTCCGGCTACTCGTGGGCGGCTGGGGCGGCTTAGAGAGGTCCGTATAAACGCTGAGGGCTGCCAGGAGCGGGAGTGCAACCAGCACAGCAAGGAGGGCCACTCTGAAACGCCTTTCCACCATGAATGCGGTGATGGCCCGCATGGCGGAAGCCAGCTCCTCAGAATCCGCGGAGAGGTAAGCCACCAGGGCGAGCGTCACAATCGCCATGAACAGCACAACAATGGAGCTCGGTAGCGGCGGGTTTATCCCGTAAGCAAAGGCCGCATAGACTGCCACCCACCAGATAGCCATCCAGGCCAGCCGGTTCAGTGGCAGCCACCGCGTCACGAAGAGCTGGATTGCAGCCAGCGCCGCGACAATAATCAGTAGAATCAGAATGTTCATAAGCCGCTAAAGTCCTGCAAGGTAGTCTACAAGCGACTGAAGCTCCTGCGCTGAAACCTGTTCACGAAATCCGGTGGCCGTCAGCATGGTGCCCATGACCCCCGGAGCAAAACCCTCGGTGATCGTGGCATCCGGGTCCAGGATCGACTCATAGATCTCCGCTTTGGTGAGTCGCGTGCCCAGGCCCTCCAGTGACGGGCCAGCCCCCGGGGTGCCGTCAAGGTTGTGGCAGGTGTTGCATAAGTAGCTGGTGAAGAGGGTTTCAGCATCCCGGTTGCCGCCCACCGCCACCGGTGCTGCGTCCGCTGCGCCAATGCTTTGACCTTGCCACTCCAGCTCCGTGGCCATGGTCACTGTCGGAGTGCCGCCCAGGGACTGGAGGTAGGCGATCACCGTGAGTATCTCGTCATCAGTCAGCGCAACAGGCGGCCGCGCCACCGCGGGCATCCCGGCCACAAAGCCCGGCAACACGTAGGCGTTGGGGTCATACATGGACTCGGCAAGGTATGTGACATCACCCTGTCCTTCAACACGGGTTGCCGCGATGGCTCCGATGTTGCCCAGGTCAGGAAAGCGCAGCGCCGCGCCGCTCTCCCCCATGGTGTGGCATGTCAGGCAGGTGCCCTTGCCGGCTACTATCTCTTCCCCTATCGCGACCATCTCTGCCGTGGAGAGATCTGCGCTGATAGCAATATCCTCTGGCGGCTCTGTGCGCTTCTGCGGCACCCAGAGGCTCACGTACCAATAGAAAGCGGATACCAATATGGTAAAGCCGAAGATGTAGAGTGCGTGCTTCACGAGGCCTCAACAGATAAGGTGCTGTCCGACTGCTCCTGCTTCGCGCGCCTGAACCAGCGGCGCGTGCCCTTGGTGCGCTCTGCCCAGTCCTTCCGGGATGACAGACCTGACAGGAAAAACACCACGGCGATGAACAGGAAAAAGATGATCACTGTAATGGATACGACCAGGCCTGCGAACCCGAGCGTTGGTGTGAACGCATCCACAGACGTGTCACGGATCACGCCATAGACATGCCAGTGCTGCCGCATGCCCGCGCGCACATAGCCCATCAGCCCCATCAGCCAGGCAAAAGTGATGGCCAGGAAGAACAGCGCGTACTGGGCCCGGGCCGGGATCCTGCCCCAATCGATTTCGCCGCGCTTCCTGGCACCCCTGAAAAGAAACAGATCAATGACTGTCACTGCGACCATCGCGAAGAGCACTGAAAAGACTTGCGGCTGGGACAGACCGATTCGCGTCTGCGCATCCACGAAATAGCCGTAGACCCCGAGGAACACGACAAAGATCACAACCACGGCGAATATGCCGAACTGCACGAGGTTGCCCGTCCTGGCCCAGCTGACGGTTGCGTCCTTGTTGGCCCGCCTGTATAGCAGGAAGCTGACGTAGGTGGTGAGTATCAAGAGGTTTACTGCCGTGTTCTTTGCGCTCATCACGCCTAGAACGTTCAGGATCGGGTGATGTGAGCCTCCCATCGCACGGGCCTCCTCCACGGTTGCGACAAGGGAATGCGGCGTGGCCCATACGATGAAGCAGAGCGTGATAACGCCCAAAAGGTACTTGATGAACCGCCGGTACCGCTCTGCCCCCGCTATCCGGCTCATGCTTAGCCACAGATAATAGTTGGCAGCCAGAAACAGGTTACCTATCAGCACCGCCTGGATGATGAACAGCCACGAAAACGTGCCGCCCATCAGCGTAATACCGAGGCTCTGGTCGTAGGCATAGATCTCTACGCCCAGCCAGTAGCCTGCGAAGGGCAACGGAAGCAGCGCACAGATGGCGATGAAGTTGCCTGTGTAGCCCATCCAGTCGTAGTGTGCCTTTTCTTCCATCGTCCGCGCGCCCAGGAACTTGTAGGCGCCGTACGCCGCCCCAATGGCACCGCCAAAGGCCATGTTGGCGATAAGACGGTGTATGTTGATCGGCATCCAGATGTAGTTGTTGATGGCGTCCCAGAGACTGGTAAGGTTGCCCAGCTCGTCCACGCCACTGGGCGTGTTCATGAATGTGAGCCAGGCATTGGCGATGAACATGATAGCTGTACCTACAATGTTCAGCATCAGCCCCAGAAAAAGATGCACACGCGGTGAGAATTTGCCCCAGCCGTAGTAGTAGGCGTACAGGAAGACGGCCTCGAAGAAAAACAGCAGCACGTACGGCAGAAACGTCCAGCTGAACACCTTGACCAGGTACTTCGTCAGGGCAGGGTACAACACGATGAGGCCGAAGGTCAGCAGCGCTCCCAACGTTGCCGTGAAAGAGAACGAAACCGACAGAAGTTTGGTGAAGTCGTAGGCCAGCTGGTCGAACCGCTTGTCACCGGTCTTATAGCCGATGAACTCGAGCACCAGGGCAAACATCGGCACGGCAAGCACAAACGCCGCAAACATCAGGTGCAGCTCGGCAATAATCCACATTACCACGCGGCTGCTGATAAAGGGCAACGCCCGATAATCCGGGTCGGCTTCCTGCGGTGCGGCCAAAGCCGGCTCGCACAAGAGGACTACCGCCGCCGAGGCGACCAGCCCAACCAGAAGAGCGCGCACAGCCTTGGTGCGGCAGAAACATGTCATAGGCATCTTGCGGAAGACTGCCGGTTCATTGTATAGCCATGCAATCGGGCGACCGGAGCTTGCTGCACAGGCCAATTGCACCCCGCCAATTTATTGCGCAGAAACGAAAACACAAAACGTCGCCGTCACCCTGGGCCGGAACCGATGTGAAGGTAAGGCATACGTGCCAGCCCGGGCATCAATCAGGTCCAGGTCTCTGTGAATTCTCTCCTCCTTTGTGCTGCCATGCTGCTTTCGGCGGCGGCCGCCGTTGCTGCTGTACGGGCCCTTTGCGCGCACCTCCGCAAGCGCACCAGACTCCGGCGCCTGCCCGCCATGGTAGTCTTGCGCAAGGCGCCGATCGTGCTTCTGCAGGGCGATACTGTGCAACAGCCGGACTGCTCCTATGAATGGGTCGGTGGCGACTCGGACGGGCTCCCCGCCGTCTGGGAAGAAGATTTGCTGCTTCGGCGCAATTGAGGTATACTCCGGCTTCACGTATCCGGCGGTCAGATGCTGCAAAAGTTTGTTGCCTGGTTAGATGAGTACCAGGAGATAGCCTTCGAGCTGGTTCGCATCTACCTGGGAGTGGGCCTTTTCGTGCGTGGTGTGCTGTTCCTGTACGAGCGGGAGCTGTTCACGTCGCTTTTGCCTGAGACGGCGCCTTTCTGGCTTGGCGACCTGTCAGTCATGACTGCCGTGGCGCTGATTCACATCGTGGGCGGTATTGCCATCACCATCGGATTATGGACCCGTGTAGCGACGCTGGTACAGATCCCTGTACTGTTCGGCGCAGTTTTTCTGAGCGTGTCCGGGATGTTTTCCGCAGACCAGTCATTCCAGCTTTCTGCGCTGGTGCTTTTCCTCCTGGTTCTTGTGCTGGTGTGTGGCTCCGGAAAGTGGTCCGTAGACCACCGGCGTCGTCAGCATCGCTGGCAGCAGTTTCTGGGCCGGCTGTATGTGTTTCGCGGCCCGGCGTTTGATCTGCTTCGCATGTACCTCGGCGTTGCGCTCTTCGTTCGGGGCACCCACTTTATCGCTAATGCAGACAGCTTTTTCGACCTTGTGTCCGCTGACTCCGCTGTATGGCTCCAGTCCACGGTGCTGCTTCACTATGTGGCGCTTACTCACATCTTCGGCGGCTTCATGCTGGTTGCGGGGCTGCTGACACGTGCTGCCGCGCTGATACAGGTGCCGGTGCTGGTGGGCGCACTCCTTGTCACTGAGATGCACAGCGCTCTGCATGAGGGTTCTCAGGGCTTTGAGCTGGCTGCCCTGACGCTGTTTCTGATGGTTCTCATCTTTCTGTATGGGCCGGGGGTATGGTCTTCGGATTACTACCTCTTCCAGCGCGCGGGCCCGGATCCGGTGACAGGCCGCACCTCCCGCGCCAGCGAGATTCTTGGACATGTGCTGCCGGAAGAGCAGCAGTTCGCCAACCCGGTGGAGACTATGGCAGTGCCGGAGGCCCGCTCCTCGGCCAAGAGCGTGGATGAGCTCGACAACAACCCCACCGTGGTCACGCAGGCGCGGTACAGCATCTGGGGCTGGGCACTATTTCTGGTTGACGTTACGCCCCGTCCGAAAGAGATCGTGTTTCGCGATGTACACTCTGGTGAAATCCTGAAACGCAGCAAGGATCCTTCGGTGCTTGACCGGTTCCGGTACCGTTAGTCTTGCCGCAATTTTCTGCACTGGCTCACGTGAAGATCACCGAACTGCTGGACGCTGCCACAGCGCCACTCATCTCCTTTGAGATCATTCCGCCCATGCGCGGAAGCTCCGCCGCCCAGCTGATGGCGGTTGTCGAAGAGCTTATGCCGTTTGATCCGCCATTCATTGACGTTACGAGCCATTCGGCGGAAGCCCAGTATGAGGAGCTGCCGGATGGCACCTGGCGTCGCCGCGTCAAACGCAAGCGCCCAGGCACTATTGGCATCTGCGCCGCCATCAAGAGCCGCTTCGGCGTAGAGACCGTTCCGCACGTCTTGTGCCATGGCTTTACGCGAAGCGAAACCGAGGATGCACTGATAGAGCTCAACTATCTCGGCATCAACAATGTGATGGCGCTTCATGGGGATGACACAGGCTTTCAGAAGACGCTGCCTCCTGGTACGGCGGTAAACCGGAGCGCCATTGAGCTGGTACACCAGATATCGTCCATGAACCGTGGACGCTATCTGGAAGACCTCATGGATGCCGTGCCCACCAGCTTTTGCATCGGCGTCGCCGGCTATCCGGAGAAGCATTACCGGGCGCCCAACCTGACGTGGGATATACAGTACCTGAAGCGCAAGGTGGACGCAGGCGCGGCTTATATCACCACGCAGATGTTCTTCGACAACGCGTACTTCACGCGCTTTGTGGAACGCTGCCGCGCCGCGGGCATCACGGTGCCGATAGTACCGGGCCTGAAGATCTTCACATCCAAGCGGCAGCTGGAGGTCCTCCCGCGCCGCTTCCACATTGAGATCCCGGAGGAACTCGCCGGCGAAGTCGAGGAGGCACGCCCGGAGCACGTGAAGGATGTCGGTATCCGGTGGGCAATCCGCCAGTGCGAGGAGCTTTTTGAGTACGGTGCGCCCTGCATCCACTTCTACATCATGCAGAGTGCCAAAATCGTGCGGCAGGTTGTGATCCGTCTGCGTAAGACGGGTTAAGCGTACCCGGAACGGGCAGCCGCCATCACCGCGCCTCACGCCGGACAAAGCCTCAGGCGCGCTGATGACGGCGCAGCAGGTTGCGGCATGCATCCAGGTACACACCTTCCATGCGCCGCATCCGGAGACGCTCCTCCTCGTCTCTGTCGTCGTACCCCATCAGGTGCAGGAGGCCGTGAGCAACATAGCGCAACGCTTCTTCCTCAAATGATGCGCCAAACTCCGTGCAGTGCTCAGCTGCGTAGTCTAGGCTGACGTAGATCTCACCATCGATCGCCTTCCCGTCGCCCAGCGGAAAGCTTAGCACGTCCGTATCGTAATCACCACTGCGGTACTTTTTGTTCAGGCCGCACAGTGTCACCCTGTCCGTGAGAACAATGCCCAGGTAGTCCAGTACTCGCGACTCATGGGTCAGCATGCCACGCACCAGCGCCTCCACTGCGGTGTCATCCAGACTCAGGGAGGCATGCTCTTGGGCAATGTGGAGGCCGTCCAACGCCTACGACAGATCGTTGAAAATATCAGTGGCAAGCGAGAGCGCTACGGCACTCATGATGAGCTCAGGGGACAGCTTCGTAAAATCCGTTGATAGCAGGCGGTTGTCAAAATTGGCGTAGAGGGAGCAGCCTGCCTCGCGTTCGACCACCAGCCCGTTGGTTACGCCGCCACGCCGAGCAAAAAAAATCACCTCCCCCAGCTCCTTGCTGTCAATAAAGCCCGTACAGCCCTGAAGCTGGAGCAGGGAGCTCGACGTCATGACCGTGATCAGGTTGTCCACCCCCTCGTCCTTCATACCGTCTGGCAGGGCGAGGCCACATGTGATTTCGAGCGTGATGGCGCGCCCGCTGGCTTCGTCTTTCAGCCTGTAACGGGCACCGTCACCGTCACGCTGAACCTCTGCCCCCAGCACCTCACCAATGCGCTCGAATTCCGGGTCGGTGAACACGCAACTCATGTAACTTTCCGTTGAACGGCTGTGGGCAACAGCTTCTACCCGTCAAAAGCTGTCGTGTCAGTCTCCGGCATAATGACCGTGTCAGGCTCCGTCACAATGGCAGGCCCTTCCACTGAAGCCCGTACCTCCCCGGGCGTAACAGTAGAAGTGTCGCCCGTCAGCTGATTGATCTTGTTATGAAACGCCGCGTACGCCTCATAGTCCTGATTAGCAAGGTACGCCGCCAACGTCTGCTGTGCCAAGGCACTAAAACGCTGTCGCTCCGAAGCGTTGGCACTGGTGGCTATCTGGTGAAGGGTGAGCGGCTCCGCTGTATGAAGGATCTCCGCAGCCCTGTCACTATGCCCGGACATCCGGTAAGCCTCTGCCAGAAGAACAAACGAGGTGTAGTCTCCCGGAATGGTTTCAAAAGGGATCCTGGCTGTGATCGTGTCCAGGATCGCCACGGCGTCTTCGGTATAGCCCTGTTCGATCAGCCCAATGGCTGTCTGAGCAAATACGTTGCGATAATTGCCTGTCATCCGCCGGATGTTGTCGTCGTAGTATACGCCCGGATTGTCGAGATTCGTGAATCTGAACTGTTTCAGCACCGCCGGCGATTGTACCGCATCAATACGGCCCACCAGGCTGCTGCTGTGCCTGACAGGCACAATACGGTTTGCCTGACCTTCCAGCTGGAAGTAGTCTCCCAGGTTCAGCTGGCTGCTTGGCGCTACGGTAACCGCAAAGTACATCGGGCGCTGCCAGTTCTGGTGTGCGTTGTTGGTGAGGATGTCCAGCACCATCTGATCTGCCACGTGCAGGATCGATACGGGATTCCCTTCCCGATCCCGCCCGTATGGGCGGCCTTCCAGCATCCACTTCATCGGGCTTTCCAGCTGCTCAGTGTCCAGCTGGCCAGCGAACACCTCAGAGTCGTTCTTGAGTGCGGTCGTATCCACCAGCAGTCCTACGGTGTCTGGCCTCCATACCCTTATCCCGATGTCGCTGATCCGGTGGTCGGATACGCCGATGGGCAGTGGCGACGACTCCCGCGACCACTGATGCTTCAGCTGCCGGATATACCACTTCGTGTTCAGCAGTGACAGATTGGTTACGCGCACATCGCGCCGGACTCCCTCAACCTCTTGGATATACCAGAGCGGGAAAGTATCGTTGTCTCCATTGGTGAAGATGATCGCATCCTGATCGAGGCCGCTAAGCATGTTGTACGCATAGTCCGGTGCCACATAGCGGCCGGACCTGTCGTGATCGTCATAGTTCTGCACCAGCATCAGGCCTGGGACGGCCATCAGCATGAACGCGGCCAGAAGCCACGACACTACAGCACGCGCCCACGGCTTCACCGCATCGGCCGCCATCTGGATTATTCCCGTAGCACCAACACCAATCCACAGGCTGAATGCAAAGAAGCTTGCGACATACGAATAGTCACGCTCACGCGGCTGCATTGGCGTCTGGTTGAGGTAGATGATAATGCCGATACCCGTCACCAGGAACAGAACGAGCACACTAAAGGCCCGTCGCCAGTCCCGCGAAAAATGGTACATCATACCCAGCAGCCCCAGCAGCAGCGGGAGCGCGAAGTACTTGTTGCGGCTGGCGTGCTCGCTGGGTGTCTGGAAAAAGGATTCGTACCTCCCGTCCAGAAACGGGAACCCGGTTATGGCACGCGCATCCTGGATGTCACTTTCCCTGCCCGAAAACTGCCAGAGAAAGTAGCGCACGTACATATGCCCAACCTGGTACTTCCAGAAAAACTCCAGGTCCGACCCGTACGTGGCATAGACGCGCTGATGGTTTGGCATAAAAGAGTAGCGGCGCGGAAAATACTTTTCCGCGTCCGACACCTGCTGAAGGCGGTTGTCAAACGCCGGCCCTCGCAGAAGAGGCGTCGCTCCGTACTGTTCCCGCGCCAAGTAGGACACGATCGCAGCGGGGTTCTCCGGATCGTTCTCATCTATGGGTGGATCAGCAGCGCTGCGGATGAAGATGAGCGCGTAGGTTGAATAACCGATCAGCACCATCAAAAGACAGATGCTGGTGAGGTTCAGCACCGGCCACCGCCTCACATGCGTGATATATACAAAGCCCAGCACGACCGCAGCTATGATCAGCAGCGTCGTCATTGGCCGTCCGGTACTCCCTGCAAAGACCGGCAGCTTTTGAACGATGCCGGGATAAATGAGGCCGAACACCAGCGAGGCGACCACCAGGGCCGCAAAAACCCCGCGCCAGCGGCGCCTTGAGCGCCAGTCGCCTTCCGCGATCCTGCCACCTTGGTCAAAGCGCACGAAGAAGACGATCAGAGCAATAAAGAACAAGGCCAGCAGGCTCAAAAGATGCGCCCCGATGGCCAGTCCAAACAAGTACGCTACCAGAACGAGTATCCTGTTCTCGCGCACCCCAAAGGCCACTTTGTGGCGCAGCGACTCACGGGCCATGTCACTCCAGCGCATGATCAGCCACACGACCAGCGCAGTGAAAAGCATCGACATGGCGTATACCTCGGCCTCCGTAGCATTGAACCAGAACGAGTCTGTCACTGCGAATGTGCATGCCCCCATGACGCCTCCCACCATCGCAGCCATGCGCTGACGCGGCGACGGACTGTCTGGCATGAACTCGTGCACTAGGCGCACAATGATCCAGTACGTCAGCAGGATTGTCAGCGCACTGCTGATCACCGACATCATGTTGACTGCCAGTGACACCGAGGACTGCGGCACGAACATGGCAAACAGCCGTCCGACCAGCATGTAGAAAGGCGCGCCGGGAGGATGCGATACCTGGAGCCCATTGGCGATGGCGATGAACTCTCCTGCGTCCCAGAAACTGGCCGTTGGGGCCACCGTAAGCACGTACAGGACAAGCGCGTATACAAACACACACGCTGCCACAATGCGATCTATGCGCTTCCAGCTCATTGCACGCCAGGGGATTCATGAAGGCCAGTCTCCTAAAACGATGAGACAACACACATGTTGCCCGGCAGGCCGGATGCGTATTTTCGGGCAACTGCGGCGGCGCACATCATGAAGCATCTTCATCGGACAGCATTGCGCAGGCTGCCTGGTCCTTTTTTCGGGTGGCTTGGACTGCTGCTGTTCCTGCTGCTGATGCAGTTTCTTATCAAGCACCTGCCGGACCTGGCAGGTCGCGATCTGCCTTTGAGCCTCGTCGCGGAGCTGATCGCTTACAACCTGGCCTACATGCTTGTGCTGGCGGTGCCCATGTCGACGCTCCTGGCTTCGCTTATCGCGTATGGCTCGCTGGCGGAATCCCGTGCCTACCTTGTGGCCAAGGCCAGTGGCATCACCGCTTTTTCGTTCATCTGGCCGGCGCTGGTTGCCGGCAGCGTGGTGACACTTGGGATGGTCTGCTTCAACAACGTGCTGCTGCCCGAGTCGAACTTTCGCGCCCGCAACACCTGGGAGGATATTCACACAAAGCGTCCCGGTTTTGACCTGCAGCCTGGCGTATTCTACGATGGTCTGCAGGGCTATGCCATCCTGGTCAAGCATCGCACCGGCAACGTGCTGCGTGACATCCTGATCTATGACCACACCCGTGGCCGTGGTACAAGCACAACGATCAAGGCGCAGTCCGGGACACTGGAGTCAAGAGGCGCTTCTGCGGTGCTGAACCTGCGCAGCGGTGAAATCCACCGGTTCGTGCCCACCACAGCCAAGGACCTCCATGAACGGTACGAGCGTATGCAGTTTGAGCGGCTGCTTCTGACACTGGACCTCTCGGAGTTTGCTTTTGAGCGCTCCAGCCCTACTGATGGCTACCGCTCGGACCGCTCTACGCGCACCTCCGTGATGGTCCGCGTCGTTGACTCGCTCAGGGCCCGCCTTGATTCCACACAGGCTGACATCCGGGCTTCTGCTCCTCTGGTCATGCGCGCACCGACCACAGGCAAAGGCATGCCTGACAGCCCGATGCGCGTCAGTGCTTTTGCAGGCGAAGCTGCCCGCATGGCCGCGGACAATGCTAACGCGCTGATGCGCACCGCTGATCGTCAGCGACGCTGGATGAACCGCTACGCCGTGGAGATACACAAGAAGTACTCCATTGCGACCGCGTGCCTCATCTTCATGCTGCTGGGGGCCCCGCTTGGGCTGAGCATTCGCCGCGGCGGCCTCGGCGCCTCCGCCATCATTGCGCTGGGCGTGTTTTTGCTGTACTGGACTACGCTGGTGCAGGGCGAAAAGCTTGCGGACCGGGGGTTCCTGAGTCCATGGATCGGCATGTGGATAGCCAACGTCATCGTGGGGCTTGGGGCTTTGGGGCTTTTCCTTTATGTCTCGCTGGACCTGCGCACCACACTAAGGTTGCGCACACGGTTTACACAGTGGCATAATCGCTAGCGATGCTGTACCTCGTGCCCACCCCTGTCGGAAACCTGGAGGATATCACGCTTCGTGCGATCCGCGTCCTCAAGGAGGCGGACCTTATCGCATGTGAAGACACGCGGCGCACGGCAGTCCTGCTTTCGCATTACCACATCTCCACGCCTGTGACCTCCTATCATGACCACAACGAGCGGCGCAAAGCCCCGCAGCTTGTCAAACGGATGCTGGATGGCGAGTCTGTGGCACTCGTCACCGATGCCGGTTCTCCGGGCATATCGGACCCTGGCTTTTTCTTGGTACGCGCCTGCTGCGAGGCAGGGCTTTCCGTGACCGCGCTCCCTGGCGCAACTGCGCTGGTTCCGGCCTTGACAGCCAGTGGCCTGCCCTCCGATCGTTTTGCCTTTGAGGGATTTCTGCCCGTCAAAAAGGGACGCAAGGCCAGGCTGCAAATGCTTTCCGGGAGTCCATGTACGGTGGTCTTGTATGAGAGTCCGCACCGCCTGGTCAAGACGCTGGCAGACCTTGCGACCGTGCTTGGACCGGCCCGGAAAGCTGCCGTAGGCCGGGAACTCACCAAGGTACATGAGGAGATGAGACGCGGCCCTTTGGACGCGCTCCATGCGCACTATGCTGCACAGCCGAGCATCCGGGGAGAGATCGTAATCGTGGTAGCACCAGACCGGTAAGACAGCATGACCCAAGTCAAGACATTCACTTTCGGCCCATACCAGGCAAACAGCTATGTCTGCTACAGCGGCAAGGACGCCGTCCTGGTTGACGCCACCGCGTACTTTCCCGGGGAGCACAGAGCAGTGGAAGCGTTTCTGCGCGAGGAAGGGCTGGTGCTGCGCCACCTCCTGCTGACGCATGCGCACCTTGACCACATCTTTGGGTGCGCGCACTTTGCATACCGGTTTGCCATGCGGTGGCATGCGCACCCTGATTGCCTGCCGTTCCTGGAGAATGCCTCGCTGCAGGCCACCATGTACGGTATGGCGATACAGGAGCATCCGCTTCCTGCCCATGACCTGTACGAGGGTAACGTGATCACATTTGGTGAAACCTCATGGGACGTGCTTCACACGCCAGGCCACGCCCCTGGCTCTGTGTGCTTTTATGACTCGCAAGCCGGCTTTGCGCTGGTGGGTGATGTGCTCTTCCAGGGTTCCATCGGCCGCCATGACCTGCCTGGAGGCAACCTCCAGCAGCTTATGGCCTCTATCCACCAGAAGCTCCTGACGCTACCGGGCGAGACCGTCATATACCCTGGTCACGGGCCGTCCACCACGGTTGACCTCGAAAAGGAACACAACCCGTTCCTCACGAGCTAGCGGATCTCTTGCACTGGCCAATTCCTATGAGGCTCGCAAGAAGCTTGCCTGCCTATAGGGTCTGTCTATGGGATGCGTGTTTTCAGTCGGTGCCACTACCAGAACGCACAGAATCGGCCTATGGGCCGGGGATTCGTCATCAGAACGGCCCAAATCGGCCCTGCTGCGACCAAAAAGCGAGCGTATTCCACACCAGCGCAGAAATAATGGGAATTACATGCTAAACTAACACGGAATCTGGCGCTGTAAGCAGGGTTGGTGTTCTGGTTTGCAGCTTAGCGCGTGTCGGTGCGAACCCAGGCAAGCGCGTTATAGCCCAGAACTCCTGCAAGGCACGGTATGGGGCGGAGCCGTGGACAGAGTGCAGGACGCTGCAGCTGGCATTTGAATTGAACGGCGAAGCCAGATACAGGAGATCTGTGGATGCAGTGTCCTAATGCTGCACCCAGTCCAGACAGCCGCCGTAACACAATAGGTCTGACTGCGGGGTTACCCTGCCAGGTCGCTATACCGTAACTGCTTCTTCTTGCCGTTTCGCATGAGCAAGCCCATCTGCACTTCTGTATCCAGCTCCCGCGCATTGTGGCGGCCCGCAAACTCCGCCACGTAACGGTTCAAATGTTTTTGCCCTGTGGTACACGCCATAGTGTCCACGCTTGAGCATGGACCAGAACGATTCCAGCCCGTTTGTGTGAATCATACCGTTGACGTACTCGCCCACGCTGTGCCTCACAACCTCGTGCTGTACGCCTCCCCTGTAGGCTGCGGCCTCGTCCGTGTAGACCCTGACACCAAAGTGTTGTCGCAGACAAACCGCTGCAATGTGCCCGCGGTCGTGTCCTGCACGAC
>JAAXGV010000144.1 GCA_012271185.1 Rhodothermales bacterium
ACTAAAACCTCCCATGAGTTTCCAAGCCTCAATTACGGGAGCAGTCGCGAGAAAAACGCAACCGCTGCGCGAAGAAATGGAGGCTGTGCTGCCGTGGGAAAACTGGAAGCTCCCCTTAGCGATGCACTGTCCAGAACAAGGTGACGGGCGGCTCCGGCTGTGTAAGTGACGCAGCAGCGAACCCCGTTTCTTCCGCGGGCTGCTAGAACCGGATCAGCGATACACGGATAACGCCTGAGTCGGGAGCGCCAAAAAACTCGTTGCGGCCCTTCATGAGCAGCTCGGCCTCGTGCTCGTAGAGCGTTTTGGCAACCTTGCCGCGAAGCTGACCTGCAAGCGTCTGCACATAGCTGCTGCTGTAACGCACCATGGGGAACGGCAGCTGCAGCAGCGTGGTCAGCTCCGGGTAGAACGCCACCATGGTCTCCTTGTGGTTGGCATCTGTGATCTCATCATCCGGCAGGGAATACTCCAGCACAAGCGCGCCGCCATCGGTGCGCACAGCGGCAAGGGCCTGCGCAAAGATGGGCGCAGGCACATAGTAAGTGATGCCTTCGGCGACGACCAGCGTGGGAGCGCCAGCATCCCAGCCGGCAGCCATCAACGACTGCGTGAGGGCGGATGCATCACCAAGGTGCGCCGTAACAAAATGCACCCTGGGCCCGTCTATCGCGGCAGTGATCTCGGCCTTCACATCCATCTGGTCCATGTCCACATCAAACACGGACGCCTCCGGAAAAAGCTCGGCAAGGTCCAGCGTCATCGGATCCAGCCCGCCACCCAGCGACACGACCTGGGCTCCGGGATTGGCATGCAGATACTCCTGGCTCAGCTGCTTTACCCGGACCTTGCGCGTAGCGATCTCGGCATACGCCAGATCCCAAGCGTCTTTAAAGTGATCCTTCAGCCCCTGGCCAGCGGTCAGGTCCACGCTGCTCAGGAAGCGCTTGGCGGCACTGCCATCGTAGATGTCTTTTTCAGTGAACAGGAGCACAAAGGCGGAGGTGGCAGGAACTTCGTACATGGAATGTAGGGGAGATGTGAAGGCTTGGAGGGGTGAAAAAGATACCAAATTGGTCCCTTACAGCGTAACTTTATCCGGCGTTGTATTTTTGCGATCGCAACACTGTCCTGCACTCACCAGCATAAATCCCTGATACATGAAGCGTACAGCTTTCCTGATCCTGCTCAGTGTGGCTCTGGCCACGCCGCTGCCCGGCCAGACCGTTGGCGACACAGACTTTTCCGCCCTCAGGCTGCGCAACATCGGGCCGGCGTTCACATCAGGACGCATTGCGGATATAGCCATCCATCCCCATGATGAAAACATATGGTATGTCGCCGTCGGGTCCGGAGGCGTATGGAAGACGGCAAATGCCGGCATAACCTGGAGCTCCCTCTTCGACGGGCAAGGCTCGTACTCTATCGGTGCGATAACCCTGGATGCCCGCAACCCCGGCACGGTCTGGGTCGGAACCGGGGAAAACGTTGGCGGACGGCACGTCGGCTACGGTGACGGCATCTACCGCAGTGACGACGGCGGAAAGAGCTGGAGAAATATGGGGCTCAAGGAGTCCGAGCATATCTCGCGCATCATCATCCATCCGCACAACAGTGACGTGGTGTGGGTGGCGTCCCAAGGGCCGCTGTGGAGCTCCGGCGGCGAGCGCGGCCTCTACATGACAGAAGATGGAGGCAACACCTGGACCAGAACACTGGGCGATGACGAGTGGGTTGGTGTCACGGATGTCGTCATCGATCCGCGCGACCCCGACCGCCTGTACGCTGCGACCTGGCAACGGCACCGCAATGTTGCAGCTTACATGGGAGGCGGCCCGGGCTCGGGGCTACACCGCAGCGACGATGGCGGAAAAACCTGGAAAGCGCTGAAAAAAGGCATCCCCGGCTCCAACCTCGGCAAGATCGGCCTCGCCATCAGCTACCACAACCCGGACCACGTGTACGCAGCCATAGAGCTGGATCACACATCCGGCGGGGTGTTTATGTCACGGGATCGGGGCGAATCGTGGACCAGGCAGTCGGACGCGGTGTCAGGTGCTACCGGCCCGCACTACTACCAGGAGCTGTACACCACGCCACACGCTGAAGGCACACTCTATCTGATGGATGTGCGGGTGCAGGTGTCCACAGACCATGGCAAAACGTTTGCCCGCATGGGCGAGGCTGCCAAGCACTCAGACAATCACGCCATAGCGTTCAAGATGAGCGACCCCAACTACATACTCATGGGAACGGACGGCGGATTGTTTGAGACGTATGATGGCACGGAGACCTGGCGCTTTGTGGCAAACATGCCCATCACGCAATACTACAAGGTGGCCGTGGACGACGCGCTTCCCTTCTATAACGTGTTTGGCGGGACGCAGGACAACGGGTCTCACGGCGGCCCTTCCCGCACGGAATGGCGAGTGGGAATCCGCAATGCGGACTGGTTCAAAACGCTGGGAGCAGACGGGCATCAGTCCGCCACCGAGCCTGGCAATCCCGATATCCTCTACGCAGAGGCGCAGCAGGGGCGGCTGCACCGGATTGACCTGAGAACAGGGGAGCAGGTGCTGATTCAGCCACAGGCCGGCGCCGGCGAAAAGTTCGAACGCTACAACTGGGATGCTCCCATCGTGGTAAGTCCGCACAACCCGAAGACGATCTATTTTGGCTCGTACCGCGTATGGAAATCCACCGACCGCGGCGACAGCTGGACACCCGTATCGCCCGACCTCACGCGGGATCAGGAGCGCTTTGAGCTGCCCATCATGGGTCGCGTTCAGAGCTGGGATAATGCGTGGGACTTCAACGCCATGTCGGTTTACAACACCATCACCTCGCTGGCCGAATCGCCTGTGCAGCAGGGGCTGCTGTATGCCGGCACCGACGACGGTATCATCCAGGTCAGTGAAGATGACGGTGGCTCCTGGACACGCATTGAGGTCGGCTCCATCAGGGGCATTCCCGCTACGGCGTTTGTCAACAACCTGTACGCTGACCTCTTTGATGCGGATGTCGTGTATGCTGCACTGGACGACCACAAGTTCGGAGACTATTCGCCGTACCTGATCAAGAGCACCGACCGCGGCCGGACATGGCACTCTGTCGCCGGCAACCTGCCGGATCGCACCCTTGTCTGGCGCGTGGTGCAGGACCATGTCAATCCGCAGCTGCTCTTTGCGGCAACGGAGTTCGGGATCTACTTCACAGTGGATGGCGGTACAGAATGGACCAAGATCAGCAGCGAGGCTACGATCTCTTTCAGAGACATCACCATACAGCGCCGCGAAAACGATGTGGTGGCCGCCTCCTTTGGCCGTGGATTCTTCATACTGGACGATTATACGCCGCTGCGCTCGGTGACGCCAGAGCTGCTGGCACAGGATGCGCACCTGTTTCCGGTGCGCAAGGCGCTGCTGTATGTGCCACGTGATGTGGCGGGCGGCGCTCAGGGTGCAACGTACTATGCGGCGCCCAATCCCGAATTTGGCGCCACCTTCACATACTACCTGAGGTCCGGTGCCACTACGCTGGCAGAGGTGCGGCGCAAAGCGGAGGAGGGAGAGGACAAGCATATCCCGTTTCCGGGCTGGGATGCCCTGGAGGCGGAGATGAACGAGGTCCCCGATGAGGTCCAGATTGTTGTCCGTGACGGTTCAGGCGCCATCGCCAACCGCGTCAGTGGGAGTACGAGCAAAGGGTTTCACCGGGTGAACTGGAACCTCACCTATGCCTCCAAGGCGCCAGTCCGGCCCGGCGATGCCGAAGGCGGTGGCGGCGGCTTCCTGGCTGCACCCGGTGAGTACACAGCTACGTTGGTACGCATAGCCGATGGCGTCGAGAGCGAGCTCAGCGGGCCGGTAACCTTTTCTGTGGTGCCGTTGCGGGAGCCAGCCCTGCCCGGTTCTCCCCCGGAAGAGTTCACAGCGTTCCGGAAAGAGGCTGAAGCACTCCAGGGTCGCGTGGCACAGTTCTCCAGCGGTCTGGATGCGCAGATGGACAACCTTGCTGCCATGCAGACGGCCCTGTCCCGCGCCGACAACCCCGCGGATGGCCTAGTGACGGCGTTGCATGAGGCCCGCGGCACGCTGCTGGCGCTCGAGCGGCAGCTGCGCGGCTACCGTTCCAAGCGCGAAGCCGGCGAGCGCAACGCGCCCACCGTGCAGTCACGCATGTTCGTGGGCTTTAACGGGCTGCGCAACACCTACGGCCCAACGACGCTCCACCGGGAAAGCATCGCGATCGCTGCGGACGAGATCGGGATGCTGGAAGCGGAACTCAGCAGGTTTGTCGTCGAGGTGCTCCCGGGCCTGGAAGCAGCCCTGGCCGGCAGCGGCGCGCCACCCATAGACCACAACTAGGGCCTACTGCAGAGGCCCGGCGTGGAACGCTGCCGTGACCGTGACGTCCTTGCCCGTACGCAAGGAGCCGAACATTGCAGTCGGGGGATCCAGGCCGTAATCCTTGAGCGTGATGGTGTGGCTGCCCTTGAAGACGGCCATGCCATCATCGCGAAGCGTGGCCTCGACAGGGATAGAGACGGGGTTGGTCTGGCCGGCCAGCGTCAGGCTCCCGTGCGCAACAAACGTGGCGGACGTGGCAGAAGTGGCCTCCAGATCGGATACGCTGGTGAGCTCAAAGGTGACCGTGGGGTGCGCCTTGACGTCGAGTGCATCATACATGACGCGGTCCATGATGCCGCTTTTCCTGCTCTTGATCATCCTCGTGGGCACCGTCAGCGTCACCGCCTCCACGGCGGCATGCCCATTTTCCGCTGCCGCCCCCAAAGTGATGGTGCCCTCAAACGCCGTGGCGTACACGGTCCAGTGTGGCGTGTTGTTGGAGGTCCCGTCTATCCAGATCTTCGAGCTGTCGGGATCAAAGTCGTATGTGACCGACTGGGCCAGCGCCGGGCTGCCGGCAAGGAACATGAGGGCAAAAAGCAAACGGAGCATCATCTCTTCTGTGGCTGGTAGGCCATATTCTAGCGGGAAGCAGCCGGATAGTTTCCAGGAATCTTTGCAGAATCTTCAGGGTTCACTATATTGGGAAGCGATTCCATACTGCCTGGCATCGGGCAGGGAATTGTCCTGAATGGTAACTTTACGAACCATTGCATCCGGCTGGTGCGTGAAGCTGCGCCTGTACGACACAACAACTTAATCACGCTCATGAAACAGTCTGCAGATAAACAGTCGCGACGCGACTTTTTGAAGAAGTCAACCCTCGGCGCCGCAGCGGCGGTAGCCGCGGCCCGGTCCATGCCCGCACGGGCCCAGGCACCGGTCATCCGGCCTGTTCTTGGGGCCAACGACACCATCGTGGCCGGCTTCATCGGCGTTGGCGGGCAAGGGTATAACTCACACCTCCTGAATGTTACCAACATTGACAACGAGGGGAAGCCCCGTCATGGGATCCAGCTGAATGCGGTTGGCGCCGCGGCGTGCGACCTCTATTCCGTACGTCAGGAGAAGGCGCTGCAATCACTGGAGATGGCGCGGGCGGCATCCGGCCGCGAGGCGAAGGTGACGGCGCATGAGGACTACCGGTATGTGCTGGACAACCCTGACATCGATGCCATCTTCATCGGTACTGTGGACCACTGGCACACGCAGATCGCGGTGGACGCACTGGATGCAGGCAAGCATGTGTACTGCGAAAAGCCCATGACCCGGTACCTAGGCGAGGCCTTCGAGATCTATGACAAGGTCAAGGAGACCGGGATGAAGTTCCAGATCGGCTCACAGTTCTGCACGGAAGGCAAGTGGCACCATGCTGCCAAGCTGATCGCAGAGGGCAGGATCGGACCGCTGGTATCGGCACAGGACTCTTACTGCCGCAACAGTCCCGCCGGTGAGTGGAACTACTACAGAATAGAAAATGAGCTGGAGGCCGGCAAGACCATTGACTGGTCGAAGTGGCTGGGACCCGTGTCCGACCGTCCGTTCAGCAAGCAGCACTTCCACCGATGGCGCAAGTACTACCCGTACTGCGCAGGTATCCTGGGCGACCTCCTGGCACACCGGATCCATCCGCTGCTGATTGCCACGGGAGCGAAGGAGTTTCCGATGCGCGTATGCTCGGTCGGCAACAAGAAGATCGGGGACGCCAACAACGGCCCGGAAGACCGGGATGTGACGGACAACTGCCAGCTTCTGACCGAATTCCCGAGTGGCCTGTGCATGCTGATCACTGGCAGCAGCGTGAACGAGCAGGGTCTCAACCAGGTGATCCGCGGCCATGAGGCTACACTGTATTTCAGTGGTTCCAGCGTGGAGCTGCGTCCGGAGCGGCCTTTTGCCGACCTGGTGGACCAGGAAATGACTGAAAACATTCAGCCTGGTGTGAGCATCCCTGCGCATATCCACGACTTTTTCTCGGCGATCCGGGATGACCGTGAGCCCAATGGCAACATTGAGGTGGCAGTCCGGTGCCAAGTCATTATTTCGATGGCGGAGCAGTCCGAGCGTACGGGTGAGATGCTTTACTTTGATGAAGCGACCCGTTCGCTGTCCACGGGCAGCGGCAGGGAGGTTGAGGCGCTGACCTACGGCACACTGGACTGAGTGTGCCCGGTCACCTGCGCCCGGGCCGGGTTCTTGAGGAAAGCGGGTGGTGATGCCTGCCGCAGCCCTCGTGGCGAAGCGCGGCGCCCGCACTGATGCCGCTGCATGGCCCTGAGCCAGTCCGGCTTGCGCTGCATGCGATGGCCACGCGCTTCGAGCTCGTCATGTACGGGGGAGGCGCAGCCGACCTTCGTGCCGCTGGTGAGGAGGCGCTGCAGGAGATACGTCGCCTAGAAGCGCAGCTCAGCTCCTACCTGCCAAACAGTGAGGTCAGCCGCATAAACAGGGCGGCCTGCAGGCGGCCTGTGCCCGTCTCCCGGCGGGTGTTTCAGCTGATACAGCACGCAGCCGCGCTTTCCGCGCATACGCAGGGCGCGTTTGACATCACGGTTGCGCCACTGATGAGGTGCTGGGGCTTCGTAAAGGGCAAGGGGCACTGGCCTGACTCTGCGGCCCTCAGCCGTGCACGCACGGTAACAGGCATGGAGCATCTGGTGCTGCATGAGAAGCAGGGCGCATTGTCGTTTCGGAAGGCAGGGATGTCCATTGATCTTGGCGGGATCGGCAAGGGGTATGCGATAGATGAGGCGGCCCTGATCCTCCGGGAGTGCGGCGTGAACTGCGCACTACTGCATGGGGGCACCAGCACCATCACGACCATCGGAGCACCGCCCGGCGCCGGCTCCTGGCGCGTCGCCCTGCCGGTGCCAGGGAAGCTTGCAGACCACCAGGCGCCGCCACTGGCGGTCGTGGACCTGAAGGACGAAGCGCTGTCGGTGTCCGCGCCCTGGGGCAAGGCGTTCGAAAAAGATGGCCAGACCTGCGGCCATGTGATAGACCCGCGGACGGGCTTTCCGGCTGAGGGCGCCGAGATGGCTGCTGTTGTCCATGAATCGGCCACAACGGCCGATGCATTATCAACAGCGCTCCTGGTGACAAAGCCCGAAGCACGTGCACGTGCTTGCCAAAACTTTAATAAATTGCGGGTGCTTGTTGCATACGGCCCCAAGCGCGTGTACGCAGACGGGATCACCATCCACGTGCCCACGCAGACCATACATCACCACGTCTAGCCATACAGGTATGATCAGTCGTCGCGATTTCCTGAAGACCGGCAGTGCTGCGGCCTCGCTCCTGGGTCTCTCCCATGCAGTGGAGATCCGTCCTGATCCATCGCTGGTGCGCGCAAGGCCGTCGTCGGCCGCTGACGTGAACATCGGGCTGATCGGCTACGGACCGCGTGGGCGAGAGATAGCTTCGACGCTCGGCCGCGTGCCGGGTGCACGGCTGGTGGCTATCTGTGACAGCTACCCTACCATGCTGCGCCGTGCCCAGAGGGATATACCCGAAGCGAGCCGGCACGGAGACTACCGTGAGCTTCTGAATAACGCGGACATCCAGGCGGTTGTTGTTGCCACGCCCACGCACCTCCACAAGGACATCGTAACCGATGCGCTGGAGGCTGGCAAGAATGTGTACTGCGAGGCGCCGATGGCTTCCAGCATCGAGGATGCACGGGCCATAGCCAGCGCCGCACGCGCGGTCGCCGATGAGCTGATCTTTCAGGTGGGGCAGCAGAACCGCTCCAACCCACAGCACCGATCCGTTTTCCAGTTCATTCGCAGTGGCGCCATTGGCCGGCCGGCGATGGCGCGCGCCCAGTCACATTCGCGCGAAAGCTGGCGCCGCACATCACCCAACGCACAGCGCGTGCAGGCCATCAACTGGCGCCTTGACCCCGAAGTATCCCTGGGTCTTGTCGGTGAATACGGGATACACCAGATGGATGTGGCCTACTGGGTGCTGGGAGCGCTGCCTGTGGCGGTGACAGGCTTTGGACAGATCATGGCATGGGAGGACGGACGGCAGGTGCCGGATACCGTGCAGGCGGTGTTCGAATTTCCCAGCGGCATGCACATGATGTTTGATGCCACGCTGGCCAGCTCCTTTGATGATGTGTACGAGGCTTACTACGGAACCGACAGCACGATCCTCTTTCGGGACCGCGGTAAGGCATGGATGTTCAAGGAGGTTGACGCGCCTATGCTTGGATGGGAGGTGTACGCGCGCAAGGACAAGTTCTATAAAGAGACCGGCATAGCGCTGCTCGCCAACGCCACCCAGCTGGATGCCCAGAACCAAGACCCGACAGAAGACGATCCCAACGTCGAGACGCCGCTCTGGTACGCGCTGAATGAGTTCATGGATAACCACGAGTTTGGGCCCTACCTGCCTGCCGCGGATTATCAGCGGGGTCTGGAGGCCACAGCCATCGCGGTAGTGGCCAACAAGGCTATCGTGCAGGGTACGAGGCTGGAGATTGATCCAGCCTTGTACACGCTGGAGTAGGCGCCCGCCGCACGCGAAGCGTGTGACGGCTTGCATGGTGTGACCCATGCTTACACTGGCAGAGAAGATGCTGTTTGCTGTGGCCGTGGCTGCCTCAGCATACGGAGCGTGGCGCGGATTCTCCACCGTGCTGCGCACAATCGCCCGGGGCGCGGGCCCGAAGCTCCGGCTCAGCCTGCGCCGGGTGGCGCAGGCGCTGGGGACGTGGATCCTTATGAAGCCCATCTGGAAGGCCCGCAAGGTGACAAGCGCGGTGCATGCGCTGATCGCCTGGGGCTTTGTGTTCTACCTCGCAGTCAATGTGCTTGATGTTGTGTGGGGTTATACAGGGTACCATCTCGCGGAGGAGGTTACGCTGGGGGGACTGTACAGGCTCGGGGCGGACATCTTCAGTGGCCTGGTACTCCTGAGCATGGCGGTGCTGCTGGTGCGGAGGTTCCTTACGCCGGAGAAAAGGCGCCTATCGTTCCGAAGCGACATCCGGCATATCCCTGCGGTCAAGGTCCGGTTCTTTCATCTAACGATAGCACGCGACTCACTGATTGTAGGGCTGTTCATCCTCCTTCATGTGGGATTCAGGCTTGCGGGAGAGTCTTTTGGTGTGGCTATGGAAGGCCACGATCCGTATCAGCCGCTTGCCAGCATGATCGCGCCGCTGTGGCCCGAGGCCTCCTGGACCCTGGGCCGTCATGTCAGCTGGTGGGTGGCGCTGGGGCTGGTTCTGCTTTTTGTTCCGTATTTCCCGTACACCAAGCATTTTCATTTTATCATGGCAGGCTTCAACTTCTGGACGAAGCCTGTGCGGACCTCCCTTGGGGCACTGGATCCTATCGACTTTGAAGACGAGGCGAAGGAGACGTTTGGTGCGCAGCGCATCGAAGACCTGCCGGCCACCAGCCTGGTGGATGCCTACGCCTGCATTATGTGCAACAGGTGTCAGGATGTCTGTCCTGCTTTTGTGACTGGCAAGGACCTTTCCCCGTCAGCTCTTGAGATCAACAAGCGCTACTACCTGAACGAGCACATGCATGCGCTTGCGCGGGGCGAGCCCTCAGAGCAGTCGCTGCTGGAATACGCCCTGACGGAGTCGGCGCTGTGGGCTTGTACAGCTTGCGGTGCCTGCGTGGACATCTGTCCGGTCGGCAATGAGCCGATGTTCGATATCCTGGAGATCCGCCGCGGGGAAGTGCTTATGGAGGGCCGGTTCCCGGATGAGTTTCAGTCGGCCTATCGTGGCATGGAGCGTAATGGCAACCCGTGGAACCTGGGTGCCGCTGACCGGATGCGCTGGGCTGAAGGGCTCGGGATACCCACCCTGGAGGATGATCCGGAAGCGGACTTGCTGTGGTGGGTCGGATGTGCGCCGTCCTATGACCAGCGCGCACAAAAGACGGCCCGCAGCCTTGTACGAATCCTGCGCGCAGCAGGCATACGCTTTGCCGTGTTGGGCGGAAAGGAGCGATGCACGGGTGACGCCGCCCGCAGGAGCGGCAATGAGTACTTGTTTGACAGCCTGGCCCGGGAAAACATTGCCACACTCAACGCGGCGCGTCCCAAGCAGATCCTTGCAACCTGCCCGCACTGCGTGCACACGCTGGGAAAGGAGTATAGTGCGCTGGGCGGCCATTACGAGGTTATCCACCACACGGAGCTTCTGGCAGCGCTCACAGCAGCCGGGAAGCTCGACCTCAAGCCGGAGGAGGGCGGCAGCACGGTCACATTCCATGACCCGTGTTATCTGGGCCGCCACAACGGTATCGTTGATGCACCGCGGGAGGCCTTGGCGTCACTTTCTCTGCCGATCGTGGAGATGCCGCGTCATGGGCGGCAATCCTTCTGTTGTGGTGCGGGCGGTGCGCAGATGTGGAAAGAAGAAGAGGTGTCTCCTGCGGTCAGTGACACCCGGTACGAAGAGGCGGCGGGCACAGGCGCACGCACGCTGGCGACGGGATGTCCCTTCTGCCTTACTATGATGACGGACGCGGCCAAAAAGGGCGATCAGCCCCTGGAGGTCAAAGATGTGGTGGAGCTGCTTGCCGACCGGCTCAGCCCTGGGGAGCCTTGACCTGCTCAATGCTCCGGATGAACGGCTGTGTATCCAGGCGCACGCCCGTCGCATCAAAATAGGCGTTGGACAGCGCCGCGGCTACGGGTGGCAGCGATGGTTCACCCAGACCCGTTGGATCTACCCCGTTATCCACAAAGAACGTCTCCACCTCTTGTGGTGCTTCGTTGATTCGAATCATCCGGTACGTGTGGAAGTTGTTCTGCTCGGGCTTGCCATCGGCAAAAGTCAGTCCGCAGTACATGGCGTGACCTAGGCCGTCAATGATGCCACCTTCCACCTGGTTGCGCGCAGCATCCGGGTTGATGACGATACCGCAGTCAATGGCACACCAGACCTTCCGAATCTTTGGTCCGGACGGTTCCATCACCAGCTCCATCACCTGCGCCACATACGAGTTGTGGCAGTAGTAGGCGCTGACGCCCCGGTATATGCCGGGCTTGTCGGTATCCCATCCGGACTTTTCCCGGACGAGCCTTAGCACACCTGCATACCGTGCCGGGTCGTAGTCATTGTCTTCACCCACGGGGTTGGTTATGGCCCGATCGAACAGCTCAAGCCTGAAGTCAATGGGATCTTTGCCGGCGGCGTGCGCGACCTCGTCCAGAAAGCTTTGCTCGGCACCCGCGATAAAGTTGCTGCGGGGCGCGCGAAAGGCGCCGGTCGTGATGTCAGAGTCAGATGCAGCGAGCTCCGCCAGGTAGTTCTCTACTGAGCCGGCGGGAAACCTGTTGGCGAACACGGGGCTCTCGTTGGCGCCTGCGCCGCGGACAGAGAAGACGACAAGGTTGCCCTCAGCATCCAGCCCCGCCCGGTAGCGCACCTTGTAGGTGGGCCGATAGGTTCCCTGTGTCATGTCGTCTTCCCGCGTATAGAGCAGCTTGACCGGCGCCTGCATCCTCTGAGAGATCACGGCTGCTTCCACCCCAAAGTTGCCGTACAAGCGTCGTCCAAAGCCGCCGCCCATCCGTGTCAGACCCACGGAGATGTTCTCTTCCGCCAGGTTGCATGCGCTGGCAACGGACTGGCGCAGGGCTTCCGGTGTCTGAACCGGACCAAGCAGCTCCGCGCGATCACCCTGAACATGTGCGAAGAAGTTCATGGGCTCGAGCGTGTTGTGCGCCCAGAACGGGCTGCTGTATGTGCGCTCAATCACCTGGTCTGCCTTGGCGAACGCTGCATCAGGATCGCCATCCCTGCGTCCTGTGCGCGCATGAGCACCTTCAAGGAGGTTGGTCAGATCGCTTTCGTGAGCCTCCGTGGATTCCGGTGATCCGTCGGATTCCCACTCAAGCACCAGTGCCTGCTTGGCGCGTAACACCTCCCACGTGGAGGTGCCGACCACGACAACCTTTTCTGTGAAGGCATTGACATCGCTCCACCGGCGGTCCGGCACCGCAGCGTCTATGGTGAAGATGTCCACGACGGCCGGCATGGCCCGCGCTACGGTATCGTCCATGGACTTCAGGCGCATACCGAAGCCGGGTGCGTGTGTGATCATGGCGATCAGCATACCCTCGCGATCCACGTCAATGCCGAAGAGCGGCTGCCCGGTGACAATCTTCCTGGCGTCAACGTTCCTGCGTGATGTGCCGATGATGGTGAACTGGCTCGGGTTCTTCAGCGGAACATCAGCAGGCACGGAAAGCTTTGCAGCGCCTTCGGCCACCCCTCCATAGCTCACCGTGCGTCCGGACGCGTTGTGCGAGATCATGCCGGCATGCGTTGCCAGCGCGGTAACCGGAACGTCCAGGCGTGCGGCCGCAGCTTCCAGGAGCATGCGGCGTGCTGTGGCTCCGGCGGTGCGGAGGACCTTCCAGTTCAGGCGAATGGACTGGCTACCGCCTGCGATTTGGCGCCGGTAGCTCTTCGTATCCAGGCCCGCCTGCTCCACCACGACATCCTTCCAGTCAACGTCGAGCTCCTCGGCCACGATCATGGGCATGGAGGTCTTGACGTTCTGGCCGATTTCCGGGTTGGGCGAAAGGATCGTCACGGTACCATCACTGGCGACTGTGAGGAAAGCATTCAGACTCACCGGGGGTGTGCCTGCCGGGGCAGGCGCAGACAGCCAGTGAAAGCCAAGCACCAGACCGCCGCCTGTCAGCGCGGAGGCTTTAAGAAAGGTTCGCCGGGAGAGTGTGTGAGCCGACATCGTGCTGGAGTTTGAGGTGACGGGACCTTAGCCCATGCTGGTTGCTGCCGTCTTGATGGCAGCGCGTATGCGGAGGTAGGTGCCACAGCGGCAAAGGTTGCCCTGCATGCCCCGGTCGATGTCTTCATCTGTCGGCTGCGGCTTTGCCTTCAGCAGCGCGGCCGCATTCATGATCTGTCCGGCCTGGCAATAGCCGCACTGTGGCACATCGTGTTCCAGCCAGGCCTCCTGCAGCGGGTGGCTCCCGTCCGGCGAGAGGCCTTCAATGGTGGTGATCGGTTGCGTTCCCACACCGGCGACGGGGTAGGAGCATGACCGCACCGCATTGTCCCCGAGCATCACGGTGCATGCACCACACTGGGCGATGCCGCACCCATACTTGGTTCCCCAAAGCTTCAGGTTGTCCCGCAGCACCCAGAGCAGCGGCGTGCCAGGTTGGACATCCACCTGGTGTGTTGTTCCGTTAACGATAAGATCAAAGAGAGCCATAGCAAGCGTACCTGATCGTTCATGTGCAAGAAGAAAGCTGCGCAGGGGCGCCGCCCGCAGTGGAACGCGGCTGGCGCCACGTTGTTGGCCCTGCAGTGTAAAGGTATGGATCGACGGTGTGACTGTAAACAGCCGGCGCCTGTTTCGCGGTGACATGGCGGTACCAGTTCCTGGGAATCACGGATCCGCCGACACGCCCATGCAGGCATGCCGTATGGCATACGCCAGTGACTGGCGGCAGCTTCCGGGTGCCAAATCATAGCCCGGATACACTGCACCGGGGAAGAAGCAGGTGAAGCGCGCCCGGCCTCATGTCAATACCCGGGCCGTATCCGAAGGCGGCCTTATCACGTATGCTGGTATGATAGTTGCGGCTCTGATACCTTAACAAGCAGCTTTGTGTAAAGACCATTTGCCAACTATGACCACTCCATACATCGCCGGGCACAGCAGGGTCGTCATGGCACTGCTGCTGGGAACCATCTGCACCGTCGCCGTGCAGGCTCAGGATGCCGAAACGGATGTACGCGCCTTTCTGCAGCAGCGTGACAGGGACATCAAAGCTGCGATTGCGGGGCTTAACAACGACCCTTCCCAGGAAGAACACGTCCGCTCACTTGTCAACGATAGGATCGATTTTCGGGAAATGGGCCGGCGCGCCTTGGGGGACCATGATGCAACGCTGACGGAAGAGCAGCGCAGCAGGTACATTGATACGTTCAGCGCCATCGTTCGTGTACAGTCATTGTCGGACCTGACCGTTTACAACGCAAAGGTGACCTTTGGTGAAGTTGCTGTCAGCGGCGGCACGGCCCGCGTGTACACACACGCGGAAGTGGACGGGGCACAGGTTCCTGTCGAGTATGTGCTCCACGACAAGGACGGTGAGTGGTGGCTGTACGACATCATTCTGGACGGTGTCGGAACAATCGAAGGCTATGCGGTATCGTTCCAGAGCGTTATCCGCAAACGCGGCTTTGACCACCTCATGGCAAGCTTGGACAGGAAACTCAGGCGGATAGAGTCCGGCAACTAACTGGCGGGTGCTCCATACAAGGCACGCGGCAGAACGTGCCTGTTCGTGTATCTTTTGCACAACTCAGCAGCACCCGGGTGCCGGTAGAAGGCTACGTACTCCATACCTACGGCAAGGACAAATACCTGCGTCATGCCGTGGCTTCGCTTGTTACGCTTCGGAGGCACGACAGCGAGCGGCCCGTAGCACTTTACTGCACGGAATCGCATCGCACCATCCTGCGGCAGCAGAATCTGGCGCATCTCTTCAGCCCCATTGCACTGCTGCCGGAAGCACACCAGTCCATTGTCGGCTTCAAGCTCCACCTGCACCGGTTCATGCCATTTGAGCGGTGTCTCTATGTGGATGCTGATATCGTATGGTGCCGCCCGCTGGACAAGCTGTGGACGCAGCTGTCTGTGTATCCTTTCACTGCTACCGGCCTGGACCGCGCGGATTTCTACTTTGGTGGTCCCAAGAGCCTGGGCATTGTCTGGGAATTCCTGCGAGACCGGCGGCAGCGAACGCTTGACCGGTTCGGGCTGACCAGCCTCCCCCGGGTCCAGGCCGGGATGATCTACGCCAGCGACACTTTTATGACCCGTGAGGTCTGCGAAGCCGCAGCCTCTTTCCTAGCGCGAAGTGGGGAGACGCACTTCAGGACGCGGTTTCATGAGGGCCGTACAGAAGAGTCGTGCGAATGGAGCCTGGCCATGGCAATGAGCAGGCTCAGGCTGCCGGTCTACCCTTGGCGGCTAGGCTATGACAGCCCTCAGATGGACTACATAAAAGAGTTGACCTCACACACGGACGACTTTGAAGACGTAGTCTGCAAGTACTACTGCGACCGTTTTGTGAATGACATTCGCGGGCTGCGAAGCCCCAGGCTGCGCAGGCTCTGTTTCCACCTGGCAACCATGCTCTTGCGCAGGAAGGACTATCTGCTGGCAACGCCCTATGCATTGCACTTCAGCTGGCTTCACGAGAAGGCGCCCTTTGACAGGTTTGCTGAACACACATGGGACCGGCTTGTCTGCGAGGCAGCAACGACCTCTAATTCCGGGTCGCCAAGTGCCAGAAAAACTTCATATGTTCCACCCAGTCCGGGTTGAGCCAGACCACAGCACCCAGCGCGCTCAGGCCCAGGAGAAGCCAGCCGCCACAGAAGATGCCGGAAACAGTCAGCGCGCGCGCCGGATCAAGCCTGGTCAGGTCAGCCATGATGCGAACGACTGCGCCGACTGCCATGACACCCCAGATTGAGCAGACGATGACTGTGGCGGCCAGGTCTTGGCTGCCAGGCAACGTTGTCGCCGCCAGCAAAGCCACGGTCAGCGGCACTGTATGCCAGAACGGCCATACCACGAAGATGTACGCTTTGGCCATGGTAATCCGTGGCACCCACCAGTATAAGAGCGCCACCAGGAGCGATGCGAGAATCAAGGCTGCGCTGTAAAGCAGTGAACCCATGCTTATCAGCGCCCATGGCTTGGATATGATCGCGCTGGTGCTGCTGAACAGCATCGGGGGCATCAGCCCGATCATGTACCGGAAGGCCGCAAGATGCTGTGTTGCTCCGGTGAGTGCGGCCAAGAATATACCGGCGCACAGTGACTGGACCAGCAGCATCACGGTGGTGGGACCGACCAGTACTTCGCGCCCGTCACGAACGGAGTCCACGTAGAAGTTGTGAGCAAGAAAGTACCGGCGCACCGTATACCGGAAGCGCGCGCCATTGTGATACATTACCCCTATGACACCAATAGCCAGCCAGCCCAGCGCCACGTACCAGGGAAAGGAGGCGCGGCGTGGTGTTCCTGGTGCAAAGGCAAAGACCCGTTGCTCCCCGGAATAGATACCGCGCATCACAGCGTAGGCCGGGCGCTGTTTGTTGTCACCACTCACAAGGCCAAAGTTGTCACTGGGGTAGCCGGGGCGTGGATGGTCGCGCCAGCGGTATACGAACAACGCCAGCGCGTCGCTTTGCAGCAGTGCATTGAGGTGCGTCTCCAGGTAACGCGCCTGGGACTCGGGGGAATGCGGGTGCCTGAGTCCAGCGGTGTTCGGAAGGACGTGCCGCCCAATGGCGTCCAGCCCCGCGGGTGCCCTGTGCGCCCAGAGACGAAGCGACTGCGCAGGGGTGTCTGAGCCGAGTGCGTTGATCAGCACAAAGTCGACGGTGTATGCACACCGGTCGCTCGTGATGAAGGCACTGCTGTAAAAGACCTTGGCGTCGGGCAGCCGCCTGGCTATGGGCGACAGCGCTTCAAAGTATGCGCAGGCCTCTGGCACGCTGGTATCGCTGGCCCGGGCCAGCCCAAAGTACCGTGCGGACTGGTACGGTGCGCTGCGCACAACAGCGCGCGTCAGCAGCCGCTGCGCAAAGGCCAGCGTATCCAGGAGAAAGGATGCCGGGTATTTTTCTATTGGGAGCTCCTGGAAGAGCAGCAGACCAAGCGAGTCCGCAGCTGCCAGGGTGCGCTTGTCCTTAACCAGACCGGTGCGTACGGCCTCTACCCCCATGCCGCGCATAACTCTGAGATCGGCCAAAGCCAGAGAGAGATCGTCGGGCTGGGTCCATACGACCCCCTGGAGCGGCGGATCCTGCGCGCAAGCACTGGTAGCTGCAGCAAGGAGCAGACCGGTCGCAAGAAGAAAGGGGGTGCACGTGCAACCGGGACGCATCAGTAGACGCTGAGGGAGCGCTGCCCCACCAGGAATACGGCATTGGACATGAGCATGCGCCCGCCATACCAGAACCCCCTAAAGAGCGGATTGTCCAGCAGGTATACGACCTCTCCCTGCCCCATCGGCTGCACGCCGAAGACAAGCGTGTTCTCCATCGGCTGCCGCGCCTTGGCGCCAACAAAACCACTGACATGCGCATCCTCTTCCAGGACGCCAACGTTCCAGCCCTCTTTGAGCAGCTCGTACGCATCGTTGCTGCGTTTGAGGGTGTAATACGGCCCGCCATACCCGAATGCCAGCGGATGTGTCACGTCCAGGTCCACCCGGAACACGGCGCCGGTGACGCGTCCGGACACCTCGTCGCGGCCGCGATCCGCATACAGGCGGCGCTCCGGCTCTTCTTCTTCCTCGTCATCGCTTTTCTCTTTCGCCTTCAGGCTGAATCCGTCTTTGCCGGCCAGAAAGCGGGCAGCTGCCTCAAGCGCGATCAGGCGGCCACCGTCTTCGACCCACTGCTTCAGGCGGTCCAGCACTGTGCTGGACAGTATGCGCCCGTAGCTGCCACTAGGCAGGATTATCACATCAAAGTCGTACAGGTGGATGCGTCCAAAGTCACCGGTATCGACAAGGGTGGCCGGATAACCCAGCTGCTGATCAAAGAAGTGCCAGAGCTCCCCCAGACCATAGACGCTGCTGCCTTCTCCACCCACGATGGCGACACCAGGCGCTTTCAGGAAGGGTACATCCGATGAGCCAAAGTCTACCCCCTGCGTCACGTACGTACTGTGGACAGGGATCAGCTTGTTCTGCGGGTCAGCCTGCCATGTGTCCTTTATCTCCTGATCAAATGCGGCACCGAAGTGCTTGTTGGATCCGCGCGTGATGATCATCGTGCCGCGACTGAACGAGTAGTTGCTGACCCTGATGGGGGCCTCCGTAAAGCGTACGTTGAACCCTCGCTGCAGCAGCTTTGCCAGCAGCTGTGCATCGGCAAAGGTGCACCAATCGAGCAGGTAGGCTGCAGCGTTCTCAGGCGTGTCCGGCACCACGGGCAGGGACCACGCCTGATCCGGCTGCACCTCTTCCGCCAGCGCATACGCCTCGGCATTGTATACGTACGGCAAGGACCACGCGGTGATGTCGTAGCTCAGCGAGTCGTCCAGTACGGCGGACGGCTCCAGGAGCACACGCGCCAGCACGTGCCTTGGCTGCTGCGTGCTGATGACAATGTCATGGGTGTTGATGGTGAAGCGGACTGTTTCGCCTGTGGCATAGGAATATCCCTCGACCTGAGGCTGGTCGTGTACCTGTCCATGCTCGATGCCCTGCATGCTGAGATGGCGTGCAAGCGCAGCGGTCCGGCCCGGGCTTTGCCCCCGGATCACGTATGTGGCGTAGGGTCCGGCCGGCACACCTCCAAAGAAGGCCGCAAACTCCTCCACGATACGTTCCTGATGCAGGGCGGCTGCCTCAATGGTGGACAGGCTGGTGATGTAGTGGTGCTCTATGCGGTCGCGCAGCGTGAGCGTGTCGCCCTCGGCGGTGATGATGCCCAGCCCTGCGCGCCCGGAACCTCCCTGCTCATACGTCATGCCAACGGCACCATTGAAGGTCGGCCACGTGTCCCCGTAACCGGGATAGAACAGGTCAAAGACCTGTCGCGTGAAATACAGCCATCCCCGCTCATCAAACCGTGCCGCATGGTTGCGCCCGATCAGCTCCTGGAGCTCCCGCTGCCACGGCGTGACCGCCCGATGGTAGGGCTCAGCCGCCGGAGCAAAGTAGTAGGGCTCGTTCACCCCCTGCTCATGGAAGTCCACATGGATATGGGGCATCCACTTCTGATATTCGGGGAGGCGTTGCCGGGTTTCGGTCTGTGTGCCCCAGGCCCAGTCGCGGTTCAGGTCGAAGTAGTAGTGGTTGGTACGGCCGCCAGGCCACGGCTCCGAATGCTCACGCGCCTCCGGCAGGTAGTTGGGAAACCGGCCACGCGTCCGCTGAAAAAAGCTCACATACCGGTCACGCCCATCCGGGTTGACGCACGGATCGATGATCACCACAACGTCACGCAGCCATGCCTGGGCTTTCGCGTTGCCTGGATCCGTCAGGGCATGCACCGTCGCCATGGCCGCCTCGGTGCTGACCGACTCATTGCCGTGCACGTTGTAGCTGAGCCATACGATAGCAGGCGCCGCTTCCGTGGGCTCCCCTCCGGCCAGCCCTGCGCGCTGCAGGTTGCCCAGCCTGATCGTGTCCAGCTTCGCTGCGTTCTGCTGCGACGATATGACGGCATACAGGAGGGTGCGGCCCTCGTAGGTGGTGCCGTAACGGGTCAGGGACACTTGCGGGCTGTTCGCAGCCACATGCTCAAAGTAGTCCACAACGCGGTGGTGTGGCGTAAAGGCGTCGCCAAGCGCGTACCCGAAAAATTCCCTAGGCGTGAGCACCTGCGCTGCCGACATGCCGGGTGCAGCAAGCAAGAGGACAAGAAAAATACGCAGCGAGGCCATGGCAGTCTGCTATGGTGCGAGGAGGATTTCTTCGGCTTTGAGCTGGTCCCAGACCTGGCCGTTATAGTGATTCTGGTCGACCGTAAAGACCAGGTCAAAGGGCTTGCCCCCGCCGAGACTGTGATACTTTTCGCCCTGATTGAACGCAATAACCTCATGCCTTGTACCTTTGGCGTCGTCCGCCTGCTGCACTGTGAGTTTCAGGTGCTGGTCCTTTATCAGCCTCACAGAAATTGCCTTCACGTTGCGCGCAATAAACACTGGTGCCTGGTTACCTCTGCCGCAGGGTTCAAAAAGGCGGACGACCTTCCTGAACCGCTCCCCCACCTCACTGAGTGAGACTTCGGCATCGTAGTACCCCCGCGGCTCAAAGTCCTCGGGGCGCAGGCGCTCCTTCACATACTCGCTAAGCCGCTGGCGCAGCGCCATGATGTTGTCTGTATGCACAGACAGTCCGGCTGCAGCAGCGTGTCCGCCATATCTTCGGAGCAGGTCGCTGCACTCTGACAGTGCAGCGAAGAGGTGTATGCCGCCAAAGGTGCGTGCCGACCCTGTTGCCATGTCCTCTTGTACGGACAGCACTATGGCAGGCCGCGAAAACTCCTGGGCAATACGGCCGGCGACTATGCCTAGGACTCCTGGATGCCAGCCTTCGCCGTGGAGTACCAGTATGCCATCATGCTCGCCTGCCAGCTGGGTTGCGGCTTGCTTTTTTGCAGCGGTGACCAGCTTCCCGGTTTTTTCGCGGCGCTCCGTGTTGCAGTCCTCCAGCCTGCGGGCGTATTTCTCAGCTGAGGAGATGGTGTCCGCCAGCAGCAGCTCCACAGCCACCCCGGCGTCCTGCATCCGGCCTGCAGCGTTAAGCCTTGGACCAAGAAGCCAGGCAATATCCTCGGCTTTTACGGATTCCATGGGCCCTCTTACGGCTTTGGTCAGCAGCTTTTCAAGTCCGGGGTGCCTGGTTTTCCGCAGGAGCTTGAGGCCGGCATCCACCAGCACACGGTTCTCCGCCTGCAGTGGCATCACATCAGCCACCGTGGCCAGGGCCACGAACTCCAGGAGGTCATGGAATGCATGCGGGTCCTGGTCCAGGTGCATGGCGGTTGCCTGTGCGAGCTTAAAGGCGATGGTGCAGGCGGCAATATCCTTGTTGGGATAGGGGCAGTCAGCGCGATGGGGATCAATGACTGCGACGGCATCTGGCAGACCGCTGCCTGGCAGGTGGTGATCGCAGATGACCAGGTCCAGACCCAGCTCCTTGGCGTACTGCGCCTCGCCCACGCCTGTGATACCGCAGTCCACTGCGATGAGGAGGGTTGCGCCCCGCCCTGCAGCAAAGTCAATGCCGCGCCGCTTCAGGCCGTAACCATCCTTGAAGCGGCTGGGAACGAAGTAGCAGGTGTTGCTGACACCCTGCTTCTTCAAAAAGGCTGTCAGCAGCGCAACAGCGGTGGTCCCGTCAACATCGTAGTCTCCGTGGATCGCAATGATTTCCTTATCCTGTATGGCGCGGGCCAGGCGCCGAGCGCCTTCTGCCATGTCACGCATCACAAAAGGATCCGGAAGGTCATCAATCTTGTTGCGAAAGTACCGCCGCGCCTTGGCCTGGGTATCTATGCCACGCAGTGCCAGCACCCGAGCCAGGGCGGGATGGAGATCCCTGCCCTGCTGCACGAGGGACTGCACCACGGATTCATCCGGCAGTTTGTTCAGCACCCACTTCATAACGGACAACCCGCTTGCATGTCACAGAACGTAAAGGTACGCATGGCTTGGCAGTCTGGGCAGCGCGTTGTGCCTTGATCAGTTGTTTCTGACAACCCGGCAGAGCAGCCGATGTGTATCGTGTGCAGTCTGACAGCGGGCAGGCATCGACAGTGACGGGCGCCAGCTTCCAGGGTACGGCCTATCTGCCATGACGGCTTGGCGTCCTTATCCCCAGCGGCGGCGTCACGCCTTCGCGGTGCTGGCACCGCTCTGGCTCATCTTCTTCTGCGCCAGCGTGCAGCTGGTTATCGTGGCGCCAGTCCTGCCGCGGATCCGTGAAGAGCTGCAGCTGGGTGCGGATTCAGAGCCGGTGCTCGGCTTGATTGGCACCTCCTTCGCTTTCTCTCTCACGCTCGTTGCGCTGATTGCCGGCGCACTGTCAGACAGGCTGGGGCGCAGGGCGATCATACTGATGGGGAGCAGCGCCATGTCGGTTACGCTCCTGCTGCATGAGTTTGCCGTCACCGTAGAGCTTCTGATTCTGATGCGGGGGCTTTCCGGCGCGGCGGCAGGCCTGCTGACAGGGTCGTTTGCCGCATATGTGGGGGACTACTTCCCGTATGACAAGCGGGGACGGGCCATTGGCTGGATTCTCAGCGGCTTTGCTGCCGGATGGATCATAGGCATACCTGCCGGCGCCGTGATGGCGGACCGTATCGGCTTCGCGGCGCCTTTTGTCGCCTTTGGCTGGATCATGGTGGTGGCCTTCGGGCTGGCCCTCTTTTTTTTGCCCCGGCCCGATGTGAAGCTGGATGATGCGCCCTTGTCCTTCCGGCGGGTTTCAGCAAAGTATCTGAGCTTGCTGGGCCGGCGCCAGCCGGGTACCACCGTCTTGTGCTACCTGCTGATGTATTCCTGCGCGGGGCTGTTCCTCTACTTTCTGCCTACGTGGCTGGAAGAGGAGGTGGCACTGTCCAGCACTGAGGTTGCTTCGCTGTTTGTGGTGGCCGGTGTGTCGCAGGTTGTGGGCAGCCCGATTGCCGGCAGAATATCGGACCACCTGGGCCGAAAGGCGCTGATCGTTGCAGCCAGCGTGTGTGTATGTGGCTCTGTAGGCTCGGTGACGCTGCTTGTTTCCGGGTTTGCGACGGCCATGATCTTTTTCGGTCTGGCCATGATCTTTGACTCGTTCCGTGCGGCTCCCATGCAGGCGCTGATGTCTCAGCTCGTGCCCAGCGACCAGCGCGGCGCTTTCTTCAGCCTCTGCAATGCGATAGGGCAGTTCGGCTTCGGGCTGGGCAGTGCGCTGGCGGGCTGGCTTTACGTGAAGGCCGGTTATTTCAGCAGCAGCCTTGCCGGCGCTTTCTGCATGGCCTTGTCGGCCATCGCGATCTGGGTCATGATATCCGAGCCTGAGCAGAAGGCGCCGGCTTAGCGCAACAGCCTGGGCACGGTGTACATGTGGGATCGCGGCCGATCGGGTGTTTCACCACCGGAGATGTAGCGGCTGTCATATGGGGCCTCCCAACCAGTCTCCGGCTCAGCCACAACCTTCATCAGGCACCAGATGCGCAACAGCTCACCAGGCGGCACTGCCTGGCCGCCGCCCTGCTGTTCCTCCACATCAACAAAAACCACATTACAGCACGATTGGGACTTGACTCAGGCACGCTGCCGGAGCGTACCGGCCTAAATCAGGACAAACGAGATGCCCAGCGACAGCAGCTCCTTCATCTGAATGGACCTGGCCACATCCCTGTCAAGCTTAGCAACATATTCCAGGTTAACATGCAACCAGCGGTTCACCGTCATGGTTATGAGCGTCTCCGAAAGCAGGTCCGGCCTGTTCGGCTGGTTGAACGAAGCAAAAAGCTGAATGGTTTGATCCAGGTGCACATTCGGGAAAATGCCGTGGTCCACCTTGATTATGGTGGACAGGCCAAGTTCATTGCGTATTACGCTGCTCTCACGCACCTTGTACCGGGAGCGCAGCGACTGGTCTGTGACGAGCGTTTGCTTCGCCGCTATACCCAGGTGTGCGTTGGCATAGTTCTTCTGATCAACGTTAATGCCGAGCGTTTCCACAAATGTGGCCGGAGCCAGGAACCCGGAGATGCGCACGGGCGCCGTTGCCTTGCTGTAATCGTACCCTGAGGAAAACTGGCTTCTAAGGTCAACAGCCAGGCTTGGATGAATCTTGCCCAGGAACAGGTGATCTGTGTTGGAGAAGGACAGGTGCACATGAATGACATCTTCCGCCTTGCGCACATCCAGGCCGTTCTGCTTCACCAGGCCATAGGCCAGCTGCGCTTCATGCTCCTGATTCCAACGAGATCCTTCCCGCCCGGCTTTGCCGGTGAGGCCCACGCTTAGTGCCAGCGAGCTGACGCCGCCGTCATGCCACCGGTAAAACCCGGCCTGCGTAAAGGAAGCCTTGCCCCTGGCGCTCGTGTCCCACTGCGGTGTCGTCTGTGCAAACGCCATGGGTGCTGCGAACAGGAGCAACGTCCAAGCTGCTCGCCTCATCTGCTAGGTTGACAACCGTTTCCCGACGCGCCCCATGCCGATCCGTGCCCGGTTACGCGCGCGCGCGAGCGCCCGCTCAGCCCGGGTACGATCAACATCCGAGCCGGCAGCCTTCAGGCGCGCCCGGGCACGCTCCTCCGCTGCCTGAGCCCGCTCCAGATCAATCTGCGACGCAGGCTCCACAGTTTCCCCCAGGATTGTCACCACATCACCAAGCACCTCGATAAAGCCGCCGCTGGTGGCGTAGGTCAGACGCTCCGAGTTGGGCAGGCTGAGTATCACAGCTCCTGTGGCCATGGAAGCGATCATGGGCGCATGGCGGCAGCGTACCTCCAGGCCGCCTTCGGCACCGGGTGCCTGTACGCGGGAAGCCTCGCCCTGGAACACGCTACCATAGGGCGATACTATGGAAACCTGCAATGTGTTGGCCATCTGCGCTACGCTTCTTCATCTGCCAGCATCTTCTCGCCGGCTTCAATCACCTCCTCAATGACCCCTTTGTAGGTGAAGGCGCTCTCGGGCAGATGATCCAGCTCACCCGCCAGGATCATCCTGAAGCCGCGAATCGTGTCTCCAATCTTGACGTACTTGCCGGGGGCTCCGGTGAACTGCTCCGCCACAAAGAACGGCTGGCTCATGTAGCGCTCCGCGCGGCGTGCGCGTTGCACAACCAGCTTGTCCTCGTCTGACAACTCATCCATGCCCAGGATAGCAATAATGTCCTGAAGCTCCTTGTAGCGCTGTAAAAGCTGCTTCACGTCCTGGGCTGTGTTGTAATGCTCTTCTCCGACAACACGAGCCGTCAGTATGGTGGAGTTGGAGTCCAGCGGGTCAATGGCAGGGTAGAGACCCAGCGATGCGATGCGGCGCGAAAGCACCGTGGTGGCATCCAGGTGTGCAAAAGCTGTCGCCGGTGCCGGGTCCGTGAGATCGTCAGCCGGAACATAGATTGCCTGGACTGATGTGATGGAGCCGTTGCGCGTAGAGGTGATACGCTCTTGCAGCTCGCCCATCTCGGTGGCCAGAGTCGGCTGGTACCCTACCGCACTGGGCATACGTCCCAGGAGTGCGGACACCTCCGAGCCTGCCTGCGTAAACCGGAAAATGTTGTCAATAAACAGCAGCACATCCCGCCCGCCAAGGTCGCGGAAGTACTCTGCTATCGTCAGCCCGGACAGCCCGACGCGGGCACGCGCCCCAGGCGGTTCATTCATCTGGCCGAACACCAGGCTGATGCTGCTCTCCTTGATGAGCTCCATGTCCACCTTGGACAGGTCCCAGACGCCCTCTTCTAGAGCTTCCCGGAACGCGTCTCCATACTGCATAACGCCGCTCTCAATCATCTCGCGGAGCAGGTCGTTGCCTTCTCGCGTACGCTCGCCTACACCGGCAAACACCGACAGACCCTCATGCGCCTTGGCGATGTTGTTGATGAGCTCCATGATAAGCACGGTCTTGCCAACGCCTGCACCACCAAAGAGCCCGATCTTGCCGCCGCGTGCATAGGGCTGGATCAGGTCCACGACCTTGATGCCGGTTTCCAGCATCTCCACGCGGGTGGAGAGGTCCGCGAATTCCGGTGGTTCACAATGGATCGGAAGCCGCGACTCGGCAGCTGGCTGCGGGAGGCCGTCAATAGCCTGCCCGACAACGTTGAAAAGGCGGCCGCGAATGTCGGGACCGGTTGGCATGGTGATGGGTTGACCCGTGCTCACAACTTCATCGCCGCGTGTCAGTCCATCTGTGGAGTCCATAGCTACTGCACGTACGCGGTTCTCGCCGAGATGCTGCTGCACCTCCAGCACCAGCGTGCCGAGCGCGCCGCGCCGGACCTCCATAGCGTCCAGAATATCTGGAACCTCGCCGGAAGAAAATGCCACGTCAACGACGGGGCCGACGACCTGAACAACCTGACCCGTTGCTCTCATGAAGCAGAAAAGATTGGAGAAGGACTCGAATTGCACGCCAGTTAACGCTTTTGTGTGTGATCGGTTGTACCCCGCTGGCCCTTGCTCCGGGTAAAGAATCAGGGAATCAATCCGCTGCGGGCTCGGGTGCCAGCAAGAGCCGCGGAAACGCAGTATTCTTTCCAAACAGACCATCTAATGATCAGGCCCATGCGTACGACACTTGCCCTCCTGCTCACCGCACTGATAGCCTGGCCGCTCAGCGGGCAGGATCTGCCCTCCATCGCTGAAAAGACCCAGAACCTGGAAAAGAAGAATGGCTTCTTTCCCGTGTACTGGGATGCGGCCAGCGGCAAGGTGTACCTCGAGGTGGTGCGCCTGGAAGAGAGCTTTATCTATCTGAATTCGCTGCCGGCCGGCTTGGGTTCCAACGATATTGGGCTGGATCGCAGCCAGCTGGGACAGACAAGCCTTGTGCGGTTTGAACGGTCAGGACCCAAGGTTCTGCTTGTAAAGCAGAACCTGCGCTACCGTGCCATCAGTGATGATGCCCAAGAGCGTGCCTCCGTGCAGGAAGCCTTTGCGGAAGGCATCCTATGGGGCTTTACTGCCGCAGCAGAGTCTGACGGACGCGTGTTGGTTGATGCGACCGGGTTTATCGTGCGCGACAGCCATGGCATCGTACAGAGGCTTGCCGCCACGAATCAGGGATCATTCAAGCTGGACACGAGCCGCAGTGCCCCGGTTCCGGACATGCTCAACGCGTTTCCAGACAATACGGAGCTGGAGGCACGGGTAACGTTCACGTCCGATCGTCCCGGCGCCTGGGTACGGGGTGTCGCAGCAGACCCAACGTCGGTGACCCTGCGTGTGCGCCACTCGCTGGTGCGTCTGCCTGACGACGGCTATACTCCCAGAGCCTTCCATCCCGGCTCAGGATATACCGCGCTGTCGTACCGGGACTATGCCGTGCCGATAGGCCACGACATGGTGCAGCGCTTTGTCCGGCGACACCGGTTGCAGAAGCAGGACCCTTCGGCTGCTGTCAGTGACGCTGTGGAGCCCATCGTGTACTACCTGGATCCCGGCACACCGGAGTCTGTCCGCGGCGCGCTTCTTGATGGTGCCCGCTGGTGGGCGGACGCCTTCGCGGCTGCGGGATTCACAAACGCCTTCCGGGTGGAGCTTTTGCCTGAGGGGGCTGATCCGATGGACGTGCGATACAACACGATACAGTGGGTGCACCGGTCTACCCGGGGGTGGAGTTATGGCGCTACCGTTACAGACCCGCGTACAGGCGAAATCATCAAGGGCCACGTTTCACTCGGATCGCTGCGCGTCAGGCAGGATTACCTTATAGCAGAAGGGCTGTTGTCGCCCTACGCTGATTCGGTCAATGCCGACTCGATGGTGTCTGATCCTATGCTTGAGATGGCGCTGGCGCGTATCCGGCAGCTGTCGGCGCATGAAGTGGGGCATACACTGGGGCTGTCGCACAACTTTGCATCGTCTGCGACCGGTCGTGCGTCGGTGATGGATTATCCGGCGCCGCTGGCGACGCTTACCGGAGATGGGGATATAGACCTTTCCGATGCTTATGCAGTAGACATCGGGGAGTGGGACAAGGTGGCGATAGCCTACGGCTATTCAGAGTTCGCACCTGGTGTGCCGGAAGGACCCATGCTGGAACAGATCCTGGCAGAGGCCGCCGAACGCGGGCTGCACTTCATCACCGATGCTGATGCCAGAGGGCCTGCGGCGGCACAGCCTATCGCCAACCTCTGGGACAATGGTGATGATATGGTGGCGTCTCTTCAGGCGGAGATGCGCATACGCGCCGCAGCGCTGGCGCGCTTCGGGGCATCGGCAGTACGCCGTGGACAACCGCTGGCTACACTGGAAGAGGCCCTGGTGCCACTCTATTTGCGTCACCGCTACCAGGTGGAGGCAACCGTGAAACTCCTGGGCGGCGTTTACTACTCGTATGCTGTTCGTGGTGACAGGCTGGCGCTTCCGGCAGCGGTGCCTGGTGCTGTTCAGCGGACGGCGGCGATGGAGCTGGTACGTACCCTGCAGTCAGCAGCTCTGAAGCTGCCAGCAAATTTGCGCACGCATATTCCGCCGCGACCGCCGGGGTATGGCGAACACCGGGAGCTTTTTGATGGCTATACGGGACGCGTCTTTGATCCTTATGCACCGGCTGCCACAGCCGCATATATGGTGATTACGCTGGTGACCCACCCGGCCCGCGCCGCACGTCTGACGTATCAGAATGACTTTGATGCTACCCTTCCTGATTTTGAGGAAGTCATGGAGATTTTCAGCGACGAGATATGGGGAGCTCGTGTGGCAGACGATCGCTACACTGCGGAGCTGCAGCGCGTTGTGCAGCAGGTATGGATTGATGCGCTGCTGGCGCTGGCCGCTAATGAGCGCGCCGCGCCTGCCGTGCGGGCTATGACCACGCAAAAGCTGCGCGAGTTTCATGAGTGGCTGGTGGAGAACCGTGGCCAGCCGCACGACGAGTCAACGCGGGCCCACCGCAGCCAGGTGCTTGACCAGATTGACCGCTGGCTGCTGAGGGACTATCGCCCCGGGGAGACAAATGAGCCGCTTACGGCACCACCTGGTGCTCCTATCGGGGCCTTACAGCGCAGCACAGCACACCAGTCTGTCCTGGACAGCCTGACCATGGCTTACTGTGCACACAGCCGTCAGGCCCATTGAAGCAGGGAGTGCAGCGATACCTGCCGCAGGCTGATTATGCCGGGGCAGGCAGCACAAACACGCTCAGCAGGCAGGGCCCACAGGATCAGCGTATGTGCTGCGGGCAGCAGTCAGGCTATGCAGCACTGGGGAATGAGGTCTGTCGTCGGATGAGTGTGTAATGACCTGAGGCTCGTCCAGCATCATCTGGGGCGTGCGGATGCCCATGGCGTACAAGTTGAACTCGGGGTCCTGTGACACGGGAAAGGGAATTTAGCCTGACCCACACGCCGCAAGAGCAGCGACTCGCAGGCGCCCAGCTGCGGATCAGCGCAGAGCACCAGCACAGGGCAGTCCTGATGCCCCGTTGCTCCTGCTGCTCAGACCAGCAGCAGGACAGCTTCACCTGGCCAGTAGCCAATGCCTCCCAGCAGAATCACAAACCGCCGTATTCGGCAAGGCCAGACCCTGCGCTGCCATAGCAGATATCATAGCATGGCGTTCCGGG
>JAAXGV010000066.1 GCA_012271185.1 Rhodothermales bacterium
CAGTTCCTGCGGGGCAGACTCCTAGCCTGCTTGTGTTGGGGCTGAGGAATCACGCACCGTTACCTGCGTTGAGAAAGAACCGCACTTCGGTTCAACTGCTCCCGCCAGGATCGTGAGCAGTTGGATTTTATCCGGGTCACGCTGTCATGCCTGTCGCGGGATGGACGTGTGTCGATGCCTGAGGCGGTGAGACACGTGCTGGATCAACACGAAAAATCGCCGGCATCAAGACCCCGGCCCGAGCTGGCAGCTCAATGATTCTTACGGATAGAGTCTGTATGTGTCCCAGGTGCCTTGCTGCCGGACAAAAACCAGCCGGTCATGCAGCCGGCCGGGCTGACCCTGCCAAAACTCTATGCATGCCGGAATAACGCGCCAGCCCCCCCAGTGGGGTGGCAGCCGCACACGCCGGCCGGTAAAGCGGGCCCTGGCAGCGCCTACGCGCTTCTCCAGCTCGTCCCGGGTCTCCAGCGGGGCGCTCTGACGGCTGGCCCAGGCGCTAAGCTGGCTCTCTCGCGGACGCGTCTTGAAGTAGGCCGCCGCCTCCGCATCGGATACCCTGGCCACGGCGCCCTCAACCCTGACCTGACGATCCAGCACAGGCCAGTGCAGGACCAGCGCCGCACGGGGGTTTTCCCGGAGCTCTCCAGACTTGCGGCTCTCCAGATTGGTGAAGAATACAAAGCCGCGCTCATCAAGCTGCTTCAGCAGCACCGTGCGGGCGGATGGCTGCCCGCCGGCTGTGCACGTGGCCAGCGTCATGGTCTCGGGAAGGCGGATGCCTGCATTCTCAGCCCGCTGAAACCACTCCCTGAAGAGCTCGAGAGGGTCCCGCAGCTCCATAGCAGCAGACAGGCTTTCTGATACAGTATGATGATGCGTGCGGTCCGTCTCGACAAAAGACATGGTTGGTGTGTCGCCAGAACGTGGGTGCGTTCAACCGCAGGCCTGGGAGGCGGTTCGAGCCCGGCGCCCTAATAGATTTCAGGGATGAAATGCTGGGCTTCCAAAGGTGTGCGCACATAGCCGGTGTCCGGCTGTAATGCGGGCAGCTCAATAGGTGGCGGCTGGATCTCCTCGAAAGGAAGCCGGCTAAGCAGGTGATGGATGCAGTTCAGGCGTGCCAGACGCTTGTTGTTGGCGTTAACGACAAACCATGGAGACTTGGGTGTGTCGGTGTAAAGCATCATCTGATCTTTTGCCTGGGAGTAGTCACTCCACCGAAGTCGCGACTGCAGATCCATCGGGCTGATCTTCCACCGTCGCGTCGGGTCATCAATGCGCCGCTGGAACCGCCGCTCCTGCTCTTCCGCGCTTACCGAAAACCAGTACTTGATAAGGTGGATGCCGGAATCAATCAGCATGTTCTCGAAGGCCGGACAGGTACGCAGAAACTCCATGTACTCTGCGCGAGTGCAGAACCCCATCACGCGTTCAACCCCAGCCCGGTTGTACCAGCTTCGGTCAAAAAGCATCATCTCGCCTGCCGCAGGCAGGTGCGCAACATAGCGTTGAAAGTACCACTGTGTCTTCTGGCGGTCATCCGGCTTGTCCAGTGCCACGACCCGGCATACACGCGGATTGAGTGGCTGTGTGATACGCTTGATGGTGCCACCCTTGCCGGCGGCATCACGCCCTTCAAACAACACGCATACCTTAAGGTCCTCAGCTCTGATGTAGCGCTGAAGCTTTACCAGCCGTACATGCAGTGCCGCCAGCTCCTTGCCGTAACGCTTCTTGGTTATCTTGCGGGGCTCTGTTCCCGGATGACCTTCCATATCGTGCCACGGGCTTTGTGAAAATCTCTGCCACTGACCGCCTCGCCGGAACAAGCCCCGCTTTCTGGTGTGATAGCGTGTCTTTGGCGAGTCCCGAAAGCAAGCCATGAACAAGGAAGATAGCAAGAACCAGGGACGTCCGTTCGGCTTCGACACGCGCATGCTGCATGCGGGGCATATCCCTGACGCCACCACCGGCGCACGCGCAGTGCCGATCTACCAGACCACGTCATACGTGTTCGACAGCGCAGACTATGCCGCGCAGCTTTTTGACCTTAAGCAGTACGGCAACATCTACACGCGCATCAACAACCCGACGACGGCAGTCTTTGAGGAACGGATGGCATCACTCGAGGAGGGTGCAGGCAGCGTCGCAACGGCCAGCGGGATGGCCGCACAGCTGACCACCATGATGACGCTGCTCGAACCAGGCGACGAGGTCGTGGCATCACAGCACCTCTATGGCGGCACACGAACCCAGTTTGTGCACACGTTTCGCAAGCTCGGGGTTACTGCACGCTTTGTCGATCCGGACGATTTTGACGCCTGGGAAGCGGCGATCACACCCAGGACAAAGGTGCTCTACGGCGAAACTATAGGCAACCCCCAAGGCAGCGTCCTGGACATGGAGCGCCTGGCAGCCCTGGGCCGTGCCAACTACCTGCCACTGGTCGTGGACAACACCTTTGCTACGCCGTACCTCTGCCGCCCGCTGACCTTTGGCGCAAACATCGTCATACATTCAGCCACGAAATTTATTGGAGGGCATGGCAATTCCATCGCCGGTGTGATTGTTGAGTCCGGCGAGTTTGACTACAGCCACTACGGTACTGTGTCCAGCCCTTCGCCTTCGTACCACGGTTTGCGCTTCTATGACACGTTCGGGCACCACGCCTTTCTGATGAAGGCGCGAGTGGAGACGCTCCGCGATACAGGCGCCTGTCTTTCCCCATTTAATGCGTTTCTGCTGATCCAGGGCCTTGAAACGCTCTCCCTCAGGATGGATCGCCATGTGCAAAACGCCATGGCCGTGGCCGCCTTCCTGGAAGAGCATCCGAAAGTGGACTGGGTTGCATACCCGGGGCTTGAGAGCAGCCCATACCATACCTTGGCCAACAAGTACCTGCCACAGGGGCCAGGCAGCGTGTTCTCGTTTGGACTCAGCGGCGAGGGTGAAGCGGTGCGTGCGAAAGGCAAGATCTTCATAGAAGCGCTGGACCTGTTCTCGCACCTGGCCAACGTGGGAGATGCGCGCAGCCTGGTGATTCATCCGGCGTCGACAACGCATCAGCAGCTGTCGGACGAGGAGCTGGCAGCCAGCGGTATAGCGCCGGGGATGATCAGGCTGTCTGTTGGACTGGAAACGAAAAAGGATTTGCTATGGGATCTGGATCAAGCCTTGCATGCGATCTGACGCTGAACTCGGTACTGTCGCCGGAGCTTAAGGCGAAGTATCAGAATCAGCAGACTATCCGCCGTATCCTCGGACAGGCGCGCACAGTCGCTATGGTGGGGCTGTCGACCCACCGCCAGAAGGCCAGCTACTTTGTAGCAACGTACCTGGTGTCACATGGCTTTCGGGTCATACCGGTGCACCCGAAGGCGAAGGAGATACTGGGGGAAAAGGCGTATCCCACTCTTCTGGACATAACGGGCCCGGTTGACCTGGTCACGATCTTCCGCCCTTCCCGAGAAGCGCCACGGTATGCGAGACAGGCTGCGGAGATTGGCGCCAAAGCGCTCTGGCTGCAGCTGCGTATCGTTAGCGAGGAAGCTGTCGGGATTGCTGAAGCCGCCGGTCTGGATGTCGTGATGGACCGGTGCGTCAAAATGGAGCACGGCCGCTACGACGGCACCATGCACTTCGTTGGCATGAACACCGGCATCCTGACCGCCCGTCGCGCCCGCCGCTGGCTCTGACGGCTACCCGTCATCCAGTGTGGCCGGGATCACGTAGCGCGGCGACACCAGGTGAGAGTCTTCGATGTACTGCACGACCTGAACCAGCTGGTTCGTGTCCGGGTGGAATACGGTCACGACCTTGCTGACACGGCCGTGAGCCGACTCCCATGCGTGCTCCACAGACTTGAAGGTCCCCACGGCGAGCGCTCCTATGGCATCAAGTCGCGGGAGCACGAAAGGCGCGTCTTTCTGGCTGGAGTAAGCGATGGTGCCATCATGTGAGGCCACATAGATCTCTGTCAGAGGGCTGGTGACGGCTATGCGGTGCAGCCGGCTGTTGATATTGTCGGCAGACCAGCCGGCGGACCTGGCGCTGTCAGTAAACGCAGCCACGAGCGTGCAGTGGACGGCCATCTGCTTGGACAGGATCGCCTCAAAGACCGACCGGACCTCGGGTGTGCGCGTAGTGCTGGTGGCTTTCAGCAGCTCGTACTCCCCGAAAGCCGCCAACACCGCGGTCATCACCGGCGACGCGTACGTATCCGTAAGGAGACCCTGCTCTTCGAATGCCAGCGCGTTGCCTACCTGCACGATGCGCCGCTTGTCCACACCGTTGACGCCAACGTATTTGTAAATCTCCCAGTCGATTTCGCGGTTCTGTGCTTTCTGTACCACGACGGCGTCGCTCTCTATGGGCTCGTTGAGCAGCGAATAGAACTTGGACGCCTGCTTCTGAATCGCGGGATCCGGGTTGAAGGCAAAGGGCACAAGGTTGCCTTCATCATCGCGCACATTGGTGAGGTAGGCATACCCGGACTCATCCGTAATCCATAATTCATCAAGAACTGTAGCGGCTACAACGCCCTCCAGAATGCTGATGACTTGGTCAGGTGTGCGCCCGGCAGCTTCTGCCGCTGCTACCAGGTGGGCAGCGATGCGTGCCTGTCCCGTCATCTGACGATCAAGCATCTCATCGAGCGTCTTGGCAATAGTGCTTAACGACAGCTTACGCATGTCCGAGAAAAGGTTGATTTCTGGTACAGGAGCTTGCCCGATTTTGCGGTCGTGCGTGTAATTTACGCTTAGTCAGGCACTCAAACGCGGCTTCCATGCACATAAAGCACTTTTCAGGGATTGTGTTCGCCCTGTCGTTGTGCACGGCTTTCGTGGTCCGTGCGCAGCCCTTCCATGGCTTCACTGAAGAACGAACAGACGCACAGCGTGTTCTGGAACAGCAGTTCGATGCGCTGCTCGACACCGAAAACCTGCGCACCTGGATGCAGCAGATGACAGCCAGGCCGCAGCATGTAGGCTCGCCCCACGCCAAGGCCAACGCTGAGTTCATGATACGGCTGTTCACAGCATGGGGCTATGAAGCCCGGCTGGAAGAGTATCACATACTCTTGCCTACGCCTGTGACGCGGCGTCTGGAGATGCTGGAGCCCGGCAGGTTTGAGGCCAGCCTCATTGAGCCGGATATCGAGCATGACGCAACTTCTGGTGTTCGCGATCACCGCTTGCCACCATACAACGCCTACTCTGCCGATGGAAATGTGACCGCGGAACTCGTTTATGTCAACCAGGGCTTGCCCAAGGATTACGAAGTGCTGGCGCAGCATGGCATTGACGTGCACGGCAAGATCGTGATTGCCCGCTACGGCGGCTCGTGGCGCGGCCTCAAGCCAAAGCTTGCGGCCGAGAACGGCGCAGTGGGGTGCATTCTGTATTCGGATCCGCGCGACGATGGCTTCTTTCAGGGTGTTGTTTATCCTGACGGACCCTATCGCATGGGTTATGGTGTGCAGCGCGGTTCCGTGCTGGATATGCCCCTTTCTCCAGGCGACCCGCTTACGCCGGGGTATGGCGCAACGCCCGATGCGGAACGTCTGTCACTGGATCAGGCCACGGGCCTGATGACGATACCGGTGCTGCCTATAGGGTATGCGGATGCTGAGCCGCTGCTGCGAGCGCTGGAGGGCCCCGTAGCACCAGTCTCGTGGAGGGGAGCGTTGCCCTTGACGTACCACATGGGGCCAGGCCCTGCGCGCGTGCGCCTTGAGCTGAAGTTCTCATGGGACCTTGTGCCGGCCTACAACGTGGTCGCGGTGATGGAGGGAAGTGATTACCCGGAAGAGTGGGTCATTCGGGGAAACCACCGCGACGGATGGGTCTTTGGCGCGTCTGATCCCATCAGTGGGATGGTGGCCCTGATGGAAGAGGCCCGGGTGGTAGGCACACTGGCCTCGCAAGGGAAGAGACCGCGGCGGACGATCGTTTATGCCGGCTGGGACGCCGAAGAGCCCGGTCTGATTGGATCTACCGAATGGGTGGAGCACTATGCGGACGAGCTGCGCGAAAAAGCGGTCGTCTACATCAACTCCGACGGAAATGGGCGTGGTTTTCTGAGAGCTGGCGGATCGCATACCCTTGAGCGTCTGGTCAATGAGGTTGCCGCATCCGTTACAGATCCGCAAACCGGGGTTACTGTCGCGGAGCGGCTGCAGGCACGCCGCCGGGTGAGCGGCGGCAGGGAAGCCACCGCCGAAGGCGATCTACGTATCTCACCGCTGGGGTCGGGATCGGACTACTCGCCGTTTCTGCAGCACCTGGCGGTCGCATCGCTTCATATTGGCTTTGGCGGAGAGAATGGCGGCGGCTCCTACCACTCTGCCTATGACTCATATGACCATTACACGCGGTTTCAGGACCCGGGGTTTGCTTATGGGAAGGCGCTGGCCCAGGTTGCGGGACGTATAACCCTGCGCATGGCCAACGCGGACGTGCTGCCGCTCAGGATGGAGAACTGGGTGCTCCATGTCGCGGCGTACATCGATGAGGTGGAGGAGCTAATCACCACGATGCGGGAAGAAACTGTCCGCCACAACCAGCTGCTGGCGTCCAATGCCTATACACTTGCCAGCGACCCGCAAAAGCCGTTTGTGGCTCCTGGCCCCAGGGAGCCCGTCCCGCACCTGAATTTTGCGCCCTTGCGCAACAGCCTCGCGGCGCTCAAAGAGCGCGCCGCAACGTACGACAGGCTTGTCAAGGTCTGCACCCTGACCAGAGAGCAGCAGCAGGAGCTTAATGCTGTCCTCATGCACGTGGAGCGCGCGATGGCGCGTGATGACGGGCTGCCAGGCCGTCCCTGGTATCGCCATCACATCTATGCGCCGGGCCTGCTTACAGGCTATGGAGTCAAGACGCTGCCAGGGGTGCGGGAGACCATTGAGGGGCGCGAATGGGATGAGGCGGAAGCACAGGTGGTGATTGCAGCCGCTGTCCTGGATCGCGTGGCTGAAGAGCTTGGCCGCGCCATAGCTGTGATTGAAGGACCGTGAGCCAGGGTCTGAGCCGCAAGGCGGCCCACGTCCAGAGGATCCTGGCCGAGCTTGGTCTGCATGCTGAGGTCCGCGAGCTCGAGGCGGCCACACGGACGGCGCAGGATGCTGCCGCAGCGGTCGGGTGCGCGTTGGGTCAGATTGTGAAGACGCTGCTTTTCAGGACGCGAGGCGGGTCGGAACCAGTCCTGGTTCTGGCGAGAGGAACCACGTGGGTGGACACCAGGAAGCTGCGGTCGTTCGCAGGGGGCAGGATTGGCAAGGCCGGATGCGGACTTTGTGCGCACCCACACGGGCTATCAGCCCGTGAAAGAAATGGGATTCCAGAGCGCTGGG